>JAPLFX010000016.1 GCA_026390445.1 Pseudomonadota bacterium
CGCTCCTTCTGCCGCACCAAATCCTGTTTTTGATCAAAATAAGACACACGAGCATCCCCGACCACCACCCTAGCAGTCTCTGCACTCTGGTCCGCATTCGGGGCGGCACCAAGTTTGTGCAAGACGTCGGCAAGTAAGTAGAGTCGGTGTCCGCCAGCAGTTCGCAGCTGAGGCCTGACCACGTTTGCTTTGTCCCAGCGACGAAGGGTCACGACAGACACTCCAATTGCGATACCCAGTTCACCAATTGTGAGAAGCATGGGGACCTCCTTGGTGGCTAAATCAAAAGGAAATGTAGATCTTGATGATCAGGTTTGACTAGTCTTAATTATGGTTACTGCAAGCTGCTGTCAGCCCCATGGAAAGGATGCCAACAAGACGATTGCCGGACAGCACAGGTAGATGGCGAACTCGGAGTTTTGTCATCAACTTCATGCATTCTTCGATAGTGGTTTCTGGCGTGACGAACGGCAAGCGAGCGGACATGATGTCGCGGACGCGTGCCTCTCTCGGTGCAGAGTCGTTAGGGACGATCTTGCGAACGTAGTCACGCTCAGTCATCATTCCGATAAAGCGGCCGTGTTCGGTAACGACTAATGCACCTAGATCCCGTGCAGCAAGCATGGCCCTCGCCTCATGGGCCGAGGCGTCGTGCGCGACGGTGTGGACATCAGGTGACTTCTTCGAGGCAAGCACCTCGCTCACTAGCAGCATATGCTCTCCAAAAAGCGAAAGTTTCGTTGCGCGCAATGGCAGCGCCACGTTGCGGTCACCCTTCAGGCTGCATTTTGCGTGCCAGCATCATGGACTAGATGCTTTTGACACGTGAGCGCCCCCAGGAGGCATCGACCTCCGGTTTCTAGTGCCAGATGGGATCAGCACCGACGAAGCGCCGGTTTGGATATGGTCCAAGATCGCCATCTGGCCGGAAGAAAGCGTAGACGCACCTTACGGCTTGACCAGACTGCAGTCGGGTTTGTCCAAGTCCAATTGGTTGGCATCGCCCCAGCAGCGGTAGAACTGATACAGCTCCTGGCCGTAAGCCGCGCCCTTGGTCGCCGAAATGTGCCCTTCGTAGTCGACTTCACAGGGGTTATTGACGCTGCAACGCTCACCACCGGAGTTGATCGTATTGTTGATGCCGATAACCTCATGGGTGTCAGCATTGATGAGGGGTGATCCAGAGGTGCCGCCGATCGTGTTGCAGCCTGGCTGTTTGAACAGGATCGAATCGCGGAAGGTCCAGCCACCCTCTAGGAGCTTGTTGACGAAGTGATCGATAGAGCAGGAGTAGATGCGGCGCCAGTACCCAGAGACGATGCGAATAGGATCCCCGGCATCTGGGTGCTTGTCAGCGATGGTGAGCGGCTCGACACCGAAGCTGCTTTGGATCTCTTGATAGGTTGCGGTCAAGCGGTAAAGCGTGACGTCGGTATCCGTCATGGTTGCGTAGACGACCTTCTCGGCACGCAGCGTGCCGAGGGATCCGCTGGCATTGCGATTGAGCAGACTAAACGAACGATGCGAATCGCGGTCGACGATGGCCGTACCGGCTTTGATAAAGCCACCTTCGTAGCAATGGCCGTTGGTGAGGATCAAGGCCTTGTCGTCGGCCTTTGAGGTGTTGAAGCGAACCAGCGATCCCGAGCAGTTGCTCAGTGCCACGGTCGAACTAAAGTCGACACCCGCCTCCGTCAGCGAGTCATCAGAGACCTCTGTAAAATCAGGCGTCTGCCACTCATTGCCGAGCGGCAAAGCCAAGGCGTGAGGTGCGCTCGTCGCCGCGACGGTAAGAAAAGCCCAGGCTGCAGGCAAGGTTAGATGCTTATGTCCCATGGAATTCCCCTTATTATGACGGTCCAATGGACGGGATCATAGGAGTGCCAGGCAGGCAGCGTCAAGTTCAGAGGTCCTTCAAATCGACCATGACGACCTTGTTTTGTTGGCCCGGTTCGCGTGGCCAAGTGAAGATGATTTCATTGATTCCGTTGCCGTCGAGATCGCTGGCGATCACCTCTGAGCCAACCGTCACGGGAATGTGTCCCAGCGGCACTCCGACTAACGCGCCCTCTCGCTTTTGCAGACGCACCAGATCGATCGCCTCTTTGGCGGGAAAAAAGGCGACGTCGTGGCCACTGACGTCGGCCTCTTTGTTCGGTAGCCGAATCTGCCACAGCGGCAACGAGCCCAGCACCGAGGTCAGCCGCTTAAAGTCGACAGGAAAGCTCAAACTGTGCAGGTCTTCTGGCAGGGTGGCGAAGGTGCCATCTTGATTTTTATAGCGCACAAAATCGATGTCGGCAGCCTTGGCCAAATAGATGCTCATCAGGTCGGACCAGCCCAAGGCGGCAACCGGCGCCACGAGGTCTTTGCGTCCGGCGCCGTCCAAATCAAGGTATTCTTGGTAGGCAAAGTAGCCCTTGCGCGAGATGATTTGCCCTGGTTTGCCGATGAAGCCGCCGGCCTTGGCTTGGCGAAAGATGTAGACCGTCGTGCGCATGTCGCTCACGTTCCATTCGGTTTTACTGACGATGTAGACAGGCAAGGCCCCTTTTTCAAGCTCCACCAATTGGCCAATCGTCCGGATGCTCTGCTGTTGCCTTTCGGCGTCGGAGCGAACCGGAAAGAAGAAGGTCTTTTGTTGGCTCTCGGCAAAACCGCCGGAGCCCTGGAGGTAGCACTGCAAGCTTTCGCCGCGGCTTAAACATAGGTCGATTCGACCGTCGCCGTCGAAGTCCAGCGCGGTGATGGCGGGGAAGTCGAGGCGCACGCTGATCAGCTGGGTCGTCTCCAGTTGCTCGCCTCTGAGCGCCGTGCTGGTCCAGTTATAATTGGCATTTGCGGTTTGTGGCAGACGTACATAGCGTTGATAGGTGGCGCCATCGTCCTTTGAGCGAAACACCTGCAGATGACCAAGGCTAGGGACGACTAAGGCCGGAGCCTCACCGGGGAACAGTTGAAAACACAGGTGCACGCGGGGCACCGAATCATCGCTGGGCTGGGCGAAGATGTTGTCCGTCGCGGCTAGCGGGGTTTTTGTTCCAAGCCGGTAGACTCCGTCGGGGCGCAGCGTTAAGATCTCAGCAGGGGCTTTAGGCCCATGCAGCCGACAGACATCGAAGGCGCCGTCGTCGCTGCTTAAAGCTTGCTCGCCGGCGATGATGAGGTTGGCCCCCTGTTTTTTCAGCCAAAGCAACTGGCGTTTCGGATGGGGTTTGGATGCGTCGGCGACGATCGCGGCCAGACGACTTTGACCATCGCTGCCGGCGACCTCGGCCATGGAGACGACGTCGCGCTTGAGCACCAAGGTCACGGGCTTCACGTCGGCTCTTGCTAAGGAGGCGCAACTCATGCCCACAACCGCGACAAAGGCGGTGAGGATTTTGGAGCCCTGCTTCAGCCATAGGTAGCTCATGATCTGCTCCTCGCTCGGTTAGCGCGCTTGCACCAAGGACACGACAAGGACCCGACTCTCAGGCGTCAGAGCATGAAGCGACAGCTCCTTGGCTTCGTCGCCTTCAATAAGCAAGGTATCTCCGCTACGTAAGTCGCTGGAGGTCCGTTCAAACCCCACCTTAACCGAACCCTCGGCAACAAAGATAGCTACCACTGGCGCTGTTAAGTGCCTCGCGCAGCTGGACGTTGAGTCAAGCGGCAGACTCTCGATGTGTGCCGCGTAGCGTCCGCGCCGCACGATACAGTTGAAATCGCGCACCGGCTCGTCGACCACGCCGTAAACCGCGTCTTCGCCGGCAAAGGCATGGGGTTGCCCCAGCTGTAAGCAGATGGTCTTGTCGCCGCTTACTAGGCGCATCGGGGTGCCGCTAAGCTGCACGATCGTGCGGTCGTAGCCGGCAAACTCCGAAAACGGCCCGCTGACGCTGACCTCGGCACAACTGAGTCGCCAATCAAAGCCGCCAGCCACCGTCGCCGCTGTCGGTGCCACGGCAATTTCCGCCGTGATGCCGCCGCCGTTGCGCCAAGGCACGCGCCGGTACGATGCGGCGCGCAGGCATGTGATGCTGGTCACAGGGCGCCGCCAAGGGATGGGTCGTAGAGGAAGCGCGTGCTCGCATCATATTCCAGCAACTCGGCAAACCTTGCCCAGTCGACTGCGGTCATAAATTGCTTCTCGGCCTCCTCCGAGGAGAATCTTTCATCGAGAATATCGATGAAAAACTCGGCATTGATCGAGCGAGAATTCTTGCTGCGAAGCGTATCGAGCATGATGTTGATAAGCGGCACGCGCTCGAGGATCTGGCCGCGAAAGATCTCCTTGCCTTGCAAGATGTCGGCGAGGGCAAAGGCCTTGCCCTTTTCGGTCAGATTGATCTGGCCATCCTTGGCGTCGGCAAAGCCAAGTAGCTGCACGGCGTCGACCAAGGGCATGACGTCGTCGATCGACAAGCGCAGCATCTGTGAGAATTGCGATAACTGCCCACCGCCACCGTGATCGAAGATGATTTCGAGGAAGCCACCGATCCCACCAGCACGAACATGGGGCAATGGCAGCAGGGAGGTGTTGCTGCCCTTTGTCGCCAGGGCTTCGTCGACACCGATGCTGGGGTTGGTCATGATTTTGTAGATACCGTCGGTGAGGCGACGGAAAGCGTCTGATTTGCGGTTGCGCGGCCGGGCGAGGTCGACGGGAATGACGCCTCGCACGCGTCCTGGTGAATTGCCGAGGACGACGATGCGGTCGGCAAGAAAGACCGCCTCCTCGATATTGTGGGTGACCATCAGGACGCTCTCGGCGACGAACCGGCCGGCTTCCCACAAATCGCTGATCTCACTGCGCAAGTTTTCTGCCGTCAAGACATCGAGGGCGGAAAAGGGCTCGTCCATAAACAAGGCTTTGGGGCGCATGACGAAGGCCCGAGCAAAACCGACGCGCTGCTTCATGCCACCGGAGAGTTCCTTCGGATAGGCGCTTTCAAAGCCGTCGAGACCAACCATATCGATCGCCTCGACCGCTTGGCGTGCCGCCAAGTCATAGGGGACCCCGCGGGCGCGCAGTCCGACCATGACGTTGTCTAGTACCGTGAGCCACGGCAATAAGGCGAAGTTTTGAAAGACTACCGCGACGTCGGGATTTGGTCCCTCGACCTTTTGACTAGCGCAGATGACCTCACCCATGGTTGGCGCCATCAGGCCAGCAAGAATGCGCAGCAGCGTGCTTTTGCCGCTGCCGCTTCGGCCGAGCAAGGCGACAAACTCGCCACTTCGCAACTGTAGATCGACGCTCTCGAGTACGATTAGGTCGTTACTACCACCAGCGCTCTTGAAGACCTTGCTGACCTTTTTTGCTTCGATAAGAGGTACGCCCACGGCGACTTTTTTTGGTGCTTGAGCCACGGCGGCCCCCTTTTCTATGACAGCGAGTATTTATTGACCGCCACATTGTATAACTTGTTCCAGAAGGTTCGATTGAGCAGCACGACGACCAGGGCCATCATGCCAACTCCCAGGGTAATGCGCGGCCAATCGCCCTTTTCTGTCGCGTCCGCGATGTAGGCGCCTAGCCCATTGGCCTTGAGTTTAATGGTGCCCCATGAGACCACCTCAGCGACGATGCTGGCGTTCCAGGCGCCTCCCGCCGCAGTCAGTGCCCCGGTGACCCAGAAGCGAAAGATGCCGGGGAGGATGAGGGCACGCCACAGTGGCCAGTGTCGAAGGCCAAAGGTTCGCGCCATTTCCCGCAACTCGGCTGGGATCGCCTGGGCGCCGCCGATGACGTTGAAAAGCACGTACCACTGCGTGCCAAAGGCCATCAACAAGGCGCTACCGATATTGATCGGAATCGCCCATTTAAGAAAGATCGCGGTGGCGAAGGGAAAGAGAAAATTGGCGGGAAACGACGCTAAGAATAGTGCCATGGGCTGGCCAAGGCGCGCCAACTTGGGGCGAAATCCCATGGCCACTCCGACCGGCACCCAGATCAGGCTGCTGATCACGACCAAGGCAATCACTCGCGATAAGGTGGCCAATGCTAAGCCAGCGGTGTGTATGACCTCGCGCAGGTCTAGCTCGGCGAGGATAAAGTGTAGGCCGGCATAGGCCAAAACCGCAGCAGCCATCGCAATGGCTGCGGTGTAGCTGCGATCAACCCAGTTGACTTTGCCATCTTCGACCGGCGCTTTGACCGGCCGAAAGGCGGGCTTTGGCAAGGCTTCGGTCCAAGAACGCAAGCGCCGCTGGATCCATCTGGTAACCGCCTGGACCCAGAGCGATGCCAGCAGCATATCGTAGAGCCAGGATTCCGGCCGATCATCGGCCTCAGATTGCTGCTCCATCTTGTAGCGATGCGACCAAGCGATCAACGGCCGCCAGAGCAGCTGGTCGGTGAGGATGATGACGACGGCGATGGCCAAGATAGCGTAAAGGATAGCGTGCAGGTTCTTATGTTGGATTGCGACGGTGACGTAGGAACCAATGCCCGGCAGGGTGTAGTTGGTGTTGAGCACGCTCATCGACTCGCTGGCCGAGACGAAAAACCAGCCGCCGCCGAAGCTCATCATGCCGTTCCACACCAATGGAATAACCGATGACGGCAGTTCCAGGCGCTTGAAGGTCTGCCAGCGGCCGAGCTGGTAGGTGCGGCAAGCCTCCCTCAGATCATCGGGTAGGGACCTTAAGGACTGGTAAAACGCGAAGGTCAGGTTCCACGCCTGGCCAGTGAACACGGCAAAAATCGACGCCGCCTCTAAGCCGAGTAAGCTGCCACGAAACAGGGCAATGAATCCAGTGACCGTCACCGACAGAAAGCCCAAGACAGGCACCGACTGGAGGATGTCCAAAATGGGAATCATCAGCCGTTCGGCGCGCTTAATGTGCGCTGCGATGTAGCCATAAATAAGCGAAAATAAAAGAGAAAGAGGCAGCGCGATAAACATACGCAGAGTCGACCGCGCGACGTAATAAGGCAGCCGCCAAGGACTTAAATCGATGGGCTCGGGCATGACCGATGGAGGGGAGAACGGCACAAACATTCCCGCACCGACCCGCGCCACCGCTGCTGCGGTCCCGACAAATGCCAAAAATAGCATAAGATCCAGGAGCTTCGGCCAAACGGTCGAGGCGCCGCGGGGAATTCGGTTTAAGCCCGAGACTTGCATCGGTCGATTCCAAATAATGGTTGTCTTCAGCCGCTCCTTGCATAAGCATCCTCCTTACGCCTATCGGTTTTGCCATGTCCACGACGATCTGGCAAAGGTCCGATCAAATGTCCGATCATCGGCCCACGACGCTTTCACTCAGCCAAGGAACGCAAAGCCTATGTCCCACGAATTGTCCGCCACCGCGACGGGCTCCACCACCTGGTCCAAGAATCTCGTTTGGGTGGTCTTGCTCGGCATCGTAACGGTCGCCATTTTGACCTTCTTGATGGTCTACGTGTACCAGCAGACACCGGGTAAGCCATTGGAGATGATGCAATAGACTTTGGCGACTAGGCGAGGTGTCCGCTTGACTACTAAAACGGCACGCGTCGCGCTGCTGATGCTGTCCTTGTTCGCCTTTCGGGTCGTTTACGGCCTGAGCATGGATTTTTGGAAAGACGACGAGCGGCAGATTTACCTGCTTGGTCTGCATTGGTTCACGACCGGTCATTGGCCTTTTTTCGGTCCAGATGTGGTGCACACCAATCAGCAGATTGCCGGGGCCCTGCAGTCGATCCTGGTCGGCGCGCCACTGTTTGTCGCGCCGTGGCCGGAAAGCCCGGTGATCCTTGTAAATATCTTATCATTTATCGGTCTGTGGGTCCTCGGTGCCTATCTGGTGCGACTTCTGCCGATGCTGCCTAGGTCGCTGGTCTACGCTTGGCTATTCACCTTGCCGTGGACTCTGAACATCTCGACACACGTGTATAATCCCTCCTATCTGCTGTTTTCTAGCTGTCTGTTCTTCGTCGCTTTTTGGGAGTCCATGCCAACGCTGCGCCAAGGCGTCATGAGCGACCGCTGGGCCTTTTTTTGGCTGGGCTTGGCGCTGGGCTGGAGTCTCCAACTACATTTGTCTTGGTTGCTTCTAGTGCCCTTTGTTGCCGCTGCTTTTGGCGCGAAGGTTCTGTATCGCGAGATGCGCTGGCAGCTGCTGGTGACCCTATGCATCGGCTTTGCCTTGCCGACCTTGCTGCTGCTGCCGACGCTGTATGAGTATGGGGCCTCCAGCGTGTGGGCGCCGCTGTTTAGTAACTCCAAGCTCAATGGTCACAATGCGCTGCAGCCGCTGACGATCGCCGCTCGGTTTTTGTCCTTTGCCGCCTACGAACTACCGCGCTTTCTCACCGAACATTCCGAGCAACGGCTGAGTTACGTCATGTCCCATCCCTGGCTCATTCCGGCAGGTATCGTGGTCGGGTTGATCGGCGTGGTTCAGCCACTCATCTTCGTTTGGGGGCTGTGTTTGCGCTGCACCCCGCCCTTGGTCAAGGCCATCGTGGTCGCTAGTGCGGTGGAAATCTGCTTGGCATTTATTGGGTCGACCAGGCCACCGACCGCTCGTAACTATTTTATCCTGTTCCCTGTCGCAGCCATTGGCGGGGCTTATGCGATGAGCTTTTTGCTGAAGACTAGGCGGCAGCGGCAAGTCGCAGCGGGCGTGGTCCTCTTGGGCTGCATCTTTCAGGGACTTTTAGCTATCGATCACATCCGAGAACGCGGACTCTACACCGACCGAGCCACCGCGGCAGAGGCGATCACCACGAAAAACGACCGTCTTTTTGGTGAAAGACGGCCGTTTACGTTGCCGGATTTAACCGACAAACAAGCACCGTGAGGTTATTGCTGAACGGTCTTTAGGTAGGCCAAGATGGCATTGGTGTCGGTAGTGCTCATGCGCCCGCCAATCGGCATACTTGGCGATGAGCCACTGATGCTCTGGGCGATTTCTGCTGTAGAGTAAGTGCTTAGACTTGGGGCTCTCGCTCCATGGCAGGAATTGCAGTTGCTTTGAAACGCCTTGAAATTGGCATCAAAGGCCACCGCCTTTGATGGCGTGGTCGGCACCGTTTGTGGCGGCTTTGTCGACGGTTTAGGTCCAGCAACGGCTTGTCCTGGCGCTTGTCCTGGCGCTTGTCCTGGCGCTGTCGCTTGACCTGTTTCGGGTGCTGGCGCTACCGCGATGGGTGCACCGTTGTTGTCGCTTGGCGTGCTGCTGTTGACGGTCGGAGCAACGGGGATTGGCGCTGGAGCGGGGTTACTGGAGCTGCCACTCGTGCAGCTAAGGGCTGACAACATGATCCAAGTGAGGGAGGGGGGGAGACGCATGGGAGGGGACCTTTCAACGACAACGGGGAGTGGGATGAGGCTCTAAACAACTTCAGCTTGGAAGGCTTTAGACCCCCAAAGACACGCCCTTATCGGCATCTTGGCGATAAAACTTTAGGATTATTTTTTAGCTCGGCTAAACGGCCGGAAATGATGAGCTTAAAAGGCGTATCCCAGGGTTATTTGCAGGTCGTGCTGGGCGCCGCTCGTGGTGCGGGTGGCGCGACTTGACGTGAGTAGCCAGTCGGCGCGTAGTTCCCAGGCGCGACCAAAGCTGAGGCTTTGGCCGAAGCTCCAGCGGCGACTGTCGTCACCGTGGATGACGTCGCGCCGCTCGGTCCACTCCGCAAGTAGGTGATAGGCGCCCCACTGGGCCACGATTCCCAGCGCCAAGCCAGGGCCGAGTCGTAGGCCGTGATACAAGCCGGGACTTGCGTCCGCTGCAATCAGCGCGAGGTTAAACAGCGACAGGTGGTTGGCAAAAAACCCCCAGGTTAAGCCAGCGCCTAGCTCGCCGCGCAGCTGGTGGGACTTCATCCCACCATAGGCACGTCCTTCGATCGGCTGCCAGGCGATACCGGCGCGCCAGGACCAGTCCTTACTGACGAGGTCGAAGGGAGCGAGTGAGTTCACGGCCACCACGGTGACGTGGTCCAGTTGGAGGCTGCGATCTGCATCGTAGTAGCGCAGTGCGGCCTCCAAATAGTCGATGGCGGCAAACGATTCGTAGCCACGACTGTCGCTAAGGAAGTCGTGTAGGCCGCCTTTGACGACCAGGGTGGCAAAGCCGTGGCCTTGATGCACGCCTCCACCCAGGCGCGCTTGCGCCGGCAGGTGGCCGGCATCTGGGGCCACTGGGGTCTCTTCGCTTGGGCTCAGGTCGTCACTTGGGCCCAATTCGGCCCGGTGTACCAGCGCGGCGCGAAAGGCATAGCGCTGCTCGGCACTTAAGTGGTTGTGGCTGTCAAATTTCTGGAAATTCAAGGCGGCGATCAAGGCGTCGACCACCTGCGGCGAGGTCTCTGCTTGTAGTCCCTGAAGGTCACTTCGCAGTGCGTCGAAGCGTCGACGCTGGTCGTGGCTTAAACGGCCTAAACTCGTTTTAAGTTGGCGCTTTAGCGACGGCCGCCAGCGCACCGCAGCGGTGCTGCCAAGCTGATCATGGACTTGTCTGGCGACCTCCAAGGGCAGTACCACCGGTCCGGTCATCGCCATGAGATGTGCACTGGGCCTGGCTGCGGTGATGATGCTTAAAATTTGGTAGGCGCAGTTGCCATGGGCAAAGAAGTAGGGGAAATGGGCGAGTGTGGCCACTTCCCAGACGTGATCCACGAGGAGGCTGACCTCGGCCTCACTGAGGTTTAAATCGTATTCCCAGAGATCGCGACTTTCGCCGTCGGTATAGGTGGCAACGGTGACGTAGTAAGGGTCGATCATGTAGGCGCCTGGGTAGCCTCCAGTCAGACCTTTATAAGCATAGGATAACGGGTCATCGTCGGTGCCGACTTGCGCCAGAAAGGCGACGCTATTGTCGAGCAGGTGCGGCGTCGCGTCGGTCTCGTTAAACAGCGTGGGCTGTTGCCCATTCGGTCTGGCGCGGTGGTTAAGCCGCAGGACGACGTGGCCGAACATCGACGCCGGATTATTGGCGTAGGCAGAAGCGAAGATCAAAGTCGCGCTATGAACATCGAGCTTGCGGCGAAAGGCGGCGTACTCTGGGCAAAAGGCCGAAGCGACTGGCCAGCCGCGCTGGCGCAAAAAAGTCGCGCGGGCTGGCAGGGCGCATGGTCCGGGCCAATGGTTGGGGCCAACCGGTGCGCCCGTAGCCATGACCTTAAGAGTTGCAGCCAACTCAGCTGCCGGGGAGTCCCTGCCGTCAGTCGCGAGAAAAAAGGCACCTGGCTCGATGTCGCTGCGCCAGCCTTGAGTCAGGGTGGGGCGCCAATGGCCAAGGGCCAACCAGCCTTCATCCTGCGCCAAGGTCGCTAGCGTACGGTCCCCTCCGGGCTCCAAGGTGGCCGCATTGGCGCTGCCGACGAAGCTGAGTAGAGACATCAACGCCAGGTGTGGGAGCACTACGGTTAACCTACCGCGCCGCTGCATGCCTGAGCCAGGAGCGGCTGCGTTTGCAGTTCAACGCGGACCTGGTCGACGATAGCTTCGGGTGCGACTGCGTCGGTGGACACGATGCGCTGGAACGATGCCTGCAGGGTGCGGTTGAATTCAAGTTGGGTCTGCCATGGACAGCCCAGCGTGTTGGCAAAGGCAGCCAGATGCTCGCCTTTGCCTTGCGCCATTTGCACCACTAGGTCGTGATAGGCGAGGGTGGCGAACTTGACGCTCTCGCCTTGGTTGTCGACGATCTTATGCGCCGAGCAATTGGACGTGCCAAAGGTCATGCCGATCGTTGTCACGGGAAAGAGAATCCCATTGGTTGTCCCCCGCAGCGACGAAGATACCAGCGACACATCTTTAAAGATGTACCAACCAGGTCCGCAACCACTGCTGCCATCGGCTGCACGGGCCGTCTGGGTGGTGGTAAACAAAGCGAGAGCAGCCACTACGGCGCCAAATCGGATCATAAATTGCTCCTTCATAGTCGATGATGTCAGGGGACCGTTGCGCCAAGAATACCATGATGGCATCACCTCCGGGCAGCAGACAAACCTTGGAAGCACTCGGGTAGCACCTGGAGCTTCGCTAAATCCTCTCACGTAAGCCGTGCGGATTCGGGACTTGCGCAAGTCTACCCGAGTCGGTGATACTGTTCGACTCATGCTGTAAACTTTGTCCCTTGGAAAGCTAGCTTCATGTTGCATGGTCGCTGGAAATCCGCCTTCTGCCTGGCTTGGCTCATTGCCAACAGCCCGCAGCTGCGTGCGGAAGATGGCCCAGTGGATCCAGTCCTGACGTTCGACTTCGGTGATACTAAAGTGGTCTACAAGCGCTCCGAATTGCTGCAGCGCCCTGATCTCGAGCATATTGAAGTCGCCGCCGATGCCAGCTATCCAGGGCGAAAGATGAGCTACCAGGCAGTGCCAGCGGCCAAGCTCTTCGCTAACCAAAAAATATCGCCACAGGCGGTTATTCAGTTCCAGTGCTTGGACGGCTTTTCTGCCCCGATCAGCAAGGAACGTCTACTAAACAGCGATAAGCATCAGTCCGTAGCTTATATTGCGATCGAGACCCCGGATGCGCCTTGGCCCGCTGTGAAGGCTGGTGGTCCCTCAGCTGGGCCTTTCTATCTGGTGTGGCCGCAGCCTAAACTGTCGCAGATAGGCCCTGAAGAGTGGCCGTTTCAGCTGGTTGGATTTAGTCTCAGAGAAAATCTACGGCAACTTTATCCCGCCATCTTTCCAGTTGAGCCAGCCAGCGCCGAGGTGCAGCAGGGCTTTGCATCTTTCGCCAAAAATTGCTTTCCGTGCCACACGATGAACCGTCAAGGAACGGCCGAGGTCGGGCCCGACCTCAATGTGCCCTATGGCCCTACCGAGTATCTGAATCGCCGGTCGTTGCGTCGCTTGATTCGCAATCCCCAGGATCTGCGTTACTTTCCGAAGTCGCGGATGAGCGCCTTCCCGAAGAGCTCCCTGCCGGATGAAGAATTGAACCACCTGATTGCCTACCTTGCGCACATGACCAAGCATAAGGTGGCGACCACGGCTAAACACCATTAATGATCTGGAATCTCCGATGCACTCACTTGATGTTCGACACCGCCGCTTGAGTACCCTCCACGTTCTAGTCGTCACAGCCGGAATAGGCGCTGCGACGTCAGCCGTCGCCGCTCCTGCCCCCGACGGATTGGTCTTTGGCGGTACGTTATCCTTGTTGACGGTCGCAGAGCACCTCGATCTAGATAAGGGCAGTCCGCTCAATCCGAGCAACGAAAACATTCAGGCGCCGCACGACGTGTTGACCTCAGAACTACGGCCGAACATCAAAATCACCGCCAAGAACGTGCAGTTGATCGCCAGGCCCAGGGTCCATTACACCTATGGCCTAGTCCAGGTGGACCAGCATGAGCGCGACCCGTCCAGCGCGACGACTAGCTATCTAAGCGAGGCTTTTGGCCAGTGGACTGTCTCGGAGTCGTTGAGTTTTTCCTATGGTTTGCAGAGCTACCAGTGGGGTTCGGCTGAGGCCCTGAGTCCAAGCAACCGCATCTTTCATGAAACCGCAGTGCAGCGGAATATCCTCTACGAGGTCCGCGGCCACAACCTGGCTCGGCTGAATTTTAGTGCCGGCAAGTCCTTTAGCACCGTCGTCATGGCCGAGGTCAAAGACAATCCTGAAGATAAGACGACCTTTGTTGCAGATGAGGTGTGGCAGCCAAAAGCGCTGATTAAATCCGAGTACAACTGGAACGAAGGATCCGACTACTTTGGCATCGTCGCCGGCGCCTACCAGCATGGGCTGCCGTGGGTCGGTGAATACTTCAGCTCAGGACTCCCGTTTTTCGATGGTCTTTCGGTGTTTGCTGATATCAGCCATCAGTGGGGTAGTGACGCCTGGTATCCTGAGGCAAATACCGTGGCTACGCGGCTTGGACCCCAGCAGCAGACGACCTTCGTGCAGGCCTTCCAGAACAGTCGAAAAACCTTCACTTTGGCTGCTGCAGGCCTGAAGTATGACTTTATTAACGGCGTCATTGTCCGCGGGGAATATATCTTCAACGAGGCCGGCTATACGCGGCAGCAATTTCAGGCGGCAACTGCCGCCGTCGCCTCGAGAAACCCGCTGCAGCTGGCCGTTCTAGGTGATAATGTGCGGCGTTTTCTCGGTTCTGGCCTGGACCTTCCGGGGCAGCGCTATGGCTATGTATCGCTGCACGTGCCAGACTTTCTGACGATCCGCGACCTGATGTTCGATGCTAGGACCTTTTACGCGCTCGCCGATCATAGCTCATTATCTTATGCGAGTTTAGACTATAAAGCCGGAGATCATGGTACGGTGTCACTAGCCAGCGCAGGTTCGACCGGTCCCAAAGACGGCGAATTGCGCGGCTACGCAAAATCGGTCGAGTACCTCTCGTACCGCCACGACTGGTGATGGAGATTTATGGACAAGGGACTAAAAACGATTGAGCCAATCGTACAGCTTAAAGGGGTGCAAAAAAGCTACCGCCTTGGCCAAACGATGGTGACTGCGCTCAGAGGCATCGACTTAAAGATAAATAAAGGCGAATTTACAGCCGTGGTCGGCGCCTCTGGCTCTGGTAAGAGCACGCTGCTGAACATGATTGGATGCATCGATCAGCCCGATAGCGGCAGTATTCAGTTTGACTCGGTCGAGGTGACCAAACTCGCCGATGATGATCTAAGCCGCCTTCGCAACCGTAAGATCGGCTTTATCTTCCAGTCGTTTAACTTGATCCCGGTGCTCTCGGTCGAGGAAAACGTCGAGCTGCCGCTGCTGATCAATAGCGACATCAATCCGGCGCAGCGCGCTGAGCGCGTCGCCAATGCCATCGCCGACGTCGGTCTGGAAAGCCTTAAGCGCAACCTTCCTGATCAACTGTCGGGCGGCCAGCGCCAGCGCGTCGCCATCGCTCGGGCCTTAGCGGGAAACCCGGATTTGGTCCTTGCCGATGAGCCGACCGCCAACCTCGATTCGACCAATTCGCATAAAATCATCGATTTGATGCTGGAGCTCAACGCCCGGCGCAAGGTGACTTTTTTGTTCTCGACCCATGACGAAGCCTTAATGGGGCGAGTCTCCCGCCTGGTGCATATCCAAGACGGGGTGATGAAGCTATGAAGGCCGGCCAATGGTCCATGGCATGGCGCAACCTAGCGCGCAACCGCCGCCGTAATATCGCTACTGGGGTCGCCATCGGCCTAGGTTTTGCGGCATTTCTGGCGATTGGCGGTTATATTTCGCAGGTGGAAAACCGGCTTCGGGTCTACACGATCTTTGGGACTCGTGTCGGTCATGTGACGATTTATAAACAAGATGGTCTGGAGCGTTTTTCGACCAAGCCGAAGCAGTACAGCTTAGATGAGCACGACCTGGCAGTGATTCGGGAGATGGCCAGCGGCATGCCCAATGTCGAGCTGCATGGTCCACAGTTGGTCGGTATGGGGCTGATTGGCAACGGCTGCCGCTCGGTACCGTTTCTCGCTTCGGGGATCGAGCCGGATCTCGACCGTAAACTGCGGGCTCACCCTGAGATGAAGGCTTGGGTGCCCGATATCCGTGATTTCAGCAAGGGACGGGGACTATGGGAATACCCTGAGTCGGTGGGTGCCATCGGACTCGCCACAGGCCTGGCGAAAATCCTCGGCAAAACGAAGGTATACGATGACTTTCCGGCGGACCATAAAGCCGTCGTGGTCGCCGATTGTTTGGCCGCCGATGCTAAACAGAAGATCGACTCAGATAGCAATGTCCAGCTGGTCGCTGGATCTTGGTCGGGGATGATGGCGGCCCTTGATGGCGAGGCGGTCGTCAACTTCAACTCGGGCATGACTGAAACCAACAGCGCCGCGATCATGATGCCACTCAAGCTGCTGCAAAAGCTTTATGATACCGACCATGCGACCTATTACTCACTGTGGCTCAAAGACCCCAGCCATTTGGACCGTGAGCTGGCTGCGGTCAAATCGAAGTTGAAGGACGCCGGGCTCTCAGTCGATGTGTATCCTTGGACTGATGAGGCCGTGGCACCTTTTTATACGGGGACGATCCAGTTCCTCAGTGTCATGACGTCTTTTATTAAGATCGTCCTAGCCTCTGTCATCATCTTTTCGATCTTCAATTCGGCGACCATGACGGTGATCGAACGCTCGCAGGAGATCGGGATGATGCGCTCGATGGGCTTTACCAGGCGCCATGTGCGGCAATTATTTGTCGCCGAAATGCTGCTGCTGACGCTGCTGTCGGTGCTTGGTGGAGGAATCGTCTCATTTTTTGGCAATATTGCGGTCAATATGTTGAAGATCCACTTCAATCCTCCTGGCGTTGCGGCGGGTCTATTGCTTAGGATCGACCCAACTGTGAGTACAGTCGCCGCAGCGACCGTCGTCATCTTTGTCCTCGCGGTACTCACGACCTTGCTCGCGGTCAGGTCGGTCGCCAAACAGAATATCGCCATCTTATTGATGGGGTCTCAGCGCTGAGAGCGCTGGATTTGTCCAACAGACTGGAGAGCTCAGATGTATACAGCACCGATTCGTAGCCTCGTCACCGCTTTCGCTGTCCTTTCGCCCTGGGTGCTAGGACATGCTTCATTGGCCAGCGGTGCGGAGGCTGCGCCAAAGGCGGCTCAGGCCGCTCCAGTCGACGCCGGGCAGTTGCTCAAGGATTCTGACCGGGCACGTGGCGCGGTTGGCGAAGGGATTAGTTGGGAGATCGATGTCCAGACCTTTGAGGATGGCACGACCAATCAGGTTCACTACCAGGTCAAGGTCAAGGGCGTCGATGCGCTTGCCGAAGCCATGCAGCCGGCTCGTAACAAGGGCGAGACGATGCTCTTTAACGACCGGAATCTATGGTTTTTTAAGCCGGGACTGAAAAAGCCAGTGGCGATCTCGGCACGGCAAAAGCTGATGGGCCAAGCCGCCAATGGCGACATCGCCTCGACTAACTATAATCGTGACTATGACGGTAAGATCTCTGGCGAGGAAACCGTCAACGGCGAAGCGTGCTACAAACTTGATCTTAAGGCTAAGGCAAAGAACGTCACCTATGACGGCATTCGCTACTGGATCACCAAGAAGGATCACCTAGGCTGGAAGGCAGAATTTCTGACGGTCAGCGGTGAGATGTTTAAGAGTGCCTTGTTCAAATACGGCAATCATCTCAAGATCGATGGTAAAGAATTACCCTTTGTTAGCCAGATGGATATCAACGATGCCCTTAAACCGGGCAGTCACACCTTGATCCAGTATTCCCAGCCGCATGCCGAGGCGCATCCGGAAAGCCTCTTTAACATCAATAACCTGGTGAGATAACCCCGCCATGGCAGGACAACAGACGGCGATCTATAGGCAAATGACCCGCTTGGCTTGGCGCAACGTGCTACGCAATTGGCGGCATAGCTTGGCGACGATTCTGGCGATTGCTTCGGGTTTTATCGCTGTGTCGCTATTTGACGGGTTTTTGGAGCAGCTTGAGTACCGGAATAAAGACGGGTATCAAACCAGGGCGATGCTTGGTCATGTCCTGGTTCAGCACAAGGACGCGCAGTACAATAGTACTGAAGATCAGTGGCTTTATGCGATGACCGCACAGGAACAGCGTTTTGTTGAAGACTTTTTACAACACGACCCAGACTTTCTGCGTCGGGTACGCTTTCTCAATATCAGCGGCATGGTCAACGCTGGGCCGTACAACACGGTATTCGTCGGCCTTGGTCACGACACCAAAGAGGGCGCCGAGGTGCGGGGTCCGCGTTGGTCCTGGTATACAGTCGCTGGGGTACCCCTGGAGCAGTATCCCAAGTCGTCGGTGACGATCGGCATTGCGCTGGGTAAACTCATCGATTGTGAGTCCACCTATCAGGGCCCGCCTTATATCCTCGACGCAGGTAACTACATCGCAGAAGACCGGCCATTTACCTGCAAGTATCCACGCATCACAATGTCGGCGACAACTGAAGCATCGCAGGTTAACGCCATCGATGTGCCGGTTTCAGGTATCTTTGACGCGGGCTTTCGCGAGGCGGATAAGCGGGCCGTGCGCTTGAGTTTGGCCGATGCGCAGCGCTTGATGGATACCGACAAGATCTCGCTACTATCGGTCGAACTTAAGGACGAGAGAATGCGTAAGGGCTTTATCAAGCGGCTTAAAGCCGCTGCCGAGGCCGCTCATCTCGAACTAGATATCCTGCCATGGCAAGAGCACACGCTGGCCGCCTTCCTCCAGGGAGGACTGGATGTTCTGCATGTGTTTCGTGACCTATTTATGACGATTGTCGTCACCATCGGCATCATGTCGGTCGCCAATACCATGATGAAGGCGGTCAACGAGCGTATTCGCGAAATTGGTACCCTGCGCAGCTTGGGTTTCTTGCGGCAGCATCTAGTCTATATGTTTTCGATGGAAGGCCTCTTTCTCAGTCTGCTAGCTTGCGCGCTCGGGCTTGTCGGCACGGTGGTATTGACCGTGGCGATTGGCATGCTTAGGTTCAAATACCGCGCTGGAGTTTTGTCGGCTCCGATCGTGCTGTCCGTGGCCTGGTCATGGCAGGCATGGATCCTGTGTACGCTCGTGTTGATGTCCCTTGCGACCGGCACCGCTTGGTTCTGTTCGCGGCGTGCCAGTCGCATGGTCATCGCTGATGCTATGCGTCACGTCTAGGAAAGCTCAGGTGTACGGTGGTTGATGACAACTCGATCTTCAAGGGGCTCATCGACCACCTTCAAAGCAGTAGAGCGCAGGATTTACTGCGGCGTATCGATGAACTGCGGGCATTGCTGGTGCGCTTTTCAGTGGTCTTGCTGGCTTTTGTCTGCGGCGGTTTTTATTTTGCCAAAGACATTCTTTTATTTCTTAAGGAGCCTCTAGCCGCAGCCATTCCTTCGCAAAAGAATGTGCTGCACTTTACAGGGCCGATGGAGGTCATGCTGGCCTACATGAAGGTGTCCTTCATGGTCGGGCTGGTGGTCGCGGCACCCTATGGCTTGCTTTTATTGTGGCGGTTTATTGGCCCAGCACTGCCGCAGGAGCATCGCAAATTCGTCATGCCGTTCTTTAGTGCTTCGGTCGGTTTATTTTTGATCGGAGTGGTCTTTTGCTACTATGCGATGCTTCCGATGGGCTTTAAATGGCTCATTGGTTTTGGTGGCGACCAGGCCGCTCCGGTCATTACTGTCGCCGAATACATCGACATGATGACTTTTATGCTGGTGGGGTTTGGTGCGGCATTCCAACTGCCGCTGGTGATCATCCTGCTCGAACGCCTGGGTCTTATCAATGAGCAGATGTTGCGGAAGAATCGTGGCTTTATCTTGGTCGGAGTGCTGATTTTAGCAGCGGTGATTGCACCATCGCCTGATCCTGTGTCGATGATCTCGCTTGCCATCCCGATGTATCTCATGTTTGAGGGCGCCCTAGTGGTCATCAAACGCCTCAAGAAAAGCCAGCTGCCGGTGGTCGGTTGATATGCTTGCGAGGCGTTTGTTACACTAGTAGTGTCTAACACCTTCGGAGGACGCCGCCATGTGCAGGTTTTTAGCGTATAAGGGCGTTCCAATTGTGGTGCACAAGCTGATTTTTGAGCCAAAAAACTCACTGATCAATCAAAGCTTCGATGCTCGCGAAATCGAAGAACCCTTGAATGGCGATGGATTTGGCGTCGGCTGGTACAGCCCGGACATCGACCCTGAGCCAGCCGTCTTTGTCTCGATGTCGCCGGCGTGGAGCAACCGCAACCTGCGCTACTTGGCGCCTAAGATTCGTTCGACCTGCATCTTTGCCCATGTCAGGGCCGCTAGTGTTGGCGATATTGCCGAGGCCAACTGTCATCCCTTTCACTATAAGCGCTTGATGATGATGCATAACGGCGGCATCGAAGGCTTTGCAAAGATCAAGCGGGTCCTACGTCGAGGCTTAAGCGATGAAATGTACAGTTGGATCCACGGCGAAACCGATTCAGAGCACTTTTTTGCACTATTTCTCGAGTTTTTGCGCGCCAAGGGCGATGACTACAAGCTAAGCGATATGGCCGATGCGATGAACCAGACCGTTGCCGCAGTCGAAGCGATGAAGCTTGCTGCTGGGGTCACCGATGGCACTTATCTCAATATGGTGATTACCAATGGGAGTGAGATGCTGGCGACGCGCTTTATCACGACCGACGAAGAGCCGTTGTCCTTGTATTTTTCCGAGGGGAGTCGCTATGTCTGCGAAGATGGCGTGTGCCAAATGATGCCAGCCGATCCTAGCGAGCATGCCGTTTTGATCGTCTCAGAAAAATTGACTGGGGAGCGGGGTGACTGGCGCCCGGTACCAGCCAACCACATGATCCTGGTCGATAAAGATAGCAAAGTCAGCTTTCGCCGGATGGGAGCTACTTCTTAGCGTGAAACGTAAATTGGTTGTGGCAGCTGCCACAGTCCTCAAATCCCGGCTGCTTGTGGTTGGGGAAGGCGACCGCGCGCGCTTCTTTGATGTGACATCCGGCACAATCCGTCGGCGATCCCTGATACACACCGCTTTTGTGGCAGGCGTTGCATTCGGCGACGCGGTGGGCGCCAATCAGCGGGAAGTCGGTCATCGAGTGATGGAAGGTGTTGGCTGACCAGGTCTGCTGCATATGGCAGCTGGCGCAGTCGGGTAGGCCCCCTTGATGCCTATCATCTTTGCGGTGACAAAATTGGCAGTTGTCATTTAGGCCGGTCAAACGTCGATCTTTGAAGTGGCACTGCTCGCATGCGAGCAAATTATGCGCGCCTGTAAGAGTGTAATTTTTGTGGAAGCTGCCGATCGATGCCCATTTGTTGGCTTCGTTATGGCACTCAACACAGCGACCACCAAATTTACCCTTGTGCGGATCGACGTGGCAGGTTGCGCAGTTGCGCGTGGCTAGGTCAGGAAAGATAAATTTGGCTTTAGCGTGATGCTTAGTGCCAGGAAACGCCTCTTTGGTTGGCGTATGGCATTTTTCGCAGCTCAGCGGTATGTGCTTGCCGGTAATTTCATAAGCAGTGGTGTGGTGGTCGAAGGGCTTTCGCTTGAGGAAGGTGTCGGTATTATGGCAGGTGCGGCAGTCCTTTTCGGCGAATTCGGTGTGGAACTGGCCGATATGCACGTTCTTGTGGCAGTCGACGCAAAAGCCGCTACTCGCATGGGCGAAGATAAACTGCCCGGCTGGCTTTGGCGGTTTAGTCGCCAGCATTTTGCCTGGCGCACGGATATGGCAGGTGTCGCAGGCCTTTACCTTGAGATGATCGCCGTCCAATTTAAACCGAGTTTCGTTGTGGTCAAAAGACTTCAGCATGCTCGCGGCGAAGGTTTTGGTGCCGTGGCAGTCGGCGCAGGAGGCTGAGTTAAAGCTTGGGCTAAACTGTTCTTTGTGCACGCTAGCATGGCAACTAACGCAAAACTGCTTGTCGGCGTTGGCAAATTTATAGATGTCTTTGCCATCTTTGACATGGCAGGATTTGCAACTGATGCCTTCGTGTTTGCCGGTAAGCGCAAATTTGGTGAGCGTGTTGTGGTCGAATTTGCCCTTTTCCAGGCGGGTCAACTCGAGCCAACTCGAGGTGACATGGCAGGAAGCGCAGGGCTTGGCGAGGAGCTTGGGCGGAAATTTGCCGATATGTGGGTTGGTATGGCATGCCGCGCAGCCGTTCTTGCTTAGGTGCTCCCAGTGGTATTGCCGCAGCGGCGGGTCTTTTCCGGAGGCGATGAGGCTTGAGAGCTTATTCGCGGACTTTGATCGCTCCGCGGTGTCACTGGAGCTGCCGTCGATCTTCGCCTTCACCCGCAGACTCTTGTCTAAAGGAAGATGGCAATCGTTGCAACGGACCTGGGTGTGCTTACCATCCAGGACGTAAGTGGTCTTGGTGTTGTGATTGAAGGTAATCTGCGTTTTCCAGCTTTCCTCTTTATGACAGGTCTGACAGCTGGCTAGCTTGCCGAGTTTGGCCGTTTTGAGGCCGTCAAACCCGTGGTAGTCGGCATGGCAGGAGTTACACGCTTGCTTTAGTCCTTCCCAATGAAAGACTTTCTTGCCGAGCGCCGCACGCGCCAAGTCGGGCTTGTGGCAGTCGACGCAGGCCGCCTCGGCATGTTTACCTTTTAGCTCCCAGTGTCCATCCTTCTTGTGGTCGAAGGTGATCTTGTCCTTCCAGGTCGTCTCAACGTGGCAGCTATTGCAGTCCTTTTTCGCCGTTTTGCCTGTAAATGCGTGCGGATCATCTTTGGTATGGCAGCTCACACAGGTGGCGGTTTTGCCGAAGAAGCGGTGATCGGTCTTGCGGATGGCCCGGTCACTGCGCTGCGCCGTGTGGCAGTCGACACAATCGATGTCTTGGTGTTTGGGCGCTAGTGGGAAGCCGGTTTTAGCGTGATCGAAGTCCTCGGTGTCAAAGGCTAGGGCATCAAAATCTCGTCCTTTGTGGTCGCTGTGGCAGGCGTAGCAAGGCTTGTCGGTAAGCTTATGAAAGGATTTGGGTCGTGCCATCGATTGCTTAATGTCTTTATGACACTCGAGGCACTTTTGATCCGGCACTCCTTTACCAGCAGCATGGCAGGACAGGCAGTCGGTATGTTCTAATTTCTTATGACCCTCCATCAATGGACCTGGGGCGAGTAGCTTGTTCATGAGGCCCTCGCGAGCCTTTTTTGCTGGTGGAGGCTGGTCCGCGGCGAAAGCTGCGGGATGGACCCATAAGGCCAGGATCAACGATAAAGCGGCAAGGATGCGCTGCATTCAAAACCTCTCGCTGGGCGGAGCGACATCGCGGATAGGTGCGAACGCGCGGTTGCCAAAGCGGTAGCCGAGGGTCAACAGTCCGCTGGTGATGGTAGCCTTCTCGTTGTGCGCGTACTCGGTGCCGACGGAGCCCAAAACGCTATGGGAAAAGACGTGGCCAACGTTCAGGCCGACAATCACTGGATGAAGGTTTTCGCCGCTGTCCTGATGTCTGATCCCGACTCTGAGATCGCCCGAAACCTCCCACACTTCAGAGTAGTGCGTCAGGTTGTTGTTGAGAAATAGATCATTGCTTAAAAAATTACGTCGATAGCCGACTAAAGTGCTCAAAGCGGCATGCCCACCAAGAATCTTGGTGAAGGTCGGGCCGGTCGCCACCTCAACCTTGCGTAGGTGATCGAGATAGCGCTCCCCGTAAAGGACATAGCCGTCGAGGCGGGATATCGTCGTCAGCTTATAGCGCGACCCAACTTTTAGCTGCTGATAGGAACTGGCCGATAAGGTTTCAAAAATATCGCGGTGATTCTTGTACTCCGTTAGATCGATGCGTGAGTAGGTCAGCGCGGCATTTAGCGCCGGACTAAAACGGTGGTCGTAACCAATGACGGCGTCCTCGGCCTTGACCTCGGGTCTTACCGCGAAATCCAGGTAGGTGTTGACCCGGTCATTTGGTCCGAAATGTAGAAACGATTGATTGATATAGTCCAAGGCTTCGGTAGGTGCGTCGTAGACAAAAGTACGCGGAGCAAAGACCAGCATGTTACTGCTGTACTTTCCTTCGCTCCAATTGTTGCCCTCGCTTTGGTAAACCTCGTAGGCGCCGACTTGGACGGCGGTGGCCTGTAGCTCGACTGCGCGCTCATCGTTGACGCGCGGGCGAAATCCGGCGAAGACGCCAACGCTGTTTGCGCCATTCACCTTATAGCCGACTTCAGCTCCATCGTTATAGATGATGCCGTTGTCGGCAGGTAAAAAGCGTCCCACCGACCAGAAATAGGGATGCGTATTGCCAGGGTCCTTCCAGGCCAACAAGCGTAGCCGGAATTTGTTTTGCCCCGAGAGGTTTAGTCTGGCCGTATCGACTTTATCAAAGAAATCGTGGTTGTCGCGGACGTCGGTGACGAATTCATATTGGGTTTGCCCAATCTTGGTGACGTCCAGGTACGCGCGATTGGAATAGATCAGCTGGTCATTGTCCTTGCTGCCGGCAATGGACCCGGGAAAGGACTCCTTGGCGGCGTAGGCGCCGGTTAGTAGATGTCCGGTGTAGTCGTAGGCCAGTGCCTGCTTGGCCGGTGCCGAGGCAAGCAGCGCCAACAAAGCAAGGTGTTTTATATCTCGGTAGCGCAGACGAATGCTCATTTATTGATCGGTGGATAGAATTTTGGAAAGGCATGGCAAGAGACACAATCCGCCTTGGTGTCTGGATGCGGATTGGCCTTCGGTCGCAAACTACCATGACAGGGAATGCAAGCGGTTGGTGCCGGCACGTGCGAGAACTGCGAAAACGACTTCCAGATTGGGTCGGCCGTGATGTAACGGTGGCACACGGCGCAGTCTTGGCCGCTACCATGCGGGATCACGTCTACCGGTGGTGGGCGTGTGGCTTCGTGGCACGACACGCAACTAGCGGTAAAGTTGGCGTGGTCGATCGTCGGCTTTTGAAACGCCGAGTCGTTGACTGCCGGTCGGTTAAAGCCGCACTGCGTCAGTACCAAGAGAAAAAGGACCGCAACGAAGCTGGAGCCGATGGCTGCCAAGGTAGAGTAGGCTCTTTTCATGTGGGTGCCAGTTCTTTGCTCAGAGGTTCACCAAATTTTTTGTCGATTTTGATCCCTAGTTCGGCAAAAAAACGCTTTTGAAGTTCAGCGCCGATGAATATAAATAAATAGTCATTGGCTATGGTCCGAGATCCGCTTTGGTCGGTGATCGACAGGGAGTCCGGTGTAATCTGCGTGACCTTGGCGTTGAAGCGCAGGTCGAGCAGGCCTTGCTCGGCACACAGCCGCACCGCTCTTTGGTTCTCGTCGTTGCAGCGATCAAAATCCGCGGTGGCCACGAGCATGGTCACCTGATTGCCGTAGCTCTTCTTGCATAAATACTGGACCGCCTCAGCGGCGGCATTGCCGCTGCCGACGATGGCAACCTTTTGCTTTTGATATTGCTCTGGTTCAATGAGGTTATAGGTGACTTTGGCGAGATCTTCGCCGGGCACGCCAAGGCGCCTTGGTGTGCCTCGCACTCCAGTGGCGAGGATGACTTTATGGGCGGTCATCTGCCCCCCGCTGGTTTCGACACGAAACACGTCGCCGTCTTTCACTAGGGTCTTGAACTGTGTTTGCTCTTTGACCTGCAGCTTGTATTGGCTGCGGATGTCATCCCACTTGGCCATGAGCTGTGCCTTGGAGACTTTATGATGAGGAAATTTCATCGGTCCGATTAGCGGTAGGTCGGCAGGCTGGGTCATGATGATTTTCTGTCGTGGAAAATTGGCGATGGTGCCGCCAAAGGAGCCTTGTTCCAGGCAAACATAGCGCAGCTTTGCCGCCAGGGCGCCAAGGGAAGCCGCGATTCCTGCTGGCCCTGCACCGATGATGAGGAGGTCGTACTCAGCCTTAGCGCGGAGGCCCTGGTCTGGGCTTAGCTGCGATGCGGCATGTTCCACCGCCAGTCGTCCTTGTTTGACTGCATTGCGGATCAGTCCCATGCCGCCTAGTTCGCCGGCGATATATAAGCCCGGGATGTTGGTTTCGAAGTGGCCAGAGATGCGGGGCAATTCCCGTCCGCGAGTCTTGGTGCCAAAGACCAAGGAGATGGCGTCAAAGGGACAGGCTGCTTCGCACTGGCCATGCCCGACACACTTTGTTGGAGCCACCATGACGGCGCGGTGCTGGATCAGCTGGAGGATTTCACCTTCGGGGCAAGCGCGCACACAGGCGCCGCAGCCCGCACATTTGGCGGGGTCGATCAATGGATGGAGCGAAAATGGTTCGTTGAGGTTTTTCTCGATGGTGTCTTGGAGGGTCGAGCTGGCTAGAGCATGCCGTCTACGGCGCCGCCTGACGCCGTAGATGGTGACCCCAAGCATCGCTGCAGCCATCAACCAGGCTAACTGGTCGGCGATCCAAAATGAAATTTGCGACCAGTCCATGACAGATCACTCCGCGAAGCCTAGGGCCTCAGTTAACCCTAAAGAGCAGTTCGGCGACGATGTGGATCACCGCGACCACGTACATAAACACCGCAAAGGGTACATGAAAGGTATGCCAGTAGCCCATCAACCGCTTGTAGGCGTCGAGCAGCGTGATCTTGCGCCGCATCAGTCCATACTCTTTTAGCTTTTTCTTGATCGGTGGCGACACCCCAGGGGGGGTTGGCAAAGGGGAAAGTCGCAGGCGCACATCGCCGACTAAAGAGAACCACAGGATTAACGCAAGATTTGCGTCATTCGCTCCCATGTCAAAGCCGCCAAAAGCCAAACGCATGGCGTCTGCTTTCATGACACTTAGGTTTGCCGTATTATAGATTTGCGGTTGCAACGCCAGGACCTTGGCAAAGCCGGCGTCGTAGCGTTTGAGCTGCGCCTTTAAGTGGCCTCGAGCTTGCAGCAGTTGGGTGTAGAAATAGCGGCCGACGACGCCGCTGGCAAAGCTAATGATCATGCTCCAAAAGCTGATAGCCACTAAGCCGCTGACCTTAAAGTGGGTGTGGAACACCACCAAAGTGGGGCCGACCAGCCCGCAGAAAATGTGAAAGTCCAGCCACCGTGACGGCTTGCCGACGTGCTGCAGGGCAGGGATCTTTTTGCGCAGTACGTACAGATTAGTCAGGCACATGATGCCAAAGCCGGCCCATCCTAGCCAATAGCACACCTGTGGGGTCAACAGCGGGCGCATAAACGCCCAAATCCCGCTCATAGTCGCGAGTAGGAGTATCCAGATGGTAAAGTAGAGACGGATCACGGTGGCGGTCGCCTTTTAGCAGTCTTGCAGGTCATACCTGAGAATTTGCGGTGTGGTCACGTGGATTCGACTATGAGCGTGTCAGGTGCTTGCCAATGTCAGTCTGAAGCTTGGACTTTATGCGATCTTTATGGATTGGCTGTAAGCCGCAGCAGGTCAACAAGGGTCCATGGATGGGCTTGGACACCTGTATATGTTAACATAAAGTGCCTTAGCGCGGTTCTCGCGCCCATCCAGGTCCCGTCTTACAGGAGAGAGTAGTCCCATGATGCGTTCGCCAGCACCAGTCCTACGCCTATTCGTCAGCGCCTTTGTTGTCCTAGCCCCTTTAGTGATCGGAGGATGCAGCAGCAGCAGCTCGTCGTCTCCGGCGCCAGCGTCGCCGGCCCCGACGACGGGGACCGCGACGGCCGTATCCACGTCTTACAAATCACTGTGTGTGAGCTGCCACGGTGCTGATGGAGCGCTGACGACCATCACCCCCAAGGTGCTTAAGGGCACTGCCCTCACTTCAGCGACATACTCCGCCGCCATCCGCAGTGGACGTACTGGCACGAGCATGACGGCGTACACTGCGGCGCAGATGTCGGATGCCGATATTGCTAATGATTTCGCATTCTTCACTAAGAAGTGAAGAGTTGGCCTAGGCCCCGAGGCCAAGGACCAGGTACATGACTGCGGCCAAAGCGATGCGGTAGATGCCAAAGGGCACGAAGCCTCGGCGATTCAGATATGTGATGAAGCCGCGTACCGCAATCGCTGCCGCCACCGCCGCCACGCCCAGGCCGATCGCCATGTCCGGTATGCCGATGTGCGTCATCAACATGGGCCCCTCCTTGTAGAGTTTAAGGCAAGTGGCTGCGAGCAGGGTGGGCAGGCCGAGGATAAACGAAAATTCGGCTGCGGCCACCGGCGTCATGCCGAGGAACATGCCGCTCAGAATGGTCATCATCGACCGCGAGGTGCCAGGCCACATCGCCACGCATTGGGCCAACCCGATGAGGGCCGCATTGCGTATGCTGAGCTGACCCAGGCCGTAGCCGTGCGTGCGCGCGGCCTTTGCCCACCGGCTGGGCTCAAAGGCCAGCATCAGCAGGCCACCAGCTGCCAGGGCAAAGATGACCGGCCCAGAGTGCTGAAGGTACTGCTTTATGAGTTTATTCGCGGCCAGACCGATGACTCCGGTGACGAGAAATGCCGCGGCAACGTTTAGCAGGAGTTTGCGGCCTTCAGGTGACCGTCCGACTAAACCAAGCAGCATCTGCTGAATCGCTTTGAAGTATAGCAAGACCACCGCGAGGATGGCTCCGGCCTGAATGACCACTTCGTAGGCTTCGACAGCATCTAGCTCGTCTTCGCTTAGCTTGGTCGAGTCGCGAAGTCCGAGTAATTGATCAGCCAAAACCAAGTGTCCGGTCGAAGAGACAGGAAGGTACTCGGTGATGCCTTCGACCAATCCCAAGATCACCGCATTGGCTGGCGAAATGATCTTTCGCGTCGACTCGGCCAAGTTGGCGCCGTCAGCGGCAGGTGCTTCGACGCTGTCCGCGAAGGCGCCAGAAGGTAACAGCAAGAACAGCAAAATGCTGGCAACAAAAGCTTTGAACACCGCTGCTGGACCCATGAAGACCCTCGTGGATACGGAAGAAGACTGACAAAACGGCGCCTGCGCCGACCATTGGTGTAAGCAATGATGTTACCTCGCGATCGATCTTTTGCCAGTAAAAGCTCAGCCCTCTACTTATGCCCCGACGGATAGGCTGCATTGGCATGAAATGTGCTTCGTTCTGCTTCCAAGTAACTCATTTCCACTTGGAGGACTTAGTGATGACAACGACCTTCGAACATTTGACGGCCAAGGTTGAAAACCTGATCCATGGTGCCTTTGCGACCAAGGGTGCGGCGGATTTGCTGGTACTGCAGCATCGCGACATCGAGGAACTTTGCCGCAAAGTCAAAGAACCTGGGTCCGGGCAAAGTCGGGCTAAGCTCCTTGCTCAGCTGCTGCACTTAGTTGAGGGGCACTCCACGGTCGAGGAGGAGGTCTTTTATCCGGCCGCAAAATCGGTCAATAAGGCTCTGACCCTGAAGGCGCTCGAGGAGCACGCGATGGTCAAAGCGGTCATCGCCAAATTGCGCGACATTAGCACGACTGACGAAACCTTTGCGGCCAAGATGGAGGTATTCAGCGAACTGCTCGAGCAGCATTTCAAGGCCGAAGAGAGCCAGTACTTTCCTGCGGTGCAGCATGCCCTCGGCGACGACCGTATGACCCAACTCGGAGTTCAGCTGGCACAGGCTTTTGATCGCTACAGCAGTGCTCCCATTGCGGTGAAGCTTCCAGCCAAACGCGTCGCCGCAAGCAAACGTACGGTGGCAGCGGCCAGCGCCAAAGTTAGCCCAGGCTCTAAACCTATAGCGAAGCCGCGGGCGGGCGCCGCAGGTAAAGCGCGAAACCTTGGCCCAGGCAGTGCTGGCCGTCGCCGCGTCCCTTAAATGCGCTTGTCGCTTGTCGCTTAGAATAGGCAATCTGTCACATTTTGCCACCATGATGGCACCGTTGGGAGTAGCAGATGGATATGAAAAAATCGGCGATCGCGTGGATGCAAGGGCTCCTAACGCGTTGGCAGGGTGATGGGGCGAAAAAGGCCGCCACAGGGCGCGGCGGCGCGGTCAAAAAGCGCCAGGACGCTGTGGCCATGAGCATCAACAAAAAGGGCAAGAATCACACCAGAAAACGGGCAGATAAGGCTCAGCCTGTGCCGCTATAGGTCCAGAGTTGTGACGAGGCCCCTTGCCGTGAGCAGTTGAAACAGCAGGTCACTGCGGCTCTGTATGCTTGGTGTTGACGATCGGCTATCATAATAAATGGCAGCTTCCTCGCCTTAACTTAAAAAAAGGGAGTGGGGGAGTGCCATTGCTATCGCATGCGAACAGTCCGCTCAGCGCATGCACCGAAACCGCAAGGGAATAGGCGAGGTCACCCGATGTTGAGAACCCTGCCCGCTAGTCGGCCGATGTCCCCAGGGCAGATTTTGAAGGACCAATTCCTCTCGCCACTGCAGATTACTCAGAAGCAGCTCGCGGATCATATCGGCGTCGATATCATGGTGATTAACCGGATTATCAACGGTCGAGCGCGCATCACGGCAAAGGTCGCGGTTAAACTGGCGTACGCTTTAGACACGGCCCCAGATTTCTGGTTCCAAGTGCAGACGGCCATCGACCGATTTCGCGTCGAGGAACGGATGGGGTCGCCGCCGGAGTCGCTGCTGAAGCATCGGAAAACGGCCTAATCCGTAGTGAAATCAGGCCCTAGTCCGGCGAGGGCTAGGTGATTTTTACCTATTTTTAACGTGACACATAAATAAAACCCACGTATAAGCCGGCCGATACCGTTCGGTGTCTCATCCTCCTTTTACCTGGGTTTATTCAATGCTGACCAAGCCACTGTGCAAGGCCTTGTTCTTCGTCTTGTTTTTCAGCACTCTGGCCTTTGTCGAAGCGCCTGCCAAGGCCAAGGACGGTTCGCTGACGCCGACCACCGAAGCTGTCAGTGCCGAGAAGATTCCGCAGAACGAACGGCTGAAAACCCTCGAAGGGTCAAAGTCGCCGTGGAGCGGTCAGTTCCAAGCAACCTATAACGGCTCGTCGCTCGACCATCCGCTGTCAGAGAGCGCTCCCAATCCTGGCAAGGTCGTGCCGGCGCCGGTGGTGACCGCCTCGGGCACATTTTCGGGTCGCTACCGCTTTGACGCTGTGACCACCGCTGGTATCGGGGCCGGGGTCATCACCGAGACGCCGTTTCAGGGGCCAGAAAACACTCGGGGTTCCGATCCGTACGTCGATATTGCGCGATCGTTTTCAATTGGCCCCATCCGAAATCGCCTCGATCTATCCTTGAAATACTACAGCAGCCATCAGTATCACGACCTCAACGGTTACCGTGCCGGTATATCGGTCTTCGACGATTCGTTTTACGAACTTGGCGCAGGCTTCACCCTTGGCCTGACGCTCAATGCCTATTTCAATACCTTCGATGAAAAGGGCACGTATCGTAAGAGTCAGCAGACTGCGTATCAATTCTACATCGATCCAGTCCTCGAGTACCGATTTAATAAGATCTTCACCGTCCGCGCCGTTGCTGCCTTAACGCAGACCCACACCCGCGACATGAAGGTGGCGAGCGAATTTCATGCGCCTGAGCCCTTTCAGATGCTTGGCTTCGGCCTGTCGGCGACTGAGAGGGTCTATCTGTACTTGTTTGGCAAATTCTTTCCATATGGCACTACACCTGTGACCGCGAAGAACACCGTCGTCGGCTTTAACACTATTGTGAATCTTTTATAGCCACGACTTTTTGGCCTCGCTTGCGGCCTATGCGATACTAAGCCATCTCTCTTTTTGCCCTGGAGACATGGCTGGTCTATCCATTCATCAAACAGCGATTCATGAGTGCAGCCTGCCTGTCGCTCTTAACGGTCACAAGTGCCCATGGGCTTGGCGCCACCTTGGGGCCTGTACCGGAGCAGCCAGGTGGTTTGCCGAGCTATCAGTTAGCGGTCCACCTCGACATCGATCCGGCACACGGTATTGGTACGGCCACGGGGATCATGACCCTACGTGGTTGGCAGGATCTACCAGGCACCAGGTTGCACTGCCTATACCTTCCGTATAATGACGATAGCTATGAATTCGACCCAATCCGCGAATTCGACCTGGTGCCCCGCAAATACTCCAAGCCAGAACGCAGTCGCGGCTTCGTCTCCTTTCGCGTCAACTCGGCGAAGGTCACCACGGAGTTTTTGAGCCCTCATGTTGTTCTAGTTAAAGGTGATCTTCCTCCATCTGGGTTAGAGGTCGCCTTCGCGTCAAAGCTGCCGCGTTGGCCCGACGCCGATGGTGATGAATGGCTGTTTTCGGACTTTCATCCCCAGCCGCTCGCGGCATGCCCGAGCGACCCACATGATTCGCGGACGTTCAACTTCGAGCCAAATGCCGATATCACCGCTAAGTTGAGCTATGGGGGGTCTTGGCAAGTGACGTCGCCCGGAATAGGTGTTGGAGCCATCAGCACCGGCCCTGCCCAGGAGCAGACGGATGGACCGATGTTGCTTCACCTGATCGGTCGTAAATTGGTCGTTGGTTTGGTCCGAGGCTTCACCCGAACGACCTTCCCGATAAAGGGTGTGACAGTTGAACTGCTGTCACGCGATCCCGAGCTGGCCGAATCGTTACCTTCATTCATGACTGCGCTGTCTGTCGCCACCGATATGTACGGCCAGCTGCCATTTCCACACCTAGTCTTGCTCGAAACCTCTGATCTGGAAAAGTCGTCGCTGCCTGGTTTGGTGACGATTAATCGGCCGCGTCAGGTCGGAGCGACCACCCTGCAAAGCGACATCCTCAATTGGACGGTATGGCAAATCACCTCATTTATTGCCGAGCAATGGTTTGGTGCATCCGTGACCGTTCGCAACCTAGACGATCTCTGGCTGCTGCGAGGCTTTGTCGATTTTACGACGATCGAGGCATTAACGAGGACCCCGGAGTATTACCCTTTGCTTCGTCCTGATCCAGGTGAGTACCTTCCACCGGACCAATCCTTTACCTATCTTGGTGCCCAGGACTTCATGGCAGCGGTGTTAACCTACCTGCATCCATATAACGCTCTGACCGACCAATACGGCGTCAGCCTCGAACCATTTACTAAACAGCATTCACTCAGCCATATTCGGCATGCCCTGGCGCTGCGCCAGATTGGTTGGAATCTTGGTCGAACTCAGATGCGTGGGATTCTCCGGCGGTTTTTTGCTAGATTTCAGGGTAGGCACGTCACACCGCAGCAATTTGAAGCGTTTTATCGCAGCGAGGTCGAGCACCTAAACATTCGCGGTGGGGCTGCCGCAGCAAGTAGTCACCTGCAACAGTGGTGGACCACCAGCGAATGGCCAGATTTTGAACTGCTGCATGTCTCCGACGAGGTACTTGCAGATCAACGCCTGCATATGATCACGGTGACCCTGGCACAAAATAACGGTTATAGCTTGCCGGTTTCGGTCACGGTTACAGACGACGCGGGTCACACTTACTCAGAGCCGGCAAGTCCATTGCCTGGAGATCCGAGGCTGTGGCAGGCGCGCATTCAAACGAGCGCGTCCAGCAGTCGGGTCGAGATCGATCAAAGTCATCAGATCTTGGATTGGGATAGGTTCAATAACACCGATGCATGGCCCCGGGCGAATTTTTTTCCCGGTCACGCCAAGACCTTTGCGGACAATGCTTACACCGTACTGTGGTTGCCGCTGGCGACCAAGCTGCCTGGCGAACCACTTACCTATGAGCTGGTTGGACAAGGCTTTCGCTACCTACATAGTAGTCTTACCGGGTTGCTGACCTATGCCACGGATCAAAAAAAAACGGGCTACTCGCTCTACTATCTGACGGATTTTCCTAAACTTGCCTCTTACCTGGTCGTTGATGCGCTGCAGGATAAGGGGTTAACCTTCCGCAACGAACGGGTCATCGAGGGCGGGCTGTATAAAACTCTCGGTTGGATGAAGGACCCCTACCTCGAATACGGTCTTAGGCTACGCAACCGCGAGGTGTTGGGCAACTCCAGGTCGCGCCACCAAACCCTAGCCTTTAAGACTTTGGTTCAACCTCTCAATCAATACGGACCGTGCAACTATGCGGGCAGGCTCGAATACGAGAAGACGGTCCACTACATCGCTCCCAACTACAATTACGATCGCCGCCTGGTTGAGGCGGATGGCTCGTGCAAGGTCGCGGAGTACATTGAGCTAGGTGGCCGAGCCTTTTACGGCGACCTACTGCGTAAGGGTGGCTACAAAGGCGGTAATTTCCGCTTTGATCCCCAAGATGTCAATGAGGCTCGCTTGCGCTTTGATGATCCGAAGCTTGGGCGTACCGACCAGATCTGGACAGCCGGTGCTGATGTTCTGGTGCCGGCATACCTGCCGTTCCCGGATGATCTCTATTTGCTCAAGCGGCAGGCGCGCTACCGCTTGTTTTACGATTTTGGCGAGTCGGAAGGGCCACATCGCTACTATAAGGATGCGGGCGTTGGCCTATGGTTACCCATCGGGATCGATTTAGTCGGCAAGGGTGCGGTGTCACCACTGAATTTCTCCCTACTGGTGGTTTTGTACCGAGAAGCCGGTAATTTTAAGTCGCACTCGCCGGGCATCCTATTTGATTTCGACTTTATCGGCAAAATTTAGCGCCTGCGGGACTTTGGCTGTCGACGTTGTCATCATCTTCGATTGACGTTGCAGTGAACTAGGCTTTTGTGTCAGCTTCTTGGCTCATCTTGAGGATCCGAGGCATGAAAGTCATCACCTGCAACGTCAATGGTATCCGTTCTGCGACCACCAAGGGGCTTTGGCCCTGGCTGTCCGAACAGGGCGCCGATTTTATCTGTCTTCAAGAAGTCCGGGCGAAGCTCGAACATCTGCCAGCTAATGCCGCCGAGATGAACGGTTACCACGCCTATTTTAATCTTGCGGCAAAGCCAGGTTACAGCGGCGTTGCCCTCTATGCTAAGCGTCAGCCGGAGCATGTAACGCGCACCTTGGGCCTGCCTATTCTAGAGGACGAGGGGCGCTACCTGCAGCTCGATTATGCAAAGCTTTCCGTGATCTCCGCCTACTTCCCGTCGGGTTCTAGTAGTCCGGAGCGGCAATCGATCAAGTATGACCTGCTGGATCACATGGCCTTGAAGCTAGAGCAATTTCGCAGGGTCAAAAGAGAGTTCATCCTAACCGGCGACTTAAATATCGCGCACAAAGAGATCGATCTAAAAAACTGGCGAGGTAATAAAAAAAATTCCGGGTTTTTGCCACTCGAACGTGCTTGGATGGACATGCTGCTTGACCGCCTTGGCTATGTGGATGCCTTTCGCGTCGTCAACCAAAGCCCCGATCAGTATACCTGGTGGTCCAATCGTGGTGCGGCCTATGAAAAGAACGTTGGATGGCGCATCGATTACCAAATCGTGAGTCCTGGCTTGAAGCATCTGGTACGCAAGGCCAGCATCTATCAAGAAGAGCGATTTTCCGATCACGCGCCACTCAGCATCAACTACGACTTGAAGTCTTACTGACCAGGCGAGGCGATTGGTAGGAAGCATAGGTCCGGTGCTTGGTTTAACGAGCCCAAGTATTGACGATCAGAACGGTTCCCAGTATCAGGATGATCGAGCTGCAGATGAGCTTAGCTCCGGTCCCAATGAGGCGTCCCCAGAATGCGGCCCGGCCGATCGTCATGCTGAGGCCTAAATTCTTACCCTTCCACACCTCGCCAAGTACCGCACCAAGCATGGCGCCAACGGCTGAACAGACGACGATGCCTATGACACTACCGATGATCGGTATAGGCAGTCCCAGGGCCGCTCCTACCAAGCTACCGATGATCGCACCGATCATGGCCAGTGCCGCCCCGCGTTTGCTGCCTCCCTTGGCCAAGCCCGCGGCACTGGCGCCAAATTCCACCACTTCACCAATCAGGGCGAGGATGGCCGCGCTGAGGGTATAGGACCACGCCCCAGCCCCGTGTTCGGGCAAGGCCCAGTAGGTGAATGCTGAAATTGCTGCCAGCATCAACCAATTACCTGGCATGCCAATCAGCGTTGCTAGCCAGCCGCAGATAAGTACGATCAGCAGTAGAATGATGACGATCAAGGTGACCTCCGGGTAAACTCTGCCAGACGCGACAACCATACTAGAACTTGGCTGGGTGGTGTATATCTGTCTCAGACGGCAGTGCCTAGGCCCCTTAACCACACGTATTTCACGGCGAGACCGAGCTGACCATGTCCAACCTCACGATCTTTGACAAGATACTAAGTAAAGAGATCCCGGCGCAAATCGTCTATGAGGACGATTATGTTCTGGCGTTTCGCGACATCCAACCCCAGGCTCCGGTGCATGTGCTAGTCATCCCAAAGACCAAGTGGGCGGGATTTAGTGCGCTGCAGGATGCTGCACCCTTGGCTGTTGGTGAGTTTTTCACGCGCATAGCCAAGGTCGCGGCACAGCTTGGATTAGATGCGAAGGGCTACCGTGTCGTACTAAACAACGGTCGTGATGGTCAACAAACGGTTGAATATATCCATGCGCACATCTTGGGCGGACGTGGTTTGACCTGGCCGCCAGGATAGTGGCTGGACTGCGTGAAGCCTGGTGTATCGGTAGTTGCCGATACACGTTTAGGATCCAGCGTTCATCATCGCCTGGACCCGCTCCAGGCTGCCAAAACCGACCTGGATTAACCCGCTTTGCGGCCGATCGAGATCTAGGACGAGGAAGATGGCGATGCTGATCGTGGCCGCCAATATCAAGGTAAAGCGCTTTTTCCCTTCGCCGCTTTGACCGTTAAGGTAGGCCACCATGGCGATGACGATGATACTCAAGGTGAAAAGGACCAGCAAAATATCTTCAGGAACATGATTCGCAAAGGTTGTAACCTGGGTTTCGCTTAGATCGATCACCTCGTTTAAGGTCGTCACCAACAGCGATGCGCTGACGGCGTTTGGGTTCTGTCGACTGTTGGCGGCAGTTAAAGCCCACATTTGTTGCTGTAGGGCCGCTGTCTGGGTCAACGCGGCTTGTTGCGTGGCTGCTGCCGGAGCCGTGGACGACTGTGGGGCATAAATCTGCAAACGGGTGGTCACGTACTGCCGTAGCAGGTCTTGAAGCTGCGCCGTCTGTGCTGGCAGGGGGAAGAGCTGCGCGCGTAAATAGGCTGTGCCAAGTGCATTCGCCTCTTGCAGCACGACCTGCTTACGCGTCTCAAAGCGCGACGCCGCCATGGAAAAGGTAAAAGCAAGCAGCAGGCCAAGCAGGGAAAGCATGGCCGCCTCGATGGCCTGGGCCTGAGAATCTGATCGAGTTTTCGCCCCTGTCGGGCGCGCCGTCCAGCGTCCCAGGCGATAGCCGCATTCGGCGACGATCACCAGGACGGCGAACAAGGCCCCCGTGACTAAGAATCCGTCCCATTGATATAGCCATTCAGTGCGTTCAATCATGGCCTCACTATGCGCCAGATTTGCATGCCGGTGCAACCGGAACGCAGACCCCGGCGCCACCCGGGTCGCTCGGCGCATGACAGCGATAACCTGGCCCGCCTGCGGCGACGCAGCCCTTGTCATCCGTGCAGCCCATCGTGCAAAAGGCTGATGCACCATTGATTGGTGAACAGAGGTTGCCGTCACCGCCGCAGCTTTCTTTATTTGTACATGGCTGGCATAGGCTCTTGGTGTTGGCTAAGGGGTCCGCCTTAGGATTTTCCTGAACTCCGTGCAGGCCATAGACCGGGAACAGCGGATCGTCCGCGTCTCCTTCCGTTAGGCTCAAGGATGCTGCAGAGCTCTTTTTAGGAAATGGAATTTTATAATCTCGATTCAGGGCGGCGAGGATCGAGGATACCCTGGGGCTTACCATCTGCGGTTTGCCAGAGGCAACGGATTGTTGGGTCAGGGCTTTGATCAACCTAGTTGCCGTAGTGATGGATGCCGAGGCGGTAAAGCCATTCGATGTAATCAAGTTTAGGTTGCGTCGATCGCGTTTACTGGGGTTCTGCCAGAAGGCATCAGCCAAGTAGTAGGTCTGGCACCCTTCGGCGACGACGAGCTGAAATGAATTGAGCAGTGGCAGCGTTTCTAGATCAAGAGGTGGAATATTGCCTTCTGCAGTGCGGTTCCAATCGGCGAGATTGAAGCCACGACGCACACCGGAGTGGCCGATATAGATGATCACGCGTTTGGTCGACAAACTGTGGCGCATTTCAGCTCCGACGATTTTGCCCCCGGCGTCGGTAGTGATATCGGGCCCCGCAACTTCAATGCCGTCTGCGTGTTGGCCGCCAAAATATACCGATACTTCGACGGCAATCTCTTTACCGTTCACTTTGATGGACTTTTTAAACGGCGGTGTCGTCGCCTTGAACGGCTCGTAGCTGGCAAAGGACCTGGTCGGCGCTTGAAAACCCATCTGTATAAGCTTTTGAAACATCACCTCGGATAGGACGATATCGTTGCGGCGACCAGAATTTTCGCCGTCCCAGCCAAAATGGACGGCGATACTTAAGTGACCGTCCGCAACCAGGCGATCAATGGGTAAATAAGCATCGCTATCAACTGGTTGTGGTTCTAAATGCATCGCTACCTGGCGTTGCTCGTTGGCGGGCGTCGCTTTTGGCCCCCAAAACTCCCATGGATCGTCGCGAAACCATTCGTGGTGTGTTATCAGCTTCGCCATCAATTGATTGTCGAGTATAGGCATAGGGATACTAAAGTTGCGTGTGCCAGGCGCCAGATGCCGATCGTCGATGATGCGATTCATGAGGTCGTTGTAGCCGACGACGCCGAATTTGAAGTCAAAGGCGTAGGTTTGGGCAGCGACCTTGCGCACTTCGGTTTGGTCAGTGTCGTTGCCGAAGCGTACCTGGGCGTTGAACTTGCCCCAATCGAAGTTTGGATCTCCAACCTCCTTGTCGGCCAAATAAGCATTGAGGAACCAGGCAACTGCGATGCGGCGGTTTGCCGCTAAAAGGTGCGCACGGTCAAGGCGAGATGTTTCCGGCTTGGTAGCGTACTCAGGTTCCAAAGTGATGATGTCGGTGCCACTTACCCAGTACTCCCTGCTTCCAGCGGCGACAAAGTCTTCTTTGACTGCGGACGCACCGGGCGACTTGCAGCCTCCCTGTACTAGCAGGAGGCCGGCCGTCATAAAGGCAACGAAGGTTCGAGTCATGTCATAACGAGATCTTAACATGGCATGCTCCGATGCGGCTGCTGGTGATATGGCCTATGATGTAGAATAGTTAGGGTGATTCTAATAGTGCCCAAGGTTCTTGTAAACGGTGATTTACATGGTCATGTATCCGACTCTCGGCTTATGATCTCCTGGGAACTCCATGAAACCTAAAAACCGGGTGATTGACTCATGCGCTTCGCTGCTTTTTCTGCCCTTATGCTCGTGGTGTCCGGCTGTGGCGTTCAGAGAGCTGGAGACCTACAGCTTAGCCATATATCGGTCCGTGGCGGTGAGCTCATTCGTCATGATCAATGGGAAGCGCGCCATTCGTTGGCCCTGTGGACGGGTGAGGGCAAGCAGTTTTGTTCGGCGGTGCGTATTGGCCCGAATCAGATTGCCACTGCGGGGCATTGTCTCGCTAATCCCATGCCGGGCATGATGATTGGGTACGGGCCGGGTTGTGCCAAAGACGCTGGAGCTAAACCCGGCTGCATTCAACGCCCTCCGATTAAGGATGATCAGATTAAGGTGTTATCGACGACCGTCCACCCACGGTTTGTTAGTGATCAGCAGCGAGAAAAGGGTATTGGCGATGACTATCACGACGTTGGTCTAATCGTGTTTGGTGGGGAGCTGCCGATCACCGTCACCCCGGTTGCTAACTTTGATGATTTTCCCACCGGCAGCGATGAGCTCAACCAAGATCACACGCTGGTCAAGGTTGGCTATGGAGCCATCAGTGATGATGATGACAGTCCGCCGGCGCTGCGTGGAGTGCAGCTGCGCGTGGTAAGGACAGATCCAAGGCACGGCGAGCTTGAGTATGTGCGGCACGCCCGCCGCGGTACCTGCCCGGGAGATTCCGGTAGTCCTGGGTTCGCCAGTCCAAAAAATGGCTTGCCCAAGATCGTCGGACTTACCTCCCGGGGGCCTGATTATGACTTCCGTCATATCGGCGCCGATGAGATGCCGTGCAATGATGGCAACGGGATCGATACCGATATTCGTTATTACCGCGACTGGCTCCAGTGCGTTAGTGCGGGTCTGGCGAGTCGGCTCCAGCGTGAGGGCGCGGTTGTTGCCGCGTTAGACCTACGTCATGAATCTGGTGACGACAGCCGTAGCGACTGTGATCTCACCCCAGTCGAGCTGCACGAGGAGTTTTATCTTCGGGTCAAGACTCAGTGCGAACGTAGGCCACATCACGTTTATGACGAAAAATCCGGCGCCTGTGAGAAAACTAGGCGCCATGACAAGAAGCCAAAGCGCTAAGCTGACCTCGGATGTATCAGATGGACTCCTTCAGCAGAGCGGTAAAATGAGCGTCACAGCCAGATGCTGCTTTGCTGCTCTTGCAGGTTTCGGCGTACTGCTTGAGCGTCGCACCGATCCGGCCCTGGCTTAGGCGTGGGCGTAGTTGAGCTGCGACGCGCTCGGCCCGCTTGGCGTTGCGCCCGAGAAAGCCGTCGGGCAGGCTAAGGGCCGTGTCATAGTATTCTTTGATCAACGCTTGGAGGCGCCCCTCCTGATTTGCACTCTTAACCGTGCTCGTCATCACTAAGTCTTCAGTAATCCACTGCAGGCGACTGGCGCGCCCCTGCACGGACTCGCGCGCTTTTTGGCTCCAGGCAAGCGCCGCTTCGTCTTGCCCCTCGGCCCGTTCCAGGTGCGCATAGGTGGATTGGTAGTACCAGGGTGTGTTTGTGTGCGCTAACTCATGATCCAATAGCTTGCGAGCACCAGCCGCATCACCAGCCTTTAGCAGCAAGGATGCCGCGCCTGAGATCACCGCGTGCCGCTCGTAGGGTGTCTTTGCCTCGCGGTCGGCGTCGGCGACGATCGCCGCGACCAGTTGGCGCAGCTCGGTCGGTACTTTTTCACCTTTATGCCGTAGCAAGTACACCTGGAACGGAGCGCTTCTGGCCCACAGGCGTAGGTCGACAGAAGCCGATGGCTCCATGGCAATCTCGGCCATTGCCTTGACCCACAGATCGTCCGCTTGCTGCTGCAGCGGTGACGTCTTAGGGTATAGCCAAGCCAACAAATCGATGCCGCTATACACCAGTACAGACCTGGCGGCATTGCGACTGTTTGGGTCTTCTACCAACCTGGTCAACAACTGCGGCGCAGACGCCTGAAATTCTGCGACCGAGGGCTCGCTTACGCTAGGTGCTTCACTCGCAAAGCGATTCAAGATTTGGGCAGTGATCAACGCTCGCTCGCGTGCTAGGCGTTCTGGGACTAGTTTCACCAGTCGCACCTGAGCGATTAGAAGCTGTTCTGGCGACCGAGTTAGATCCGTCAGCTCCTCCCAGTTATAGTAGGCGAGCATGCGCCATTCATCGTCCGTCGCTTTTGCCGCCAAGGCATGGTCCAAAACCTGGCTTAACGGTCGACCTGTAGCTAAGGCCGAAGTCAGAGCTGTTTCAAATTCACCGATATTGACGGAGGTGGCCAGTCGCATCAACTCGTGTCCGTTGCTGTCAAGAAGCAGTACGGTCGGGTAGCCGCCTATTTTTAGCCTGTCGCCCCAGAGCTGCGCTTGCTCGCTGTCGCCATCGAGTGCGACGGCGATCAATGGGGCGATCAGCTCGGCAAAACGCGGCTGACTGAAGACTTGGCTTTTTAACTCGTTGCAAGGCGGGCACCAAACCGCGCCCCAATAGAGCAGGACCGGCTTGTGGTCGCGCTTTGCCGTGGCCAGGGCGGCGTCGACACCGCCGTTAAACCAACCCTTGAACATGCTATCGTTGGTCACTGCGAATCCTTTCGTGGCACCGCCGGTTAGGAGGGTAAAGCCTAGTAGGGTAAAGTTCAGGAATAGTCGCTTCAGATGACGTGGCATGCAAGAGCCTCCTGGACGTCAGGGTACCAAAACCTCAACAGTTTGCCGTAAAGTTATATTTTAAAGGTTATTGACTTTATAAGGGACGGCGCCGCAGTGGCTGTGACGCGGCAACGCCTCCCTCGCCATTGATGTTTGCGAAGCTGATCCGCAGCGGAAGCCGCAGTCATCGTTTGGGGTCTATCAAGGCGAATGATTTCAGGAATTCACAGGTGTTTTCTTGTTGTCGGCCTCAACCAGCATAAAGGCGCAGTCATCTTGAATCTTTCCCTCGCCCCTAGTCTTACGCCACTCTGCCAGGATCAGTTCCTTGGTTTGCGCTAGGGTCTCTCCCCTTGCTAGAATCTTCAAGATGCGCCGCAGGTTGCCGTGTGTCCGCTTACTCGGATCAGCGCTTTCAATCAGTCCATCGGTGTAGAAGAACAGCCGATCGCCCGGCAAAATCATCGTCGAATGAATAGGCGGAAGGTTTTCGCTACCGAGGGGATTCCCGGAAGCCGAGAGTGTATGTACATCGCTGCCCTGGATATGGAGCACATGCCGATGGCCGGCGTTGGCAAAAGCCGCTTTGCCCTGATCGATATCGATCGCGACAAAAAACATGCTCATCCCCCTGCCGACGCGCGACCCAGTGGCGCGTACCGCATGATCGCCGGCACCAACCCACAGCGCGACGGTTTCATTCAGAGACAACTCCTTTGACTTGCTCATGACATAGTGAAAACTCGACGTCGCGCCGCAAACAGCCCCCGTCACCAAGGCTGACGGAACACCGTGACCAACCACATCGCCGATTTGAAAAAATGCCCGCCGCGCCACTGGATCATAGCGGAAGTCATACCAGTCACCGCCGGTTTGGTCGGCTGGCTGATAAAACGTTTCAATACTAAACCCAGGGACACTACCGACACCGGGAAGCAGGGCATCTTGAACTGCCCTGGCTGCTTCGAGATCGTTTTCGAGTCTTGCGCGATGCGCCACTTCGGTGACAAAATAGGTGTTTCTTAGGGAGATGGCGCCTTGGGCCGCCAGCAGCGCCAGTAGATGCACCTTGTCAGGACGAAAAGCCCCGGCAACGAGTCGATTCTCCAAATAGAGTACGCCCATTAACTCGCCTTGTTGCGCGATGGGAAGGCACGCAATCGAGCGCGGTTTGACCGTCGCAAGATATGGATCCTTGTCAAAACCACCCAGAGCGCTTGTCGGGTCCAAGACGAAGGGCTCGGCCGCATGTTTAACAAAATTTACAATCGACACCGGTAGATCGTGACTCATCTCTATGAGTGCCTTGCGTGCAACGGAAATGTCGATGTCGCCATCGACGATACCAGACACCCGACTAAACATGCCGCCGGGCTCGACGAGAATGATAAAGCCATGATCGGCGCCAGCATTTTGTAGAATGACCCGCATCAAATCTGCAGCCAGCTTATTTAGATCCAACTGCCCAGAGATCACCTGAAAGGCCTTCAATAGACTTTCAAGGTCGAGTTCGCTGTCGATCTTAAAGGTACTCTTCGACGAGCTACTCTTGTGTGATCCGCCTTTTTTCCAGGTCTGAATGGACCCAGTAGGAGCGCTCACAGCGTCCTTCACGCCGCGTTCGCGTAGTTCAGCCGCCAGCTGCGTCACCTTGCCATGGGCTCCCCAATCCGCATAGCACCTACGGGCATCCACCAGCATAGAGGTACCGTAAGCCTGATTGCCGATCTCGAATGCATAGCGGGCTGTTCTCTCTAGAACGAAGGCTTGTGCTGATAAATACTGCGACTGTGCGGCGTGGTTTCGCGCGCGTTCGAAGGCAGCGATGGCCCTGCCAGGCAGGCGCAGCAACCTGGCCATCTCCGCCAGCATGAGGTACTTGCCCCAGGCAAAGCTAAGAGGATTCAACTTGGAGACTTTGCGGACATAAAGGTAATCCTTAAGGCGTAAAGCCACACCCAGAAACGCCTTGAACGTGCCTGGCTTCTCTGACGCCATGGCGACGGCCGCGTGGACAATGCGCAGTTGTGGGTAAACCGGTGCGAGGGTTTCAATCGCTTGGCGGTAGCTCACAGCCTGCTTTAAAATCGCGGCGGCGGCAGGGTAGTTGCCATAGTAAGCGGTAATGGCCCCCTTGAGGGCCAACCCAGCTCCATATGCCACCAGGTCGTGAGCATCGTAGGCATCTTTGAGCAGCTCAGCCTCGTCCATAAACTCGCCAGTAAGCCGATAAGGGTCGGCAGCAAGGCCCATGAGGTTGGCCACAAACTGCGTAAATACGGCAATAATGCGCCGGGACTCAACTTGATTGCTGCGCTTTGCCACTTTAATCCAACTGCGCCCACCTTCAAGCAAGTTGCCCAAATGTTCCCAAGTCTGGATACGAGTGGTCAAACAGCCGGCATAGGCCAAGCAAGCAAATTCTAGATCGCCCATGGCGATAAAATCTTGGGCCAAGTCTTCCAGACGGGGGGTATTCGACTTGATCGGATGTAGCCAACCTTCGTTAAACGCCAGGCCAATACAAATCCCTCGCAGCATGCCGCGCCGAAAGCCAAAGGCTTTAGCGATCTCGATGGCCGCACGGATCACCACCTCGGCCCCTTTGTAATCATGGAAGGCCCCGGCGCGAATCATGCCGTATACGGTTAGAGCGATGACCCCGTCTTCGCTGATGCCGTCGCGAACCATCATCCGAACACTTTTTAGGCACATGACCGCGAAGATATTTGGATCCTGAAAAAAGGCTGACGGCAAGGCTTCATCGATCAGAGCCATGTTGTGCAAGATTTGCGGATCGGACGCAGCCTTCATCTGCGCTAACCTTGGCAAAGACCTAAGTGGTAATACCCACATCGTTGCAAGAATCGCTTTGAGTGCACTAAAACTACCGACTGATCGCCTGACCCTTATACCCCTCTCGGCCAGCGCTCTCAGAGATAGGCTGATCGCCTCTGCATGCTTGGCGCGCTGGCTTAATGAGTCAATCACTGCTCGTGTCGCAGCGAAATAATCGTGAGGATCGTTACACTTCGCCACCAGTTCACCATAGTGGCGATTCATGTCGTCGATCAAATTCGCTGGGTGACTGATTTGTACGCACTGCGAATGCAGCTCCATGGTTAGCTTTGGCTGCTTGCTCCAAGCATCCTCGCCAAGCACGGTAAGGCCGATTTCAAATAGCCGAAACGCCGGTTCATAGGCTGCGCCGCTGATGGCTTGCAAGCCGGCGGTGAGACACAGGTTCGCCAAATCCAGGGTTTCATTTGCCTCTAGTAGCCCCCTTGCAGCATAGAGGTGCGATACGGCAGAAAAAATATCAGCACTGCCGCTTGACTGAAGTTTCAGTCTGCGCCCGATGATTAGATGGGCAGCTATAAGCTCGGCTTCACTCATAAGCTTGATGCTAGCCTGCTGGATGCGGTCATGACTAAAGCGGTAGCGGACTTCAATGAGAGGCGCGGCTGCTTCAAACAGCCGGTAAGCCGCATCAAGTGGTATGATCGCATCTTGTTGCATCGCCTCCTGCAGCGATGCCGCGGTATCCTGCGGGCTGCGGTCAAGGCATGCAGCTAGGACCCCAAGCTTAAACTCGGAGCCAATGCAAGCTGCATAGCTGATCGCCTGCAGTGCCTCAGGACCTAGCCGTCTGAGCTTGCCTAAGACGATATCGACGACGTTGTCCGCGATGGACACCGCGGCAATGGCTTGCATATCGTAAGAAAACTGCAGTGAGAGCAGGTCAAAAGAAATCAGCCCGCGGGTGTAGAGAAGCTCGAGAAATTGCGCTAGGAAGAATGGATTGCCGCCCGTCTTGTGCAGCGCTAGGCTCGCCAAGTCTTGAACTGCGGCAGGGGGCTTTGCCAAAGTGTCGGCGACCAGCTGAATCACGTCTGGCATCGATAGTGGACGCACCTGGAGCACTTGAGGTTCAACCCCACGCACGGCAAGGCGCCGCAACGCCTCTTGCAGCGGATGAGTTTCATTGACTTCATTGTCTCGGAAGGCGCCGATGACAAGCAAAGCCTGCTGCTCGGATTCGGCAGCGAGAATCTCGATGAGACTTAGTGACGCGCCATCCGCCCACTGTAAATCATCGATAAACAATACGAGAGGGTGCTCTCTGGGTGAAACGGCTCGGGCAAAGGCCTCAAAGACCAGGCGAAAGCGGTTGGTCGTCTCCAATGGTGGCAGGGGGCGCGCCGGCTTTAATACTCCGAGCAAAGCGCCGAGCTCTGGTACCATGTCGGCAATGACCTGGGGGCTGTCTCCGAGTGCTCGCTCGATACGCGCGCGCCACCATGCCAGCTCGTCAGGGCTACTGGCCAGGAAGGTTCGGACCAAACTGCGAAAGGCTTGGACAAAGGGCAGATATGGCTGATTTTGTTGGTATTGGTCGAATTTTCCGGCGATGAAATTGCCGCGCCTTGCTGCAATTGGCTTTTTAATTTCGGCGACGACCATCGACTTGCCGATACCCGATGACCCCTTGACCAGCAACAGACCTGTCCGACCGGTAGCAGCATGGTCAAACGCTGAAAGCATCAGCGCCACCTCCGCCTCTCGCCCATAGAGCTTGCGTGGAATCTCAAAGCGACCCTTGGGATCACCCATTCCGAGGGGATTTTCCATAGGCTCATCGGAATCCTGGAGGCAGCGGCGCAGATCATGCTTTAAACCGAGTGCTGACTGGTAGCGAGCTGACGGTTCCTTTTCCAAGAGCTTCATGACGATCCGTGACAGCAACACGGGAATCCCCGGCTTAAGCTCCTTCGGTGCTGGCGGCGTGATGGCGATGTGGCCATGAATGATTTCAAGCGGGGTTTGGCCAGAAAAAGGTAGCTGGCCTGTTAGCATTTCAAACAAAGTGACGCCTAGGGCGTAAAGGTCGGCGCGGCTATCGACTGGTCGGTTCATCCTTCCGGTTTGCTCCGGCGAGATATAAGGGATTGTACCTTCTAAACCCTGATTGGTGACAAAGGCTTGCTCCTTATCGAGGCGCGTGGCGATATCAAAGTCGATCAACTGCAGATCCTGGCGGTGGTCATTGATGACGATATTGGCTGGATTGACGTCCTTATGGATGACACCTCTAGCATGGATCGACGTCAGGACATCACAGGCTTTGATGGCAATCTCTAGGACCCTTTTGATATTAAGAGGTCCATTGGCCAGTAGCTTTTGTAAGGACACCCCACCGATATCTTGACTAACGATGGTCCAATGCCCATTGAGGTAGCAAAAATCTATAACGTGCGGCGTTCCGTTCCCGCCTAGATCTCGCAGCAAGTTGGCCTCTCGCTGCAAGCGAGCAAAATCCTCAGGGGTTGCACGATCTGAAGCTAGGCGCTTGAGTACGGCAGGCTGCCCATCCGCCAGCCTGATGCAGCGCAACACGACGGCTCGTCCTCCTTCGTGGAGAACGGCAACGACCTGGTAGCCAGGCACCGAATGGTTGCTCACATCAGACATCGAAATCCAGACTCTAGACGACGGTCAAGCTGAGGGATGCTAAGTGGGGGATCGGAAAAAAGAGGTAAAACGTTAGGATTTTCGCCGGATTCAGCATTGGCCGAGGACGGCGGCCGACCGCCAATCCCGCGATTGAAGGAAGTAAATGTCCGTTTAATGCGGGATCCGCAAAGCTAAGTGCCAAGTCAAAATATTGAGACGACCGCCGCTCCTGTGCCATAGATCGCGCCGTAGGCAAGCTGACGGATGGTCCGGTCGCCGGCAAAAGCACCAACGCCTTTGAGCACAGAAAGCGCCTTAAAGCCCATGTCCGCTTTGCACTGGCTGGCAAACTCAGGCTGCACCTGGTCCAAGGTCGTCACCTGCTGACGCACCAGAAGATCCAACATGCGCCGATTCCAGGTGTCATCGGAGGGGCTAGAGATGTGGTCTTCGCGTGGATCGATTTCGGTAGTGAAGTAGCGGCCAGAAAGACCTGAAACGATGACCAAAGCGGTAGGAACTGCGTCGCCTTTCGTGGCTTCGGTGACGACCTTAAATAGGCGCTCGGTCTCGGCCGCATCAGAGTAGACACAGCACGACAGCATGCCGGTCTTAAATCGTCCGCGGTTCAACAGTCGGTCTGCGACAATGGTGCCGGTGTCGATAGGAAAGCCTTCATAGTCGACTAGTTTAGTGGAGAAATCAGCTTGAGCCATCGCCTGCTCGAGCCTAATGGCAAACTCGGTGTCGATCACAAAGTCATAGGCGATGTTGTCCACACCTTGGAGGTCGTGCCAATTTTCATCGACGTGCATCCCGTGCATCCGCGGACGTGCTTGCAGCATATGCCCTAAAACGGAGATCCACTGCGTACTAAAATAGAGCACGCGCCGAATGCCTGCGGCATGCATCTCGTCACCCATACGCCCCATGGCAGTAGCTAAGGCGGTCGAGTCTGGGTGGCTTCTTGGAGCGAGGAGGTGTGGCAATCCGGGGACGAGCCCAACGTAGTGAAAACTCATGGCGTGCCTCCAGGTGCTTGCTGACTCAAATCCCACTCCAGGACCGCATTGCCAGTGCCGATGACGGAGCCGTAGCCATAGAACTTGGCGGGGATCTCCGGGAACCCCATAGCACTCAGCATCCACGTCAGGCTGCCCGCCTTCACCTCGGCAAAGGTCTCGCGCATGAATTCTGGCAAGATCGCCATAAGCTCCTTGGTTTTGCCTGAACGCATCAAGGTGATCACGCGCATATCCCACTCATATTGCGCCTGGCTATAGACATGCTCGCGGGTCATATCCTCAGGCAGTTCAGGATTGGGTTCGCGCGAAAAATGCAGATGTGACAGGGTATTGCTAGCCGCCAGCACCGCGCGGCGCCCGGTTTTCTCGATGGCTGTACGGGTCGCCGCACCAAGCCTGGTCATTTCATCTTGAGCGATATCATCATCGTAGAAGTAGGGGCTATTGTTGGCGCTGATGGCAACGACTGGGATATCCCACGTCGGATTCATCATATGCAAAGAGACGATCGTACCGTAGTCGACGCGAAAATTTGGGTTGGTCATCCGCTTAGCTGTTAGCCCACATTGCCGCGACTCGTCGTAGATGGCCTCAGCCAACTCGGTGTCGACCTCGAGGTTGAACCGGTAGCGAAACAGGTGCGGAAAGATCGGATCGACCGACAGACCTTGCAGGTGCTTCACCGCAAGAACATGGTGCCCGACCACTGTCTGCCAATGCGGCGAGTGCACGATGATGACATCCGGACGCTGTTCTTTTATCCGCAAACGGCAGTGATCGTAAGCCCACCTCAGACCCTCCCAACCACCGCGTGAGCGAGGCTCATTCTGCACTGGATTTTCGCCGTAAACGAGGTGCGGTGGGTGCGGTGCCAACCATCCGCCGAGAATGGTCCCAGTCCTTGCCTCAAGCTCGGCCGGTTTGGGCATGCCTGACTTCATCACTTCGTCACCCCTATGAAGTAAAATCTGGACCATTTGATCCTGATTTTCTTTTTTTGCCGGGAGATGCTATGCCATCTTGCAGAATTCATCTTTTGATCCTGGCAGGGTCTATATCACTCGATATCAAATGAGGAACAGCACAAAATGTTGACCGCCCCCCTTGCGAAATACACCCATAGCCGGCGCGTTGGGTCCTTGCTCTTTATCGCTGGGCAGGGATGTCGAGATCCAGGCACCAACAGCTATGCCGGCGTCGAGCGCGACGCCCATGGCATCGTCGTGCGTCATGATATTGCGACGCAGGCGGCTGCTGTGCTCCACAACATCGAGCGGGTGTTGCACAGCCACGGCTTGCACCGGGGGCACCTGGTCGATGTCACCGTGTTTCTCACCGACATGGCCGAGTTTGAGGTGATGAATAAGGTTTGGAACGAGTTCTTCCGCGAATTTGCTCCGCCCACGCGGACGACGGTCGCGGTGACGCGACTACCAGGAGATAACTTTATCGAAATGAAAGCGATTGCCGAAATAAATCAAACTGGGGTTTAGACGATGCGCCACGGACTGGATCAGTTTCCACTATTGCCTCAGCACCTTGATCACTATATCGGTGGACGGTTTGTGCCAGCGCAGTCAGGTGAGCGCTTTGCCAACGTCGCGCCAGCAACCGATCAGCCATTCGGCGACGTCGCCCTTGGTGCGGCAGCGGATGTCGATGCGGCCGTGGCGGCGGCTCATGCGGCCATGGCCGGGCCTTGGGGGCGCAGCACTGCCGCTGAGCGCGCTCGCATCCTGCGTAAGGTGGGCGACCTCATCGTCGAGCATGGAGAGGAACTGGCTCGGCTTGAGACGATGGATACCGGCAAGCCCATGGCCGAGTCGTTGACCGGCGATATCACTAGGGCAGCGGCGAATTTTCGCTTTTATTCAGAGCTTTCAGCGCATCAAAGCGCAGCCTCTTATGTTGGTGAGGACGGCACGCACCATGTCAGTCGCCGCGAGCCTTTGGGCGTCGTCGGCTTGATCACGCCGTGGAATTTGCCACTTTATTTGGCGACCTGGAAGCTGGCTCCAGCGCTGGCCCAGGGCAATGCGGTGGTGCTAAAACCGGCGGAGCTGACGCCACTATCGGTGCTGGCCCTCATGCCACTGTTGGCGGCGGCAGGCTTGCCTAAAGGCGTGGTGAACATCGTCCAAGGTCTGGGCGCCGAAAGTGCTGGCGAGGCCTTGGTTCAGCACGCTGGTGTCAGTGCCATTTCATTTACCGGAGAGACCGGTACCGGCGAGCACATCATGCGCGCAGCAGCGCCAACTCTAAAGAAGTTATCCTTTGAGCTTGGCGGTAAGGGTGCATCGGTGATTTTTGCCGATGCTGATATCGAACACGCGGCATTTCAAGCGGCTCGCGCTGCTTTTCGTAATCAGGGTCAGGTCTGCCTCGCTGGATCGCGCTTGCTGGTGCAGCGGTCCGTTTACGCTGAGACCGTGGCGCGGGTTCTCGATGCGACTATGAAGATCAAGCTCGGCGATCCCCTCGCCGAACAAACCACCATGGGTTCACTGATCAGCCGAGATCATCGGCAAAAGGTGATGGGTTACGTCGATGCCGGCCGTGGAGAGCCTGGGGTCGAGGTATTGTGCGGCGGGCGAGTGCCGGGGTCCCTGCCGATGGGGGCATTCTATGAGCCCACCATCTTGAGTGGGGTGCGGCAGGAATCGCGTTTGATTCAGGAAGAAATTTTTGGACCCGTGCTGACCGTGCAGGCTTTTGATGATGAAGACGAGGCGCTGGCCTTGCTCAATGGTACCAAGTTTGGATTGTCTTGCTCGATCTATACGCAGGACATCGACCGTGCGCAGCGGATGGCAAGCCGTGCTCGGATGGGCCTAGTTTGGATCAACACCTGGTTTGTCCGCGATCTACACACGGCTTTCGGCGGTATGAAGCGCAGCGGGCTTGGGCGTGAGGGCGGACAATACAGCCTGGATTTCTTTAGCGACTTTAAAACGATTTCGACGGCCGTCCCGGCTCATAAGAGGAGTTTATAGTGGATCTTCAGCTGCGTGGCCTGAACGCTTTGGTTTGCGCGTCATCACAGGGACTAGGATTGGCCACGGCGCGGGCCTTGGCCGCTGAGGGCGTTAATCTATACCTATGCGCCCGAAGTGCCGACAAATTGGCCGCCGCTGCGGCCGACATCCGCGCCACTCATGGCGTCCGGGTCGAAACCGGAGCCCTCGATCTGAGCAGCGGCGAAGCCGCGCTTCGCTTGGCAGATCTAGCGCAGCATTCGCTCGGCCGCATCGACATCTTAGTGAACAATGTTGGCGGTCCAGCTCCAACCAAGGCGACGGACACCAGCGCAGAACAATGGCGCATCGGGTTTGAACAGGTGTTTCTCACAGCAGCCCAGTTAAGCAATGCGCTGCTACCGGCCATGCGGGCGGCCCAATTTGGACGAATCATCACGATTACGTCGATCAGCGTTCTTGAACCGATCGAGAATCTGGTGATCTCGACAGCGATGCGACTTGCCATCACGGGTTTTACCAAAACGCTTGCGGATGAGGTTGCGGCGGATGGGGTTACGGTTAATACGGTCCTACCCGGCGTGATCCATACCAACCGAATTGAAGATCTACGTCGCGCCAAGGCGCTACGTTCTGGCACCACTCTTGCTGATGAAATGCAAAAGACGCAGCAGCAAATCCCAGCGCGCCGTCTTGGGCGGCCGGAAGAGCTTGGCGCATTTATTGCGTTCTTATCATCGAGGCATGCCGGCTATATCACTGGAACCCATACACCGATCGATGGTGGTTTGCGACGGGGCTGGTGATGGTGCTTACTCTTGCTTAAACAAGCGCCGTGAGACCTAGCGGTCTCCCGTCAGGTTGCTTTCGATCACCTTACGACCGTTCGGGGCGCGATCGATGATGGATGGGTAGTCCGACTGCTCAAACACATTTCCGGTAATACCGATTCGATTGACGCCTGGCTCGAGGACGATGCCAGCACTGTTCTTGTCGAAGGTGTTGCCGGTGAGATTGACCAGCTTGCCGCCCGCGATGATGACCTTTGGCTCAAGCTCCCAGCCCGGATTCTTTTTGAAGGACGAACCGGTCACGGTCAGGCTATCGCCACCTTTGACCATCAGGCATTGGTTGCTATTGGAGCGAAATTCCGCAGTCCCCACTAGGACATCGCCTTCGCCGGCAATAACCATCCCGTAGTGGTGGGTCCAGAAGCTACCTCCGGTAATCCGTAAGACCTTGACGGTGTCGATGAGGATACCGGTGCCGGTATAGTCGACCGTGCAATTGTCCATGCCGCCCCATGCCCGGCTGATTTGGCCGTTCGGCAGTTTGGTGGCTATAAAGTGAAAGCCGATCGCGGCGCCGATGACCGCACAGTTGGTGAAGCGAATCTCGTCAGCTGCACCGATGAGAAAGCCGGTCGTGGTTTCAAGTAGCTCCGGCAGGTAGTTCCACACCTCGACGTTGTTCATGGTGATGATGTCGAGGCCGTATTCGAAGCGGACACCGATGCGCCTGGCGTTGACGATAAAGACGTTTTGCAGATTCACCCGGCCGCAGTTGACCGTGCCGTCAGCGACGATGCCGTAGGTCGGTTGGTGGATGAGGACATTGACAATCGAGACACCACCGCCAACGAGCTGAATCGCTGGGCCAAATTCGCGCGCCTTATCTTTGCTGTAGTCAAAGTCAAAGCTCAGGCCGTGAATGGAGGCACCAAGCCCCGCGAGGATGGTCGGCAGCGGTGCCGGCACATCGACGAGGATGGTCGGCAGCGGCCGGGAGTCGGCCGGCCAACCACCCGATTCACTGCCAATGAGTAGGGTGCTGCCTAAGGCGAGCGGCGCGGTGATGCGGTACGTTCCGGGTGCAACCCGCACGCTGTGGCCCGTCGCTAATTTGCTAGCTGCGTCGATAGCCGCTTGAAAGGCGAGCGTGTCGTCTTTTATGCCGTCGCCCACCGCACCAAAATCCTGAACGCCGAGTGCAGCCGAGGCGTTAGTCGTAGGCGTCAGGCCGGTTGCGAGCGGTGCCGCAGTCGTTGCAGTTGCAAACGCTAATGCAGCTAGGAGGCACAAACGCACATAGGCAAAGTGAAACATCAAGACATGACTCCTAGGGGTGGTTTGGTGAGGGCGAGTGACTAAATTTAACGTGGGCTAGTACAGCTCAGAGCGTTGTTAACCGCGGGAGACCGTTGGAGGGAGTCTTATACAATAAGTCCTCCTCAAATGGAATCCACGGAGCGAAACGCCCACTTGGCTTGGCACATATCTTGCTTTCCTATCACTGTCTTGCAAGCGCCGTCGGCGTGAGTCGAGCATTGCTGTTTGGGGAGTTCTGGCGGATGGAAATGGCGACACTGTCACAAAAATGCGCCGCACATCTGACGGGTGGCGGTCTTTGGGTTACGGAGCTTCTGACCAGGCGGGTTCGTGTGTGAGTTCCAAAGTGCAGTGCCAAGGCGGCTTGGCCTTGGCCGGTGAAGGGGATATGTGGAGGCTGAAGTAACATCGGGAAGCGCCTCAAAATTAAGGGCAGTGGCTCAGCGTTCGCCTAGTGCCGCTGGGGAGCCACTCCAGCGTGTAGGTTTGGTTCTCTCTGGCGGCGGAGCCCGAGGCGCCTATCAGGTAGGGGTGCTGCGCGGCATTTTTGAAGTCGCCTCGCAAAGCGGCCTACCTAGTCCCTTTCGGATACTTACCGGAGTCAGCGCTGGGGCTATCAATGTGGCCTACCTGGCGGCTCATGCAGGTGATTACATCGAGGCTACGCAGTTGCTCCAGGACTTTTGGGCGAACCTACGCACCGATCAGGTGTTTAAGGTCGATCCATGGTCGCTAAGCCAAACCGGCTTGCACTGGCTCGTGGATGCCGTATCCGGAGGAAGTACGATCGGTCACAGAGCACGTGCCCTGTTAGATACATCACCATTGGCTGAACTCATGCGGGTCCATTTGGATGTCGCGGCGATCCGCGGCAACCTAGACGCGAAGCACTTGGATTCTGTGGCGGTCTCGGCAACGGATTACGCGTCGACTGAATGCATGACCTTCTGTATGTCCCGGTTTAAAGTGAAGCCTTGGCAGCGCAGCCGGAGGGTGGGAGTTGCGCAAAACATTGAAGTCGGACATGTGCTGGCATCGGCGGCCATCCCTTTCTTTTTTCCTCCGGTTTCTGTCGCTGGGCGCTACTACGGCGACGGGTGTTTACGAAATACGGCGCCGCTCAGCCCCGCGGTTCATCTTGGTGCCGACAAGCTATGCATTATCGGCGTCCGCAAGGCCGCCGGCTTCGGTGTTGTAGACATCGATGCTGCAGTCGATGATCCTCCGCTAGAACCAAGTATAGCTAGGGTGTTAAACACAATTATCAACGCTGTTCTACTCGACGGGGTCGATGCGGACATCGAGCGCCTATCGCGCATCAATCATACGGTTGACTTGCTCGCTGCTGAGGCTAAGGCCTCAACAACGCTCAAATCAATCGACTGGCTTTATTTTCATCCATCGGTAGACATCGCGCAGATCGCCATCGAAGAAGCCAGTGCCATGCCGCGCATCATCCGCTACCTGATGGCGGGCCTAGGGAGTCTAGCTGAGGCAGCTGACATGGTCAGTTATCTCTTGTTCGAGCCATCCTTTCTCCGCCGCCTTCTTGACCTAGGCTACAGTGATGCCATATCCCGTCAGGACGAGATTCGAGCCTTCCTAAAGCCGCGCGAAGCGCTCGTCCTGACCTAGCCGGGCCTACCGTCGCCGCATCGGGCGATGCGGACATCGCTACTAGGAGGCGTCAGTTTGCCGACTCTTAAGTCGGCCGAATTAAGCCATTCAATCAGGTATCTCGACCGCATTGTGGATCGTCTCGCCGACGACGCATATCTTTATACGCTCGCGACCATTGGCCTCCCCTTTTGGTTGCAAACGACGGAGCGGCACGGAACTTGCTTCGCTGCTATTCGAAAAGGTTCAAGCGGCGTATCAGTGTGGCGATCGTCGCCTCAGCAAACGACAAGGATTTTACCATGAATAATCTCCACCTTTTTGGGGTTTGGTTGGATCATAGAAAAGCAAAAATCGTTGAACTGTGCGGTGACGACGTGAGCGAACAAGAGATCGAATCGAATGTGGAGCGGCACACTCACTCCACGGGCGGTACACAGCTTGGCGGACGTGCTTACATCAGCGCCATGGGGTCGTCCGAGCGGCGCTTAGATGAACGCCGCGGTCATGAGATCACTCTATTTTACCAAACCATCGCCAAAGCCATTTCAAGAGCAGACGAGATCGCGGTACTTGGGTCTGGAGTGGCGAGGGGTGAGTTTATTAAATATCTCGAAAAAGACTCGTCACTCGCAGACCGGGTCGCTTTCACCGGACCAAGCAGAGTGATGACAGGTCCTCAGCTGGTGGCGCGTTTCAAAACGATTTTCCACATGGATCCGCCTCGTCAAAGGGGATCGAAAGATGGTCTAAGCAGGGGAGCCCACGCCTAAGGCGCGGGACCCAGCGACCTAGGGTGGCCCTTAGGTCGCGGACCTGGTGACTTCTCTTGTATACAATGTCGCACATTTGTGACTTTGGCTAGCTCGCGAATGTTTCCTCGTCGCAGTTAGTCAAAGTGACTGAGCAAGTACGAGAATTCTCCCGCCTGCTTCAAGTAGTCGGCGTAGGCGGGGTCCCGCGTGCCGTCAGGCCTCACGACACGCCGCAGATTATAGTCAGGAATTCTGATGCCAAAGATGTAGGATTCGCGGACCCAGTGGCCATCTTCGACTAAATGCATGGAAAACCTAACGAGCTTATCAGAGATAAGCACGCGCTCGCCGTCTTTCAATAGGGACGGCTTGATCGTCGCGTTGGTGAAGCTCTCGTCAAATTGCATCACGTAACCTTCGCCTGATTTCCGAGCTTGTTCATAGGCCGCCCTAGTCATGTCGCTCTTACGGAAGCTGTAGCTACCCTCGTCGCCAGTAGTCAAAAAAGCCGTGCGCGTGGCAGGATCGTAGTGACTGGAGCCCAGCGTGACGAGGATGTCACCGATCGGATTGCCGTCCATCCACCAGATCCCCTGAATCGTAGCCGGTAGGCCCTGGGCTGAAGTGGCGATGGGCATGTAGGCCTCAATGCCATCAGATGGAACTTCGATAATTCGGCCTTTTTCAACGTTGGCAAGGTTAGCTTCGCCGAGTGTAGCCTCGGGCTGCCAGCAGACGCCAGCGATGCAGGATGGTTCGGCCTCGAGAAGGGATTGGAGCTGCAAGCCGGATTGAGCGTTGGCTAGTGGGGCGCAGAGGGCCCATGCCGCGACGATGGTCCACACGGTTCTTTTCATAGCGAATCCTCCATCTGATATTGGTGTTTCTCGACAGATCCACCCATGCGTCGGAACGACTTTCATCGATGCAAGAAAATAACCAGCGATAACGCGGCGTTTTCTTGGGTTTTGGTCGAGGTAATCGGGGGGACTTCGAACCGCTATGATCGATTAAGCTGGGCGACGCACGGGAGGACAACCATACCAGCAAATAGGTCTGATCACAAGACCCGGTTTACTCCGGGCATTCTCGCGGGATTCGTCCCTTATGCGTTGGTGCAGAAATTGCAAGTTTCAACGTGAACTTACTTTCGGGGAGGTTGCTATGGACATGCACTTGAATAGAAAGTTGCTCGGTGCCGTGTTGATGGGCGCGCTTGCTGTCGGGTCCGTGACGTCTGCCTGTCAAACGGCAAAGGAGGCGACCGCAAATGCTGAGCCGGCGATTAAAACCGAGGTTCCGTTGCCGGTGACTCCGCCGCCCGAAGCACCCCTCCCCGTGTCGCTTGGCAGCAATCCTAACTGCGACATCGCCGTTGTTGCAAAAAGTCCGGATGCGGTGGCTGATCCTTGTATGACAACCACAAAGTTCATCCAAACCATCGCAGCTTTGAGCGACAAGCAGAAGAGGCAGGCACTACAAATGGTGGCCGCATCAACCGAGATGATGCAAAAACTGGATGCAAAGCTGGCGCATTGATCCTCGAGGCATGGCAAGAATAAGCGCGTGATCGACCTCGCCTCGGCACTGCTTTCCGAACGAATATCGGTCATTCTTGACGCTTGCTTCATTGCACAGCACCTGCAACACCGTGTTCGAGCACTCACCGAGACGATTGGCATTCAATTGACAAGCGATATAGGGCTTTCAGATCCGGGATAACCCGTTCCAGGAAGCCTAACATCGACATATCGCTCGATGTCGATATCAGCGATGGCAGGCTCCGACCAAAGGTTGAAAGACATGTCTCATGAGGTGGCATGTATTTTGCTTTATGAGTACGGAGTCCCAGACATCAGTCGTCGAGACGGAGTCGCGAGGGATTTGGTGCCATTTTAAACCGTCCAACTTACAATGGAGAACATCATGCTACCAGACATCGTTCCAACTGGTCTTCGGGCACTCGCACCCTGGCGTCGTCGTGACGACCTCGCTGATTTTCAGCGCAGTATGAGTCGGATGATGCGGGACTTCTTCGAAGATGAGCCATCGCTCTTGTCATTTTCGGACCTTGGAGAAAATGCCACGGACTTCGTGCCGCGTCTTGACCTCCAGGAAACCGACGACAAAATCACCCTTTCTGCT
>JAPLFX010000174.1 GCA_026390445.1 Pseudomonadota bacterium
CGAATGTTGAATCTTGTCATAAGACTGTGGTAGCCTGAATGTACAGCCCTCTAGTTACCGCCTCATCTTGAATCCCCATCATTGTTTATTGCCCTTTCCGCCATCCGACGGAGGAAGTGAAGTATGGGCCTGAGAATCGCGACGAACGTTTCGTCGCTCACGTCACAGCGACATTTGCGTGAGACCCGGGAACTCCTGGACCGCTCTCTGGAGCGGCTGTCTAGCGGTTACCGGATCAATCGCGCAGGCGACGATGCGGCAGGCCTCGCCATCTCGGAAAAGCTAAGGGCTAAAATCCGCGGCTTGGTGCAAGCGCAACGCAACTCCTCCGACGGTATCTCGCTGATCCAGGTCGCCGAGGGCGGCCTGAACGAAGTGCAAAACATCCTGGTTCGCTTGCGCGAACTAGGCGTTCAGGCGGCCAGTGATACGATCGGTGGCAGGGAGCGCAAGTTTCTCGATTTGGAATACCAATCGCTCAAGGAGGAGGTGGACCGGATCGCCAACTCCACCGAGTTTAACGGCACCTTCTTGCTTGATGGCACTGGCGGATCCTTGGACTTCCAGGTCAACACCGGTGGCGAGAACCTTCTTGGCGTCGACCGCATTTCGTTTGATGCCTTCCGCCTTGACGTCAACGTCGATAAACTTGGACTCGAAGATGCCAACGTCGTTAACAAAGTCGACGCTCAGCGCAGTCTGTCCATCCTCGATAAGGCGATCGAAGATGTCTCGGCGACAAGGGCCGAGCTTGGTGCGATCGAAAACCGTCTGTCTTCGACCATTCGCAATCTCGGCATTTCGGTCGAAAACCTGTCGGCAGCTCGTTCGCGCATCAAGGACGTAGATATCGCCGAAGAGACGGCCGAGATGACCAAACACAATATCTTGATGCAGGCGGGAACCTCGGTCTTGACCCAGGCCAATAACATCCCCAAGCTCGCCTTGGCCCTCCTGCAGAATCAGCAGTAATCGTGACGGCTTAGATCGAGTCTAAGCCCCAAATAAAGCTATGATCTAAGACTTTTCTTGCCGCGTCGTCGTGACACCAGGCGAGCGCCATCGGATGGCGTTGCACCTGACTAGATTGTTTGTGCAAGATCTCCAGCCACGTCTCCGGCAGTCGGGCCGGGGTGAGCAGCAGCACTTCGCTATAGCCGAGGCGCCGTCCTTGAGCTCTGACCTGCTCGACTAGGGCAAAGGCATCGACCGCGCCCCATTCGTGGACGACCCCGATCATATCGCAGCCCTTTCCCATGATTGTGAAGGTGGCTGCCGCTGCACGTGGCGTCGTCGCCTCGGTGGTCATCAGCGAGACCTCGGGGATGCGCAGCAGCGTTTGGAATTCCTTGGCGCTTCGCTCGATCGTTGGTCCTAGTGACAAACGACTCGCCAGCAGCGCGGCACACAGCTCTAAACTCGGCTCGTGTTGCAGGACGACTTGGGATTCGTTGACGCTATTTTCTCGCCGCGGCACCTGAATCAGCCAGCGTAGCTCCTCGCTACATGACGAGAAGCCACACTTTTGATAGAATGCATTGAGGTCGCTCCACAGCACTAGGGCCTTGAGCCCATGCTTGCTGGCCTCTTGCTTGAGTCCTTCGAGCAGCTCCCTCGCTAGTCCTTGGCCGCGGTATTGTTCATGGGTGACGACATTGCCAACCAATCCGATGCGTAAATCTGCAGAAGGTGTCCCTCCAATCAGGCGGCGTGGCCATAGATTAGCGTGCGCCAATGGCTTTTCACTGGTGCCGAGGCAATAGCTGAACGCTTCTTTACCCTGGCCGAGCACCAAGGGATATTCTGCCTCAATCGGAAACGCCGCCCCGTCGGGTCTCAGTCCATCCTGCAGCACCCGCATCAACGCCGAACGATGCCCGACCTCTTTAGGATGAAAGATCTCCACAACAGCCTCCCGCAAGTTTACCGCTTATTGTAGCACCTGAGCTAAATCCTTAGAGGATCATTCGCGATGGGCATCCGCTTCTCCAACTTTGGCTTTGATAAGACCGTCGACAAATTGCTCGAGGTGGAAAAGCTACCTGTTGAGGCGGCGAAAAAGCGCAAAGAAAAGGTGGTCACCGAAAAGAAAGAGGTCGACAAGCTGACCAAGCTCGTTGCGGATCTCGACAAGGCGACCAATGCCGTCAAAACGCAAAGTGACTTTTACCATCTAAAAGTCGAGTCATCGCACCCGGACATCATCGAAGGCACGATCAAGGGTCCAGCTGCGGTCGGCAGCTACGAGTTCGAGGTGCGCGGACTCGCTCGCAGCGATAAACAACTGGCCTACGGCTTTCCCGACAAAGACCAGACCAGCGTCGGCTTTGGCTATATGGAGATTGAGCGCGAGGATAAGGAGCCCTTTGAAGTCACGGTCGAGCCGGGCTCGACCTTGGAAAAGGTCGCCATGCAGATCAATGATGCCCAAGCTGGCGTGCGGGCCATGGTCATCAATACCGGCTACAAGCCTGATTCCTACCGGCTGTTGGTCCTCAGCGAGCAGTCTGGGAAGGAGGCCAAGATCAATATTGACGAGGACACCACCTTCCTCGAGTTCAAAAACCAGGTCGCCGGCCGCAACCTCGACGTGCTGTTCGAGGATGTGCCGATCACCAGCCAAGATAATGACCTGAAAGAATTGCTAGAGAACGTCAATTTTCATATCAAACGCGCCGAGGCGGGCACCCGGGTGCAGGTCAGTATCGTCCATGACGCCGATGCAACCATTGCTGGCATCAAGACATTCATCGAGAAATACAACGATATCGTTAAGTTTTCGGCAGAACAATCGAAGAGCCCGAACGACGGCACGCCGGGCGTGCTCTCGGGTGATTCCTCGGTTCGGCAAATTATGCGGACCTTGCAACAGGGGTTGTACGGCTCGCCTACGGGCTCGACGAAATACCAGAATCTCTCCGATATTGGCATCAGTACCAACCCCAAGACGGGGGAGTTGGTGATGGACGAATCTAAAGTTAAATCGGCCCTCGCCGACAACTATGAGAGTGTCGCGAATTTGTTTATTCGATCGAAGTTCGGTGATGGTGTTGGCGAGCGTGTTGCACAGCGGATCAAAACCTTCCGAGATCCGAACTCGGGGGTGCTGAAAAGCCGGATGCGGGGCCTCGACAAGATTATCGAGAGCCAAGACAAGGACATCGCGAACCGTGAGCGGCAGTTAGGTGAGAAGCAGGAGTCGATCAAGAAGCGGTTTTCCTCTCTTGAGAGCCAAATGTCCTCTCTCCAAGCTCAAGGTCAATATCTGGCTCAGCGCTTCGGCGCTGCAAACAGCCAGGAGCCCCAGGGAGGGGGCTAACAGGGGGTCACAGTGAGTAATCCATACAGTCAGTATCAAAAGACACAGGTCACCACCGCCAGTCGGGAAAAAGTCCTGCTCATGCTCTATGAGGGAGCGATTCGCTTCACCAAGCATGCGATTGCGGCGCTCAAGCAAAAGAAGATCGCCGAAAAGGGCAAGTACATCAGCAAGGCGACCGCCATCTTGTCCGAGCTAATGGCGACCCTTGATTTTAAAGCCGGCGGCCAACTCGCGGTCGATTTAGAAAACCTCTATGTCTTCATGATCGACAAGCTGATCGAAGGCAATATCAAGAACGACGAGGAATGCCTGACCACGGTTGAGGGTCTGCTGATGACCCTCTACGCCGGTTGGAAGGACATCGTCGAGAACCCTCGCGCCGATGGCGTCCCATCGCCACGCTTGCAACCCGAGGAATACCAGCGCTTCGCTGCTGAGCAAGCGGCACAACCCGCTGATCCTCAAGCCAAAACTGGCGCCAAGACAGCATTTAAGATGCAGGCATAAACAACGGTCGCCCGGCCATTTTTGGTAGCAAAGCCGGCCAATCGTGAAGCTTTCACAACATTCCGCCATAGAAAAAACGGAGTGCTAGTCTTAGTGAACGGGTGCAGCACCCGTCCTTTGATTAGCCTCCGTTCGTCCCTTCGTCACCGAAAGAGGGTCATCTATGGCAATTAGCCAGGCACTTTACACCGGCGTTACTGGACTTGCGGTGAACTCCGACGGCATGTCGGTCATCGCCAACAACATTGCTAACGCCAACGCTAAAGGTTTTAAAAAGGACCGAGCCGAGTTCGAGGACATGTTGTCGCTCGATCTCAACAGCGGCACTGGGTCGGCGCAGATCGGTCGCGGCGCGCGCCTACGCGATGTGCGCACGCTGCAGTCGCAAGGCGGTCTGGCCGTCACCGACAATTTGACCGATATGGCCATCCAGGGCTCCGGCTTCTTCGTGGTCAGCAACGCCAAGTCCGAAGTGCAGGAATCGGCGGGCAAGTTCTACACCAGAAACGGTGCCTTTATCTTTGATAAAGACGGCTACCTTTCCGATACCACCGGTGGTCACGTTCAGGGCTACCTCGCCAACGAACTTGGCGCCATCTCGTCGCGTCTGCAGGATATCCGCATCGAAACCAACCAAATCGCGCCGCAGGCGACGACCAAATTGATGATGGACGTCAACCTCGACGCGCGCTCCAAGGTAATAGAGGGCGATTTTGATCCGACCAAGGCCGAGATGACGTCCAACTTCAACAACACCATCACGATGTTTGACAGCCAGGGCGGCTCGCATCAGATGACGACCTTCTTCAAGCGCCTTGAGGACAGCGAAGGGATTACCTTTGAATGGCATGCTATGGTCGACGGTCAAGAGGTGGTCGACGGCGACGGCGCGAAGATGAAGGAAGTTGGCAAAGGCACGGTTAAGTTCGACACCAAAGGCGTGTTGCTCGACCGGGTCATCGATATGTCTGAGGTCAACTTCTCCGGTGGCGCGGCGCAGGGCCAAGTCATCGACTTTGATTTTGGCAAGACCATTAAAGACGGTGGCAACGGCGTCGGCGCATCGACCGCTATCGCGGCTAAGAGCGTCACCAACTTTCACAATCAAAACGGCTTTGAAGCCGGTAACATCAAGTCCCTACGGATGGAGCTAGATGGGACGCTGCGCGGTATCTATACCAACGGCGTCACCCGCGCCCTTGGCGCCGTAGCCTTGGCGACCTTCGAAAACCAAGACGGATTGATGAAGGCCGGGCATAACGAATTCTACTCGACCATTGACTCGGGTCCGCCGAAGATCGGCATGGCGCAGTCTGGTACCCGTGGGTCGATCTTCGCCTCGTCGCTCGAGGAATCCAACGTCGACTTGGCGGCGGAATTCGTCCAGATGATTATGACGCAGCGGGGCTTCCAGGCCAACTCGCGCTCAATCACCACAACCGACTCGATGTACGAAGAAGTGATCAACCTCAAGCGATAAACATAAGTTAGTTTAGATCAAGGTCGTGGCTTAGGTCGACCCTTCACGGGGTTGGCCTAGGCTTTTGTTTGGCCCTACTTTCGCTTCGCTTGAGCGCCTTTTCGGCCTTCGAGCGGCGTCGGCCCGTGCCCATGTTGTTTTTGATCAGGGCGATAAAGGCTCCGGGCAGCGGCAGCTTCACCCGCACACCGCCGGGCATGGGGAACGGCAGGTAAGCAGCCCGTTCGAGGATCTTCGCAGCCGGTAAGCCCGAGGTCGTCAGCAGCGAAGAAAATTCGCGCTTGGTTAACAGGCGCGCGGCGGGCCGCAGCACCGGAAACGGTAGCTGCTGACTGACCGTCGGCAGACCCCACGGACCATAGCGATTGAGCACGACGATAGCGGCACGACCCGACGGCTTCAGCACGCGGGCGATTTCCCGCAGCACGGCGCGAGGATCATGCGCAAACTCCAGGGTATTGATCGCCACAACCGCCTCTTGCGAGTGGTCGGCAAAGGGCAGTCTATGGACATCACTAGCGACAAAAGTGCCCGTCAGACTGGTCTTGGCAAAGCGCTCTTTGAGTTCATCCAAGGCTGCCGGCATGGCTTCGGTCACGGTGACGGCCCAGCCGGACTTGGCGAGAGCTTCGGCGATCAAGCCAATACCGTAGCCGACCTCGAGCACCTCGCGTACCTTGACGGTCTGAAACCAGTTCTCAAGAGCATACCAAACCTCGGGAAAATAGCGGCTCTTCACCGTGCGGAGGACGTGGTCCTGAGCCTTAGCGTTGAAGCTGTCCCAAATGTTGGCGGTTTTTTTTTCGGAGCTCATTTACCAAGGAGCGTAGCAAAATCGGTCGCGCTATTCAAACCATCTGACTGTGGACGGCTGCAATCTGGCCACGCACCATGCCAGCATAGGCGTCCAGGTCATCGGTCGCGGCTGGAGGTGGCAGCGGCGGCAGGATGGTGATCGCGACCCGAGCTTTGCCAGGGAGCCACGAGTGCTTAGGCAGTAGCTCCGCCGCGCCGTGGATGGCGATCGGTAGGACTGGCACATGTTCGTCGCGGGCGAGCTTGAAGGCGCCGAGTTTGAACGGCCGCAGCTGGCCGTCGACAGAGCGCGTCCCCTCCGGAAAGTAAAACATCGACAAGCCCTGGCGCAGTCGCTCCGCACTGGTTTGCATCGCCAACATCGTGCTGTTCTTGCGACCGCGCTCGACCGAAACGTAGTTGGCCCAGCGCATCGCATGACCGATCATCGGGATCTTAAAGATACTGTCCTTACTGAGCCAGCGGAACTGCACATCGAGGGAGCACATCGCCCAGATATCGGCAAAGCTCTCGTGGTTTCCCACCATCACCATCGGTACGTGGTCGGGTGGGAGATGTTCGCGACCTTGCACTTCGACCTGCCATCCTGGCATGAGACGAATGAGCAAGCGGCCCCAGAGCAGTGCCATGCGGTGCACCGGGCGGCCATCGCGGGGACGACCGAAAGCGACCACCTGGAGATGGGCTACCAGACACGCCAGGTAAAGGCAGAAGGTCACCGTGAATGCCATGACCCAGAAGTAAACACCCTTGATTGACCGCATCCTGCGCCTATCTCAGCTGAGGGTGGTTGGTAAAGCGGGCGTGGATATGAGCGGCAACCGCTAAGGCCACGGCCTGTTTGCCCGTCACGACTTGGGATTCGCCCTGACCTGCTTGTAGGAACAGGGCCTCGTGTCGCTGCTGATTCACCTTGGCGAGGTCGTTGATCACCACCAGGCTCAGATCATAGGCGCGGATGTAGTCGGCGGCGAGTCTTTGGGCGCGCTCCGGCGTCAGCATCGCTTCGAGCTTGAAGCCAACCTTGATCCCGCTTTTTGGCTGCAGCTTGGCGATGATCTTCGTCGCTTTGTGCATCGTCACCGTCATCGCCTCGGTGCCGGCGCTGCTAATCTTGCCAGGCACTCGTTCGGTGGGAATGAAGTCCAACACCGAAGCCGCCAGGACTGCCGCCTCGGCGCCCCCAGCCAGCGCGGTCTGGGCAGCTGCCTCCATGTCCGCATTGGTCAGCGCTTCGGTGAGCTGCGTATAGGTCTTGGGCCGGACCGGGCAAGCACCAGTGACGACCTGCGTTTGGTAGCCCAGGCGATATAACTCCTCGGCCATCGCCGAGCCCAAGGCGCCACTCGAATAATTCGATATATAGCGGACGTCGTCGATATAGCCGCGGGTACTCCCCATCGTGACGAGGACGCCGCGCCCGCCGACTCTGGCCGCGTTCAAAATATGCGCTGCATGGTCGGCAAGTACCCGTGGCTCGGGGAACTTGTGTTTGCCCTCTTCCAGTCGCGCCGGCAGCACGCGTAGGCCCATGGCCGAGAGGAGGTGCAGGTTGCGCTGGACGGTCGGTGCTGCGGCCAGGCTGTCGTGCATATTCGGCACGGCCAAGACCGGTCGGCCACTGCCCAGGTAGGAGGTGACCAAAGCACTGGTTGGCGTGTCGGTTAAGCCATGGGCCAAGCGCGCTAGCAGACTCGCTGAAGCTGGCGCGATGATGCAGGCATCAGCGGTCGCCAGGTGCGATGCGGTCCCAGAAAAATGTCGTCGCACGTCGCGGCCAGCCGCCCAGGCCAAGGCCAAGGGGGTGACGAATTGCGCCCCTCCGTCGGTGAGCCAGGGCACCACCTCGGCCCCAAGCCGACGCAGCGAGCGGATCAGGCGAACGCTCTCCACTGCTCCAATGGAACCGGAGACGACCACGTCGATGGTCCATCCAGCGAGGGCCGAAGAAATCGGCTCCACTTGAAGGTCACCTTCGAAGGACGTCGCCTGGTTGGGCCTCCAATCAGCTATCTGATCAGTCATGGGGGCGACCGCCATTGCAGCAAAGGATGAGGCTAAACGACTACTTGGCGGCCTTTGGGTGCTGCGCAAGCTCGTTGGCATTTGGTTTCACCAGCGGCAGGTTTGGTGCCGTTGTGCCGGTCTTGCGGACCAGGTTTTTGCGGGCTTTGCCTTGGTTCGCGAGTTTCGCGACGCGGCGGGTCTTGTGCTTCTTAGTTGGTGATCCCATGGCAGTTATCTCTCTCCAGTTATCCAGTGGCAATGGAATGCGCCAACCTAGGTGAAGCCGGGTCTAAAATCAATCGCAAATACGAGTCGTGAATGGCACACTCGACCGGATATTGCTATCGATCCACTGCATAGAGGTGCCCGAACCATGTTCAAAAATGTCCTTAACATCCTTATTTTGATGGTAAATACTGCCGTGGCCCCGGCTCTGCTCGCGGCCGATGATGCCTACGTCCCAGGCGGCGGCCGCGGCGGCGACATGCTGACGCCGGATCAGGTGTCCAAAGTCGGCATCTCCAGCAAGCCGACCAACGATAGTGGCGTGTTTGTTGGCTTCGGCGGCTCCGTCGGCCAGGGCCGTACCACCGAGGCTTCGACCCCAGGCGTGGCTTTTCTCGCCCATGTCGAGCCCGGTTACCAAGTCAGTACGGGCAGCTGGTCGCGTCTGGAGCTCAGCCTTGATTTGTTTAGCGGCGTGGTCAACTACCGCCTCCCCGATAGTCACGCGGTCGGCGGCAAGGTCAGCTACCCTGGCTTGTTTGGCGCCATCGTCAAGGCTGGCTACGGCTATAGCCTAGGGGACAACATGTTTGGCGTGTTGAAATTTGGCGTTGGCCCGGTCTTCGCTGGCGTCAGCATCGATACCCCCGCCGCCGGTACAGCCAAGGCCGACGGCCTGACTGGGATCGCCTGGGAGCTGGCCTGGGACGCCGTGGCGCCCATCAATCACACGCTCGACTTCATCTTTGGCGTCAGCTGGCAGCAGCTGCAATTTGACGTCGGCAAATTGAAGAACCAAGGGGTTTCTTACAATTTTGACCGGACGATGATCGTCAATATTCCATCTGTGGATTTGGGCTTACGCCTTCGCCTTTAACGCTGAAAGGGGGCTTTGTGACCGCGCAGTCCAACGATCAGACGATCGCCGACCTCTGATAGGCAAGTCGCAATCGGTGGGAGCAGAATCACAACGCGGTGAAAGTGGAGCCGCTTTCCGGACTTGAACCGGAGACCCCCTGCTTACGAAGCAAGTGCTCTACCGACTGAGCTAAAGCGGCGCACATAGACACAGATAAGATTCTTCTCAGGACCCAGACGGTACCGAAGGACG
>JAPLFX010000228.1 GCA_026390445.1 Pseudomonadota bacterium
AGTCTGGTTGTAGCTGATATCCCATCTCTCCCCATGTCGATCATTGGTTCTGGAACACTTGGAGTCGCCAACGGCGGTACGGGTGCATCGACCATTACTAATAACGGTGTTGTCATCGGAGCTGGGGCTGGCGCGCTGTCGGGTGTTACAGGTAGCACAGGCCAAGTCATGACTGTCAACGGCTCCAATCAACCTGTCTTTGGCGCGGTGAATCTTGGTGCTGCAGCTGCGGTTTCTGGAACACTTGCTGTGGCCAACGGCGGTACCGGAGTGACGACCTCGACTGGTACTGGCAGCGTGGTTCTGTCAAACAGTCCGACGTTTGTGACGCCAGCACTTGGTACGCCAGCAAGTGGCGTGGCAACTAACTTGACTGGATTGCCCCTGACCACTGGTGTTACTGGGACCCTAGGGGTCGCTAACGGTGGCACCGCTCTTACGGCGGCGCCATCAAACGGCCAAATTGCGATTGGTAATGGCACGAACTATTCTCTGGCAACACTAACGGCTGGGAGTGGGATTTCGATCACCAACGGGTCTGGTAGCGTTAATATCGCTTTGACTGTGAGCCCTTCAAATTATGTTGCGGTAGCCGGCTCGACGATGACGGGTGTTTTGAACTTGCCTGCCAATGGGCTTGTTGCTGGAACAAATCAGCTGGTGCTGTCGGGTGGGAATGTCGGTATCGGGACTACAGCGCCGGGCGCTGGCCTGGACGTAAACGTTGCTTCCACATGGCCAAACCCCATGACTACCTTTGAGAATTCATCTACCGACACTATTGTGGCCATAAAAAACACATCGGCCGCCGGCCATACTTGGCTGCTCGACTCTCAAGGGACGGGCGGTGGTATCCCATCAGCCTTGCTGTTTTATGACGCGACGGCGAGTGCGAATCGAATGATCATCACGGGCGCCGGCAACGTCGGGATTGGGACTACAGCGCCAGTCTTCAAGACACAAATCACTGCGGATGGTACCGGCACCTGGGCAGGCGATAACGGAAACGGACAACTTGCACTGACTGGAGCAACTGACCCGACCAAACGCCTAGCTTTTATGATCGACACGACCAATAACATCGGCGTGATTCAATCCGAAAAGTATCTGACAGGTGCTTATTCTCTGGCTCTAAACCCTGCCGGAGGCAATGTCGGGATCGGCACTACGTCACCCGCTGCCCTACTCAGCGCCGGCACCTCTTCCCAGTTTCAAGTCAACGCCTCCGGCGACCTCGCCAGCATCAAAAGCATCTTCTACAGCTGGCCTTCCTCACAAGGAAGTGCCAGCACAGTACTCACCAACAACGGCAGTGGCACTTTAACCTGGTCTAGTGGCGCGACGCCTTCGGGATCTGCCGGCGGCGATTTAGCCGGCACCTATCCGAACCCGACCCTAACCACTACCGGCGTTACATCTGGAACTTATTCCAAAGTGACCGTCGATGCTAAAGGCCGCGTTTCAGCTGGCACCACGCTCGTTAGCGCTGACCTTCCCGCGGTCCCAGTCGCTTTAATCACAGGTACGCTCCCTGT
>JAPLFX010000259.1 GCA_026390445.1 Pseudomonadota bacterium
AGGTCTGGCAAAAGATCCGATCAAAGGCGATATCACCGACGGCTTGATGGACAAGGCGCTGCATGGTGAAAAGATAGCGATCGTCGGCGACGCCATCTGGATCGATTTTGCCAAGAGTGTGGGGAAGTCAAAGCTTACTCCGGCAGTGTTTGATAAAGCTGCCGGATCGACGGTCACTTTGAGAAATTGGAATACGGTCGTTAAGATCCATGACATGCTTAACGAATAGCCATCTAGAGCCACTGCTCCTTCAAGGTGCGTCTTTCGAGAAGTAATAGGGATCATGATAAACGATTTCGATCATGATCCTGTCTAGGTCTTCGAATGAGAAGCAGTAGTAGCCCCTGCGGTAACCACTTTCGACCTTGCCGGCACCAAGCGGTTGCACACCCTAAAGGTAGCGGTCATGGACGCGATTCCTGGTGAGTTTCTGCTGCCAGCAAAGACTAATACCGAGCCATTCCATGCGCCACAGTCCGCGCCCAGAGGTCGACACCACCGACCAAACTGGTCGCGCCAGCCACCCCATGCTGGCGCAGATACATCGCCGCGCTATATGAGCGCACCCCGTGGTGGCAGATCGCCACGACATGCTTGGCCTGCTGCAACTTCGGTAATAAATTGGGAAAATCCTGGTCGCTCAGCAGCAAACTGCCAGCCAGATGGCAGATCTCATACTCCCAAGGCTCCCTGACATCGAGCAAAACGGGCTGATCTGCGACCTCGGTTGCGGCCAAAAGCTGAAGCAAGTCTTGCGGCTGGATCTCAATTCCCGTACTCATGCGTAGAATGACCTTTATGCGACTAATAACCGCCGCGACATCAAGTCCGGCTGCAGCTGCTAAGTCCGCCACCGTGGCGGGCACGACGGCCTCGGGAAAGAGCTGGGGCGGTGGGACGCTGAAGAGTTCATCGAGGACCAAAGCGGCGTGCGGCAAGGCGATAGACGCGAGGAGCGTCTCGCCATTCAGGCTTTCGGTCAGATCTTGCACAGCTGCCACCACGATGTGAGGAGTGTTAACGATGCGAATGCCCCAAGTAACGGTGATGCCCTTTGCCGGCAAAAGCCCAGTGATCGCTGACGATGTCCTGTTGGCCAGCGGGGCGCAACTGATCGGCGACCTAGAGATTGGCCCCGCCTCCAGTGTCTGGTTTAACGCCGTCATCCGCGCCGATGTTCATTACATCAGAATCGGTACGCGTTCCAACATCCAAGATAACAGCACGGTTCACGTCACCAGCGGCGGCGCCCCCTGTATCATCGGCGACGACGTCACCGTCGGCCACAACGTCGTCCTCCACGCCTGCACGATCGAGGACTATTGCTTGATCGGCATGGGCGCCATCATCCTCGACGAGGCGGTGATCGGCCGCGAATGTTTGGTGGGTGCAGGCGCTTTGGTCACCGCCGGTAAGGTCTTTCCGCCGCGTTCGATGATCCTTGGGTCACCGGCGCGGGCGGTTAGGACCTTGACGGATGCCGAGATCGCGCATCTGCATGCGTCGTCGGTGCATTATGTGCGCACGGCGCAACGCTATAGCCAGGGCTGAGCTGGCGTCCCCACGCCCGGGCTGTGGGACAAAGTCAGCTCGAGATGTCCTGGTTCTTGTCACGGATACACCTCTGCAATAACACCTTTCTGACAGGTTTTGTTGCAGAACTCCTGCCCTCCAGCCTTCCCGCCCTGCCAGTTGCAGGAAGTAAAGCCGCTGCCCAAAAACTGGGAGGGCGGGAAGGCTGGAGGGCAGGAGTTCTGCAGGATTTCTGCAACAAAACCTTTCTGACACCGTAACAGCCCAATATCAGAAATTTCTTTTGCCTCTCTCAAGTTTTTTCAACAGCCTGCCGATACGACTTTAAGACTCCCTAAAAAGGCCACCGCAGGTCTTGACCCGAACGGCCCCCATGGACCTGTTAAACCATCGAGGAATGTGATGAAGATTTTCTTACACCCAGCGATGATCGCCCAATTTGCCGTGCTCGCAATGCTCACCTCAGCGTGCGACCAAACCAGCTCGTCGCCGCCACCCGCGCCGCGCGCCGCCACCATAGGACAGGATGGTGGAACGTCTGGCGGTGGGCAAAACCTCAGTCCGCTAGCACAGCTGTCGGCCTCCGGTGATGGCAACATTGAAGTACGTGATCGCCAACTTGGGTCGCTAAAGAAACAACGCGACTCGTACGTTAACCAGCTGGTCACGCTGCAGTCCTTCGCCGATCAGTTGTTCAGCACCGATACCGACGTCCAGCAAACCGCCTTACGCAGCATCGAAAAGACCTCCCTAAAGGCTGGGGCAGCCGGTTCTGCTGTCGCAGTCGGAGGTGGAGCCATCGTTGGAGCCATCACTGGGAACTGGGCGGGGGCCTTGATTTCGACGCTTCCGACGGCAGCGACCTTGATTAGTAACGGGGTCGCCGCAGACAGTGCGCAAGCCAAAAGCAACGCTGCCACCGCGACGATTTCGGCCGAGTTACAGGCTCAGCGCGACCTGGTTAAAGCGCAGCTCGCGAATCTTCAGGCGAAGATCGCGGCTCTCGACGCCCAGATCGACTCACTCAATGCGGTTAAATTGTAAGCAGCCATAACCGCAAAAATGCAGCTAAACCTGCGATACGCTTATGATCAAAAGATTTTTTAAAGTTTTACCACGAATCGACCGATAAGAATCTTAACAGTCAGCTACATCATCGAATTTAGAGACACAAGGAGCGAGCGATGCAGTTCAGCCGCAGCAACCAACTAAATCGTAGAGAAACCAACCTAAGCCAATCGATCGTCGCCATCGCAATCCTAGCGTTGGTCCAGGTCAGCTGCGCCCAAAGCTCCGGAGCGCCACCAGCGCCGACCGTGTCCAAGCAAGAAAGCGCGGCTACGGCTGACAGCGCCGACAAAAAAGACTCCAGCGGGCTAGCCGGCATCCTCGGCGGCGGCAACAAAACCGAAAGCGACTACGATGTGCGTGCCCGTCAGCTGAAACAACTCGCTGACCAACGCGCCTCGTATGAAAACCAAATGCTGCAATACCAAAGCTACCGGACCACACTGGTACAAACCCAGGCGGGGATCGAAGACACTGGCATCACCTCCGCAGCCAAGGGTAGCCTCAACGCGAGTCTCGCTGGCGGCGCCGTCTCAATTCTTGGCAATTTGGCCGCCGGTGGTTTAACCGGCTCAGCAACTCCCACCACGGGCGGCAGTGGCGCCCCCACGGGCGGCGGCGGATCCGCTGCTGGGCTCGGTTCTGCATTCGGCAGCGTCGGCACCGGCGTCACCAACGGCATTGCCGCCGACGATTACAATAAGCAGTTGACCGCAGGCACCAAAGTCGTCGCGGGGAGTGTCCAATCGCAACGCGATCAATATGACGCCATCATCGCCAATCTGCAGGCGAAGATCGCCGCGATCAACGCCCAAATCGATACGCTTAACGCGCAAAAGCTCCAGAATTAACCTTGAGCCTCTCGCCTCGTTTTAGAGAAGCCGTTTTGAACTGATCAGCAGCGTTGCCGACAGCCAACTACGAAAATTACGCTGTGAAGCGCCCAGGGTCGGGCGCTCCGGGTAATAAAACTGCACGGTATCGGCGATCATGGCGATATCGACCGCATTGGTGGCAAAGCGTTTGGCATTGCTCAGCTCGTGCACATAAGCCTGACGCTCGGCTGCACCAGTCCCGTCCATACCAAGAAAGTCCATGACGTAAATCGTTAGGAAGTTCTGCTGGCAGTGGACTTCTAGCTCGTGCGCCAGAGTCGACCCAAGCAGCGCCCAGCTGGTAAATGCGGCGGGGCCAATGGTGACATGCGCCCTTTCCATAAAGGCTCCGCGCGAGGTCAAGCCACGGTCATTGAGTTCGGGATCAAAGACCGGGTGCTCGGCGCCTAGCGGCACATCGATGCTAAACAAGACCAAGGCGAGGTCGATGCTTTCTTGGTTCAAACTCGGCACTCCTGCCGGTGCGGCCACAGGGATGTCGACCAAGGAGCGGTCAAAAGCCCTTTTTTCTTCAACCTGGGCGTGGGCATAAAAAACCGCACCGCTCAGGCCCAAGGTGAACACCACTTTAAACAGGACGGAGAGTGAGCCTAGGCCCACGAAACGAGACGACAAACCCACGGGGAACTCCACGGCAGAAGCAGCTGGAACAGCAGGGGGAAGAAGAGGATCAACAGGGGAAGGGAACAGGAACGAGAATGGGACATTGGGGTCTGGGCACTGGACACGGGCGAAGGCAAAAGACGGGTCAGGACAAAGGACAGCGGACAGTAGACACAGAACAGGGGGAGGGAACCGAGTGCCAACGCCGGATGCGCTGGTGTCTCGCAGCAATAAGCAAGTTCCAGACCACCGCCCATGAACGCGCGATGACTTTTGCTACCTAAACAAAATCAACATACTAAACATACAGTCGGTGGGCAGAGCGAAGGTCCTGGCGCAGTCAGGTGTCAAACTTTTAGGCAGTTGCTGTCCTCTTTGATCACCTTGCCACCAGCAGCAGCAGACCCAGGGCCCAGTTCGATCACCCAATCCGCCGCCTGGATCACGTCGGGGTGGTGCTCACTGGTCACCACGGTCGCCCCAGCCTCGACGAGCCGGCGCAGGACTAAGAGGAGGCGCTCGACGTCTTCAAAATGCAGGCCGGTGGTCGGTTCATCGAGGATGATCAGACTGCCTTCGCCGAGGCGTTTGGTTAAAAATGGCACTAACTTGAGCCGCTGCGCCTCACCGCCTGACAAGCTCGCGCTTGGTTGCCCAAGCTTGAGGTAGCCTAGTCCCAGTTCGACGGCCGGGGTGAGGCGTTGCACGATCTTGCGGTGATTCTTGAAGTGCTCCAGAGCTTCGTCCAAGGTGAGTTCCAGTACGGCGCTTAGCGAGAGGCCTAAATAGCTCACGCCGAGTACGGCGCTTTGAAAGCGCGCGCCCTTGCAGACGGGGCAGCGCACGCGGGCGTCGGCGAGAAAGCGCATGGTCAGACTGAGTTCGCCGCGCCCCTTGCACTCGGGACAGCGGCCACCCTCGACCGATAAGGAAAAGGCTCGCGCCGTCAGGCCGAGCACCTGCGCATCCGGCTGCGCCGCATAGAGATCGCGTAATTCACCCATAATCTCTAGGTAGGATACCGGCATGCTAACGCTGCTTTTTGCAATCGGGCGGCGATCGACCAGCGACACATTGGTCAGGGCATCAAGGCCACTGACGGCACGGCAGTGCAACACGCGTGGAGCGGCCCCGCGCGCTGCAGGTGCCGCGCGCGGCGCCGGCTTTGCCTTGGCGCTGCGTGGAATGATGGGCTCAGGCGCTGGCCGCGTTTTCGCCGCACCGGTCGCCTGGATAAAAGCCGCCGCATTGGGGTAGAGCGTCTGCATGACCAGACTGCTTTTACCGGCGCCAGAGACACCCGTCACAACGGTGAACGCACCGAGCGGAAAGCGCACCGCATCGATGCGCAGGTTGTGTAGCCTTGATCCTTCCACCACGATGGCCGGCACGGTTGCGCTTAGCCGGCGCCCAGGCACCCCCAAGGTGGCACCCTCAGCGTGTGCGGCGAGGTGTTTGGCGGTCACCGAGTATTGGACAAACTGTGCGGCTTCTGCCGGCTTAAACTTTGCCATCAAGCGACCACCGCGGGCGCCACCACCGGGACCTAGGTCGATGATCCAATCGGCGGCCCGCATCAGCTGTTCGTCATGGTCGACGATCAAGACGGTGTTGCCCGCAGCTTTAAGCCGCTGCAGCGAGGCGATCATCAGGTCCAGCTCGAGCGGATGCAAGCCCTGGCTGGGTTCATCAAGAACGTAGAGGACGCCACGCAGATTCTCGGCGAGGATACCGGCCAATTTCAAGCGCTGGGCTTCGCCGCCGGACAGGCTGCGCATGCGCCGCGCGAGCATTAAATAGCCAAGTCCGACCTCGTTAATCCGCTGCAAGGTGGCGGCCGCTTCCGTCGCGACCCGCAGCAAAGCTTGGTTGCTTGCCAGCGGCGATTTCACCAGGAGTCGCAGCCATTCGAGTAAATCACTCAGCGGCAGCGTCTGCAGATCCTGTGGCGTGCGCCCGAGCAAGCGAATACCGCGCAGGGTCGCGGCTAATCCCGTACCCTGACAGGACACGCAGGCGCTGTTTAGTCCCGTGCGTTCGCGTAGGTTCAGAGCACCCTCATCATCGTCGTCCGCTTGCGCCGCGGCGAGTCCCGCAGCATCAAAGCCTAGACCCAAGCACTCGGGGCATTGGCCAAGCGAGTTGGCGGAAAAGTGCCGGGAATCAAGCCTTGGCCAACTAAATGCGCACTGCGGGCACCCACCCTTGGTGGAGTACATGGCGCCGCTAGTGGCAGCAAAGGCCTCACCCTTGGTTGCAAAGACCTCGACAAAGCCTTGGCCTTCGCTCAGCGCGGTATCGACGGCGCGTTTCAGCCTGGCCAGAGCTGCGGGCTTGATCGGAATATAATCAATGATGAGTTTAATAGTGTGCTTGTCGGCTTTGGCCAAGACCGGTAGCGGCGTCAGTGGGACCACCTCGCCATCGATGTGGGCTTTGAGAAAGCCGCGAGCGGCAAAGGCGGTCAGTTCCTTTTTGAAAATCCCCTGCTTTGCCGTGACCACGGGAGCGCATAGCACGACGGTTTGCCCGGCAAATTGCCGCTCGATATGCTCGACTAGGGCGTCGGGCGTCAGCGCCAAAGTCGGCAGCCCGTGCGTCGGGCAAGATTGTTCACCGTGGCGCGCTAGCAGCACCGCTAGGAGTTCGCTCAGATCGGTCAGGGTGCCGACGGTGGCACGGCGTGAGGCCTGGGTTTCATTTTGTGCCAGGGCCACGGCCGGCGACAAGCCGGTCAGGGACCGCACCGCAGGCCTGGCCGAAAGATCGAGGAATTGGCGGGAATAATGCGACAGGGTATAGAAAAATCGCCGTTGCGCCTCGGCCAACACGGTGTCAAAGGCGAGCGAGCTCTTACCCGAGCCGCTGACGCCGGTGATCACCGTGATTGCGCCGCGGTCGATACTGGCGTCGATGTTGCGCAAATTGTGTTCGCATGCGCCGCGGACCTCAATGGTCGGCGCCGGTAAGGCCATGATCAAGACTCCGACGGCGCGAATGCGCGCAGGTGATTTAGCGCAAGCGACAGAGCCAGCTCCATACTGGCGCTGGACGCTCGATGCTGGAGAAATAGATCGCGCGCCGGTCCGTGATCGGGCGACGCCCGAAAGTGCTTTAGGCCACCAGAGACGTTGACGGCGGTATCAAAATGGACGGTTTTTAGCGGTCCAAGTCCCTGATCGTGATACATCGCTAGCACCGCCGCAAACTCGCCGTGATAGGCGCGGTGAAAGGCCGTATCCGCGGGCAGTGGTCCAGAGATGACAACACCGCTCCGAGCAGCCACTTGCTCGGCTTGAACGCGGAGGATCGCAGGCGTGATGATCAGCCGCTCCTCATCGCCAAACAGCCCGCTATCGCCGGCGTGCGGATTGAGGCCACAGACCGCGATGCGCGGCTGGACCTGGGCAAACACCGAGGTCAGGCTTGCGATTAAGAGGTTTAATTTTGCGACGATGAGGTCTTCGCTCAGGGCATCAGCAACATCGCGCAGCGGCAGGTGATTGGTCGCCAGACCGACTCTCAGGCGTGGTCCGGCGAGGATCATCACCGCTTCACCACCCCAGAGATCGGCGAAAAACTCCGTCTGTCCGCCGTGGGTGAATCCAGCTTGCGCACAGGCATATTTATCGATGGGAGCGGTGACCACGGCGAGGCGCTGCAGGTCGTTCGGGCACTGGCGCAGCCAGGCCAAAGCACGCAGGCTCATGGCACCGCGCACGACTGGATCCAGGGTTTCCGCCGGGGCTGCACCTTCATGCGGGCCGACCTCAGCAAGGTACAAGCCAGGGCCTTGCACCTGCGCTGGCGACTTGATCAACTGTGGCGAGCCACCATCAAAACCCAGGCGCTGGCATTGATCGCGCCACTGCCAGGCGCTGCCAACCAACACCACCGGTGTCGCTTCAAGCAGGCCGGGCTTGCGCAGAAGCGGAGCGAGGAGTTCGATATTGACGCTATGAGGATCGCCGAGGGTGATAACCAGCATGGGAACGTCCTTTTGCGACAGGCGCTAGCCCCGCTACCTTAGCGGAGGAGCCGGCGCAAAAGCAATCTCCGGCTCGCCTGCTGGGAACGTCCCCTGGGATGAAGCTCAGGCTATAGATAGGCCTTGAGGGCGGGGTTATCATGCCGCCATATGACGTTGTCGATGAAGTAATGGTGGATGTTGATAAAGGTGATAAAGACGAACATCGCTAGCTGCGGGCCAAAGACCTGCTTGTCATAGGTCAAGACGTAGGTGTCGAGAAAATACGGAATACCATCGAAGGCAAGAAAGCCAAAGGCCGCGACGATCGCCACGAACTTGACCACCTGAGTGGCAAACAATCGACGCACCTTGGCACCGTCGCCACCACCCTGCGCCGCCTTCGCTGCGAATTCATTTTTTTTCAGGGTCGAGACAAAGAGTAGATACTGCAGCGAGTGAAAAAACGGAATGGTGAACCAAAAGAGCGCGTGGTACAGGCCAGGCAGGTACCAGACATAGATGGCGACGAAAGAACAGGCGGCGGGCCACCCTGGCAGCTTGCCGGTTTGCATCCACTTGCGGCCAAAAATCCAAGCGACGCCAGCCAAACTCACGCCGACCAGGACGTAGTTGGCGGTCAGGACTTCCGGCGGAAAGGCGAAGGTGTGGTAGCCGATGCCATAATGCAAAATCTCGCGGATACTCAGATTGCCGCCGATAAAGGACATGAACCACACCGGAAAAAGGTTGGCCTTCAGCCAGCGGCTCTCGGTCTTGGTGAAATAGCAGCCGCGCCTCGCGGCAGTGACGACCATGGTGCCGTAGATCTGTTTGATGTAGTGCCAGCCGACCGTGAAGTACATGACGTTGACGGCGTAGCTTAGATACTGCGGCGAACGAGCGACGATGCAAGCACCCATGTAACCAAGGATCAGCAGCGGAGCGACCACTCCGGCCCAGAAAAATTGCGGACGTTTGAACAATTCATGGCGCTTGTCTTGGTACAGCAGCACATAGGATGCGGCAAAGTGCGGATTATTGACGGCAAACGCCAGGTAAAACATCGTCCAGGAGATTTGAGTGGTGTTCGCGTTCTTGTCGACAAAGACGTAGGCGAAGAGAAAGAGCAGCAAGGAGGCGCCGCCGATCAACATCACATCGACACCAGGAGACAAGAGCCAACGTGGTTTAGCTGCGGTTGCCTCAAAGGTCGTGGCTTGTGGGATGGCTCTGGCCGCTCGATTCATGCGCATCGCCCCTGGTAAATCCGGTCTAGCTTTCAGCTCCAGTCCTGTTGGTCGGACCTCAGCCAAAAAACTTTACCAAGCCGCTCCCCCCAAGGAGGCGACCGTGTCGGTGATCCCACCAATATAATTGATCTGTTGCCGCTTAAGCCAGGTCGCGACCAAAATAACAGGCACCGGTGGCGACCAGGCGACTCAGTAAGGTGAGGCCGTCTTGGCGCCTCTTGCCACGCGGCAGGGACTTGGCCAACTCTAGGCCTGGGTGACAGCGTTTAGCACACAGCTGCTGCACCAAGGGCAACAGGGATGGGTGCAGCACCCACTCCTCGCCATGGACGTAAAAGAACAGTTCATTGCCGATCGGTGCGAGGTAGACCATGCGTTGGGCATCACTGCGCCACAAGGCTCCATGGCCGGAGAGTAGCTTGTCCATTCGTGCTGCCGTCGGCCGCCGGGAGCCACCGGGAGCGGCAGTCAAATCGCCTGGTTTAGTCACATAGGCAGCCAACCACCGTGGCAGTAGAGTGGGATGCTGCAAGGGAGCTAGGACCATGGCTTTGAGCTTGGCCACTGCGGCTGCGGACAATTCACCTGGATTGTCCTGCAGCGTCAGGTCGGGATCGGTATACAGGTCCTCGGACTGCAGCAATCCGGCCAAGGATTCTGGCAACTGAAATAGGTCAGCCACCAGATCTTGCTTGGCTGGCGCGCGAAAGCCGATGGAGTAGGTCAAGCACGCATCGGCGGCGACGCCGTAGTGGGCGACTCCAGGCGGTAGGTAGAGCATATCGCCCGGGTTCAAGACCCACGATTCCTCACTTTTAAAGCTTTTTAGCAATCGCAGATCGAGGCCAGGGCGCCAGCGCAGGTCCGGATCTCTTTGGATCTGCCAATGGCGGTGCCCCTGCCCCTGCAGCAGAAACACATCATAGCTATCGACATGCGGACCGACCGACCCCTGCGGCGGGGCAAAACTGATCATCAGGTCGTCGGCCCGCCAGTGCGGGATAAAGGTAAAGGCATCGAGCAGTTTGGCACAGGCCTCCGACCACAGCTCGACCTGCGAGACGAGCAGCGTCCAGTGGCTTGGCGGCAGGCTGCGTAGGGTCTTTTCTTTGAATGGTCCGTGGCTGAGCTGCCAGGGCCTTTGGCCCCCCTTTTCTTGCACCAGACGGGCCCGCACGCCGTCCTCCATAGCCAGGCCGGCCAACTCGTCGACACTGATCGGATCTTTAAATCCCGGCCAAGCACCACGGATGAGCAGCGGCTTTTTTTGCCAATACTGGGCCAGAAATTCAGCGGCGCTGAGGCCACCGAGGAGCTGTTGCTTCACGCTTGTTATTCCTCGTATAAACCGATTAAAAGAAGAACGGGCTTGGGCTTCAGGCGAGCCATGGCTCACCCAGGGTTCCACCGCCTCACATTAGCAAAGGCCGTCCTTGTCTACACCTGCACACCGCTACCTCGTCGCCCTTGGCAGCAATTTAGGCGAACGCCTGAAGGTCCTGCACCAGGCTCGAGTGGAGGTCGCAGCCGATATCGGCACGGTTACGGCTCATGCCTCCTACTATGCCACCAAACCGATCGGAGCCGCCGATCAGCCCTTTATCAATTCAGCGCTGATCGTGACGACGGAGATTGCCCCCGAAGCCATGCTTAAGGCCCTCCTCGGTATCGAGTCAAGGCTCGGCCGGGTCCGCCGCGAGCGCTGGGGCAACCGCTTGATCGACCTGGATATCCTGCTCTGGCAAGGATGGGAAGGCGGCGCCTGGCGCAGTCAAGAGTGGCATGCGGAGGCCCTACACATCCCGCATCCGCAGCTGTTGCTGCGCGATTTTGCCCTGGTGCCAGCAGCCGAAATCGCCGGCGACTGGTGGCACCAGGCCGGCGCCACCACCTTGAGTGCGGCCGCCGCGGCCGCTTCGTTTCAGCTCACAGCTATGGAGCCAGGTTAAACCAGCAGCTGCCGGCCAGCCAATTCAGCATAATAGCCACCGCGAGCCATCAACTCAGCATGGGTCCCCTGCTCGATGATCTGCCCCTTGGCAAACACCAAGATCTTGTCGCACTGGATGATCGTACTCAAGCGGTGGGCGATGACAAAGCAGGTGCGACCGCGCATCAACTTGATCGTTGCGGCCTGGATCAGTGATTCGCAGAACTCGTCGATATTCGCCGTGGCTTCGTCGAGGATCAGCAGCTTTGGACCTCGCAGCAGCATCCGTGTGAAGGCAACTAACTGGCGCTCGCCCACGCTTAAATTGTCACCGCCTTCGACGATTTGATAGTCGAGGCCACCCTTAGTGTGCAGCAGGACTTTGCTGAGGCCAGTCTCGGCAGCTGCGGCGAGCAGCACGCTGTCAGCGACTGGACGGTCTAAAGCCGCCGTTAAATTCTCACGCAAGGTCCCGGAAAACACCACGAGGTCCTGGCTTACATAACCCAACTGGCGGCGCAGGCTGGCGCGCTCGAGCGAGGCCAAGGGCAACCCGTCGAGCAGGATGTCTCCGCGCAGCAAGGGATAGAGCCGCGGCAAGAGATTGATCGTCGTCGTCTTACCCGAACCGGTCGCACCCACCAGTCCGACCTTCATCCCTGGTTCAGCGCTAAAGGTGATGCCCTTGAGCACCGGCGCACCGTCGCCGTAACTCATCCACACGTCGCGGTACTCGACCTTGCCGCCCAGCTCAGGCGTCAGCTCGCCGTCGACGCCAAGGCTGTCCTTTTCCTCCGGCTCTTGCAGCATGCGTCGCACGCGCTCGCTGGACACCACGGCCTCCTGAATGTTTTGCACCTCCTGCGAGATGACGCGGATCGGCGCGACGAAGCGCTCGCTAAAGCGGACGAAGGCCACGAGCATACCCAGCTGCATGGCGCCCTCCACAACCTGCGGGCCACCAAGGGCGAGTACCAACAACGAGGGCAAAGAGCAGAGAAAGACGGCAACGGGGCGGATAAAACTATTCCAGTTGAGGGTATGAATGCCTGCGCTCAGCAGCTCATCGGCGGCGGCGGTAAACTGCCGCTGCGTCCACCCCTCTAAACCAAATATCTTTATGACGGGCAGCCCGTTCAAAAACTCGGCAAGCTTCGCATTGACGTGTGCCGAGCGGCGCTTATAGGTGCGTAGCCAGTATACGATGGGGCGACGCATGACGACAGTGAACAGGAGTGCCGGCACGCAGACGGCAACGATGGTACTACCAAAGCGTAGGTCGGTCAGCACCATGGCCACCAGCACCGAGGCGATGTTGATGGTCGCGATCAAGACGCGGGCCAAGGTGCCGTTAAAGAAGGTCTCGATGCCTTCGACATCTGAGGTCAAGCGGGTGATGGTCCGACCAAGCGGCTGCACATCGAAGTAGGCGATCGGCAGGCGGCTCATCTTTTCAAACAGCTGGGTACGAATCCGGTAGGTGATTTCGATCGTCGCTTTTGCCAGACTGACGCGACCGAAATACTGGGCCGCCACGGCGAGCGTTTCCAACACCATAAAGGACAAGCTATAGCGCCAGCGCAGGTCGACGCCACCGCGCGGATCGACCAAGGTCTCGACCAAGCGACCCAGGCAGCGGGCAGATAGCATCACCGCTGCCGATGCGCTTAAAATCCAGGCCAAAGAACCAGCTAGGCGCCAGTATAAGCCACTCCCCATCCGCACCATCTGCAGGATCCCGATGACATCACTACCGACTGCGGCGATCTTGTCGTCGGATTCGAGACCACCTTGCACCACCGGGGCTTTTAGCGGCTCGGGAGCGAGCGTGCCTTTAGAGCTAGTCATGGCCCGGCGCCTCCAAGGCAAAGGTCGGGCGCACGGCTGGCGTCAGAACGCCGGCTTCGATGCGAAACACCCGGTCGCACAACCGCAAGGTCGAGAGCCGGTGCGCCACCCACACCACGGTGATCCCACGTAAAGGACGGTCAAGGCGGCGCAGGATCGCCTCCTCAGTGACCGCGTCAACCGCACTGAGACAATCGTCTAGCAGCAGGACGGTACGCACCCGCAGCAAGGCCCGAGCTAAGGCCAAGCGTTGCTTTTGACCACCGGACAGGTTGATCCCCCACTCGCCGACCCAGGTGTCCAATCCACCTTCGAAGCCACGCACATCGGCGGCCAGTTGCACCGTGTCCAGCACCTCCCACAGTCGCTCGTCGCTGAACTCGCCTTCCAGCTGGAGATTGTAGCGCAGCGTTCCAGCGAACAAAAAGGCTCGCTGTGGCACCATCGCCACGTGCTGCGCCAACCAGTCGCGCGCCACCGGTTGAATGTCTGCACCGGCAATCAGGATGCGCTGCTCTGGACCATCCAGCAAGCCGGAAAGCAAGGACAGTAAGGTGGTCTTGCCAGCTCCGATCGGTCCAGCAATGCCGATGCGTTCACCGCTTTTTATGCTCAGGTTGATGTCGTCCAAGATCAGCCGTTCGCCCGCGTCAAAGCGAAAATCGAGGCCATGCACCTCGATGGTGGCACCATGGCGGGCTAGGTCAGGCACCAAGGATTTGGCACTAAAGACATCTGCCAGTCGTTGCAGGTTAAAGATTTCCACCATGCGGCTCAAGCTAGCGAAGCCACGCTGCCATTCCGCGATAATGTCACCTAGGTCAAAGAGCGGGCCCTGGAGCATCAAAACGTAGGAGAGTAGTGCCACGAATTGGCCGACGCTCAAGGTCCCAAGGCTGATTTTCTGCACGCCAAACACCAGCAGGACGCCATAGGCAATCAGCGTTGGTAGAGCACCGAGGGGAAAGATCCGCCAACCGGTCTTAACCACGGCAAAGCGCTTTTCGGCATAGTCGCGGGCCTCGGTCCGAAGCCTAGCCTGCCACAGCTCATCGGTATTGGTCGCGCGCTGCAAGCGGATCGTCGAGAGCGCCTGGGCAACGGCATCTGACAGGTCGCCTAGCTTCTCCTGGGCGACGATATGCAGGTCGTGCTCCTTGCGGGCCAGCTTGAGGATCCAATAGGGCAAAAATGGGAAAATGAATAAACAATAAAGTGTTAAGCCAAGGTCGATCGACAGCATCGACACGACGCTCAGGACGGTGAAGAAGATCATGTCGAGCGTCGCCACCACGGTAAAACCATGGATGGCCCGGCTAGCGTTCCAATCACCGGTCGCCCGGTTCATGAGGTCGCCCAAGGGATAGGCGTGAAAGGTACGCAGTGGTAACAGGCGCAGGACCTGCCAAAAGCGAACTTTGAGCTCGCGTCCGGCAATATGGGTTTGCCGTGCCAGTAATTGGCGCCAGCCAACCCGGCCGATCAAGCCGATCACCAGAGCCAACAACAGACCATAGATCAAGGCTTTAAGCGCCAGCAGCGGCGTCGCCCGAGCAAACCACAGCGGGATCTGGGCGTCCGTATGACCGATGGTATCGAGCGACCACTGGACAAAGCGCGGGATCAGCACCTCGGAGATGCTGCACGAAAACAAGGCCACCACTCCCGCGACATAGGATGGCCAGTGCTCCCGCAGCGAGCGCCGGTATAATGTGCCAGCAGTCATCGTCACATCGTCCTCACCTGACCTAAAAACCAAAGGTTTAACCCTGGCGCGTCTTGGCCCAAGCGATGAAATCATCCAGGGACTCGGGGTTACCGATGGCGGCGAGGTTCACCACGGCTTCGCCATGCAGCACCTGGGTGACCGCAAGCTCGACCTTTTTGCCGCTTCGGGTGTAGGGGATATCTTGCACCTGCACCACATCCTTGGGCACGTGCCGGGGGGTAAGAGCTTGTTTGATACTCGCTTTGATTTGTGCCGTCAATGCCGGGTCGAGCACGAGACCGGGAGCAAGCTTGACGAACAACACAATGGCCTCGTCGCCACCTTCGCGGTGCGCCACGGCAATGGCATCGACCACCGCGCTCAGTCCTTCAACCTGGCGATATAGCTCGGCCGTGCCGATGCGCACGCCGCCTGGATTTAACGTCGCATCCGACCGGCCGTAGACGATCACACCACCGTGCGGCGTGATTTCGATAAAGTCACCGTGCCGCCACACCTCAAGACCTAGGTCCTGAAAATAATCGAAATAGGCATGGTGATAGCGCTTGTCACCTGGGTCGCGCCAAAAGCCCAGCGGCATAGCCGGAAATGGCTGGGTACAAACAAGCTCGGCCTTGGCACCGCGAACCGACTGCGCCTGTTCGTCCCAGGCGTCGATCGCCATCCCGAGACCGGCGCACTGGATCTCTCCTGCGCGCACCGGCAAGGTCGGTGAGCCGAGCATAAAGCACGAGATGATGTCGGTGCCGCCACTGATCGAGGCCAAATGCAGCGACGACCCAGGTGCCGGCACCTGGGCGTAGAGCCAGGCAAAATGTTCCGGCAACAGCGGCGCTCCGGTCGTCAAAACGGTTTTCGCTGCGTGCTCGCCGAGGATGGAACGAACCTCCACCTGCTGACTCATACAGGTGGCCACAAACTTCGGGCTGGTCCCTAACGCGGTGACGCGAAGATCGCGCACGGCACGCCACAGCACGCCTAGATCTGGCGTGGCGACGGAGCCCTCAAACAGCACCAGCGAAGCACCGGTGGCCAGGGCCGATACGCTCCAGTTCCACATCATCCAACCGCAGGTGGTATAGAACAGCAGGCGTGAACCAGGCCCAATATCGGAATGGAGCATCAGCTCCTTTTTATGCTGCAACAGAGTCCCACCAATGCCATGGACGATGGCCTTGGGAACACCGGTCGTACCCGATGAAAACATGATAAACAAAGGATCGTTAAAGGCTCGGCCGACAAAGGTCAAGGGACGAGGTGGAGCAAGATCTAGGGCATCGTCCCACCAACAAACGGCCGCCTCCATCCCGGCAAAGGCGGCTGGCAACGCCGCAGGAGCTGGCTCAAGATGGGTGACCAGGACCGTTTTGACCACCGTCGGCAGGCCTGCGACCACCGCTCGGGTGGCTGGCACACAATCAAACAGCTTGCCACCGTAGACATAGGCCGAGGTGCAAAACAGTACCTTGGGTTCGATCTGCGCAAAGCGGTCGCGAACAGCCGCAGCGCCAAAATCAGGCGAGCATGATGACCATACGGCGCCCAGCGAGGTCGTCGCCAACATCGCGATGACCGCCTCTGGCGTGTTGGACATCACTCCGGCGACGCGGTCGCCTGGACCGACCCCCCACTGCTGCAAGGCTGCGGCGCAGCGCGCGACTTCGTGGCGCAGACGCGCCAAGCTAAAGCTGCGACGCGGCGCTCCTTCCGCTAACGCCACCAAGGCCGCAGGGCGATCGTCGCCGGCAAGCAGATGTTCCGCATAATTCAACCGCGCACCTGCAAACCATGTTGCCCCGAGCATCTTGCCAGCCGGAGGCGGCGACCATACCTGGTGCGCGGGTTGCTGGAACATGATGCCGACGGACTCAGCTAGAATGTGCCAAAACGCCGCCGGCTCGGCGATCGACCATGCATGCAAGGCGCTATATGCACTTAGATCCGCACCCGCGCGTGCAGAGGCGATGCGGGCAAACCTTGCCATATGGCTATGGGTCAGTTCGTTCGCGCCGGGTTGCCAAAGGATGTCGCCGTAGGCCGTCATACTCTATGTAAGTAAGCGGAAATGCCCACGACGGAAACACTTTTTTCTGCGGATGTTAGGTCTTCGCCTTCGGCCCCTTGTCCAGCCGCCTAGCTAGCTCACGCAGCCGGTCCATTCCACCCTGGCTAGTAGGCCTAGAGCCAGGCGCCGCTGCCGCTGGTGACGCTGGTGCCTGGTCCGCAGACTGCGGGATCGCCGCCGCAGCTGGTGGCGCGCGGCGCGTCGCCTTCTCCGTTGCACCATACGTCGAGGCCGCGTAGGAGCGCGGCATCGCTCCATCCGGCGGGACACTAATCCCCGCTAGCGTCGCACCCTGCTGATCAATCGCTGGTACCGCCAAGTGGCCTTGGCCAATCTGCTGCTCGGCATCGAAAAAATCCACTGGCCCGCTATGCGTGCCGCTGAGTTCTTGCAGCCGACGCGCCAGGCACGCCGCGGTGACGCCAAAAAAGGCCGCGACCTTCGCCGGGTCCTGCAGTTTGCCGAGAGCCTTGCGCAGCATTCCCCGCGGCAACAACAAGGCGGCAGCGAATTGATCGGCCCGAGCTTCGACCTTCGCGCCGCGCGGGTCGTCATGAGCCAGCGCAGTGGCGGCGCCGTAGCGGTCCAGCGGATGAATGGATTCCTGATACCCCGAGACTTGCCAATCGCCGCGCGCGATCAAAGGCTGAACATCCAACAGATAATGACCAAGCAAGTGAGCGAGAAGAAAGCGCTCCGCCAGAGCATCGGCTCGTTCCTGCACGACCATCACGATGGTGAATGCGCCGCGTTCATCCTTGGCTAGCAAAGCGCCATGCATCGGCAGCGCCGTGCGCTTTAATGTCAGCCCAAAGCGTTGGATCAGGGCATCCACTTGTGGCTTCGGTGCAAAGGTTTGCGTTCCGCCAAAATACCGGCGCACCAGAATGGCTAAACTTTCGACATCACCGGTGGCAGCGCTGGCGGCGATTTCCGGGAAAATTGCGATCATCGACTGACCCTCCGAGGAATGATTGAGGCGCACGAACGCAAAGGGGGACAGGGGGTGGCGGTCAGAGGCAGGTTTTTTGGCCTGCAGCAGCGGCGGCGGCAAAGGGGATGCCTCTTATTGTACGACCTTTTGCCGGGAAGCGCTGCAGCGCTACCTAGCGGGCAACACGGTCCAGCGAAAAACCACCGCAAGGCGGCTTCACCACCGGTTTAGAAGACCACGGTATTATCATGTTTTGATTGAATTAATACATTACGCTAAGGTTTTTGCGCAAGCTCCCCGATGGAGCCTATGAAGAAATTAAGTAGGCAACTTGCAGCGAGTGCTGCGTGAACAAGCTGGGAGACTGTCATGGGTTTGGCTCTATTTAAAGAACGCCGCGCCGGCGACCGCAAAAGACTTACCGGGCTACTACCCGGCCGCTTGATCTTTGCTGCCAATCAGCAAGACCTCGTCTGCAGACCCACTGATGTTTCGGCGCACGGCTTAGGCGTCGTGGTGACGGGTGACAACAAGAAAATTGAGGTCGGCACGACATTGCATCTATTGCTGCCTGATCGAATGGTGGAGATGCAGGTCGCCTGGAGTCGGCCCGACTTTGGCAAGCAGGATTCGACGCGCTACGGCATCGTCACGGCTGATGCGAGCTTGGACTTGGAAGCCCTATTCACCGCCACTGGCTGCCTCAGATAGTCGTTCAACCACTTTCGACCGGTCGCCTAAGCACCTAAGAGCAGCGGCAAGTCCGCCGCTATTTGATGATTTCAAAGCCGCCGCATTCAGCTCTGGACGGGGCTTTGAAGGCCGCAGTGAGGCCACAGCAAAGATATCCTGCACAGCGCCCTTTGGCGCGCGCATGGCGCAAAAGCGACACCGCGCAAAATGCCATCCTGCAAATTATTTTTTGCGGGGACGTAGATTGGGCTAAATATTTAAACCGAACTGCCGATCAGAGATCATCTGCAGCGTGAAGACGCACACAGATGGAGTGCGGTGACGAGGTACGCAGCAGAACATTCGGACAGGTTTGGGAGACGCACTTGCGAAATAGTTTGAAAACGCAAGATACATTCGGTAAAAAATTATTAACAACGTCGCATGTCGTGATACGATGGATTTAACGACAACGATTCGAAGTGGTCGTGACTGAATGTGTGGGTAGGGTGCCCGAGGGTTTCGGGTGCTTTAATGTTTAAGGAGGAGATTGGCCTTGGTAAAAAGAAAAAAGAAAGCGACTAAGAAGAAGACGGCAGCGAAACGCAAAAAAGTCGGTACCGCGAAGAAAAAAGCGGGCCGCAAGAAGAAGAAGACCGCCGCAGTAGCCTCTGGCACCGCTGGCGCCGTCGTCAAGAAAAAAGCCCGTAAGAAGAAGAAGAAGACCGGTGCGAAAGCTGTGAAGAAGAAGACTGGCGCAAAGCGCAAGAAGAAGAAGAAAAAAGCGTAATTTTACGCTGATTTTATCTTCACTAGTGCTGTAGCCAAAAATTAAGCCGTCTGCCAGAGAGCTCGTGGCAGACGGCTTTTTTTGCGCCCTAATGCGCCCCCTCGCGAGGTCCTTCCGGCCCCGTCTTTAGGGAGGCAGTCCGAAAATTCCTGGTCTACCTACTTCCGCGTCTTCGTGGTGAAACTCAAGCGCCTAGTTTTAACCACGAAGGCGCGGAAGTAGGGAGACCAGGAACTATCGGACCCCGTCCTTAGCCCCGGGACCAGACGATGCGGGCATAGCAGTCATGGGCATGGATGGACTCCCGGTTGATCGCCTGAATCTGAAAGGCGCTGATCCCCGGAAGCTGCACCAACTGCGTTGCGGCGTTGCGGACGATGTCCTCGACGAAGACCGGGTTGTCATAGGCGGCTTCGGTGACATATTTTTCGTCGTCGCGCTTCAGCAGGGGATAGATCGGAGAGCTAGCGCTCTGCTCCAAAAGAGCGAGCAGGGAAGACATCGCCGGCTGCGTTGCAGCCGGCTCGTAGTCGATCTGGACTTCGATATCGGAACGCTGGTTGTGGGCGCCCCGATCGGAGACCGCCTTTGAACACGGGCAGAGAGCTTTCGCGGCGACCTGTACGCGTAGAGTCTTCTGTGGCGACGCACCGGTCACGGCGCGGTAGCCAATCTTGCTCTCCAGCTGCGCGGCTTGGCCGGTGACTGGCGCTTTGACCAAGCGAAACCAGGTAAACTCGGTTTCGATATCAGCGCGCTCGGCGCCGAGCAGCTGCGTCAAATGCTCGGCGAAGTGCCAATGCTCAGTGAGTCCAAGGGGGCGTCTACCGCGCGCTTCGAGCGCCGCGACAAAGCGGGACATGTGCGTGCCGCGCTTGTCCGCTGGTAAGGCCACGGCCATTCGCCAGGTGGCCAGAGTGGCTTGTTCTTCGCCGGTCACATCGTCTCGTGCGACCAAGGGGTAGCGCAGTCCGGTGACCCCAACCGACTCAATCGCAAAGCCTGAAGTCGCCCGACCAGACTGGATGTCGATCATAAAACCCCCTATGCACAGCAGAACCGTCGTGTATAGCGAACCTCCTGGTAAAAGTCCAATTTGCCGACGGCACATGTTGGCAACAAGCCTAAATAATTAGGCTTTTTCGAGCAATACCCCCCCCCCCACCACCGCGACGCCTCTGGCATCAGCCCACAGCGCGCGGGTCAAAGGCCTTTTGCACTGCTTCACCGATGAAATTCAACAGGGTAATTAATGTAATGATCACCACAAACACCGAAGTGATGATCCACCAACTGGTCAGGTTGGACTTACCCTGGTTCAGTAGCTCACCAAGACTCGGCGTCGGCGCTGGAACGCCCAGCGAGAGGAAGTCGAGCGCCGTCAGTCCCATGATGCCCTCGGCGAGCCGAAAGGGAAAAAAGGTGATCACCGGCATCATGGCGTTAGGCAAAATATGCTTGGTGATGACCCGCAGCCGCGTGCTCCCCATCGCCACCGCCGCCTGAACATATTCAACCTGGCGCATGCGGAGAAATTCCGCTCGGACATAGGCTGCCAGCCCCATCCAACCGAACAGCGACAACAAGACAAAGATTAAACCGAGCGAGGGCTCAAAGATGGAACTAAGGATAATCAACAAAAAGAGCTCATTTTGCGACGACCAAACCTCGCATAAGCGCTGAAACAGCAGGTCGAAAGTGCCACCAAAATAGCCCTGCAAGGCGCCGATCAATACCCCCACCGCCGAGCCGAACAGGGCGAGCAGCAGACCGAATAGCAACGACAGGCGAAAGCCGTAGATCAGACGAGCCAGAACGTCACGGCCGCGGTCATCGGTGCCAAGCAGATGCTGACTATCCGGCGGCGACGGCGCCGGGTGACTCAGTGTGGTATCGATGTAAGCGTAGTCAAAGGTGACGGGCGGAAAGACGACGCGTCCATCACCGGCGGAGATCATCTTGAGCACCGCAGGATCAAGGTAATCAGCCTCGGTATCGAAGGTACCGCCAAAGGTCGTCTCGGCATAGGAATGGACGATGGGGAACAACCAACGCCCGCCAAAGGAAACAAATAATGGCCTGTTATTACAGATCAATTCAGCAGGAAGCAGCGCCACGAAGAGGCTGGCTAAGATGATGGCCGAGGCATAACCGCGGCGGTGCGCCTTGAACACGCGCCAGCGCCGCTTGAGGAGCGAATCGGTTTGCCCCATGACTAATCCGCCATTCGGTCGAAGGTGATGCGGGGATCAACAACGACGTACATGATATCACTGAGTAGATTGCCGACGACAAAGAGCAGCGAAAAGAAGAACTGACTGGCCATGACCACAGGGTAGTCGCGGGTCATCACCGAGCGGTAGGACAGCAGGCCAAGACCATCCAAGCTAAACAAGGTTTCAATCAATAAGCTGCCGCTGAAAAACATCGTCAGGAAGCTACCGGCAAAACCCGTCACCAATGGGATCATCGAATTACGCAGCACGTGCTTCCAGACCACCCACCGCGTTCTAACCCCCTTAGCCCTTGCCGTCAGCACGTACTGCTGCTGCATGTTTTGCAAGACCGAGTTCTTGGTGAGCGAGGTCATGACGGCAAAGCTACCGACGTTCAGGCAAATCAGCGGCAACACCAAGTGGTGCAGGGTATCTTTGAGGTGTGGCCAAAACGGCAAGGTATCGGCGTGATCCATATGCAGCCCGCTGATCGGAAAGACGTCCCAGACGCTGCCGCCACCGAACAGCCACAGGAGCAGAACGCCGAGAGCAAAGCCGGGGATGCTGTAGCCAACCAGGACGACCAGGCTGGTGATCAGGTCAAAGGCTGTCCCCTCGCGCACCGCCTTGGCGATACCCAGTGGAATGCACAGTGTATAGGTCAAAAAGAACGAGGTGACCCCGAGCCAAATCGACACCGGCAGCTTTTGCGCGACTAAATCCGTGACCTTTTGGTGGTGAAAATAGGAATCGCCAAACTGCCAGGTCATCAAGCGCCAGACCCAGGACCAAAGACGCTGGTACCAAGGTTTGTCAAACTCGTAGAGCTTGCTCAAGGCGGCGATCTGGTCGCTGTCCAAGCCCTTGCGCATGGCGTTGCTCATGTCGCCGCCACCACCCGCCTCCCCGCCCATGACCTTGCCGCGCGACTTAGCGATCATCTGTTCGACCGGCCCGCCGGGCACGAGTTGGATGATGGCAAAATTGATGAATATCACCCCTAGCAAGGTTGGCAGGAAGAGCAGTAGGCGCTTTAGGATGTAGGTCTGCATCAGCGCAGAGGCAGGCCTTTCGCCTGCGCCTCACTGAGCTGGGCGGCACGGGCCGGGTCATACCACATCAGGCTGAAGAACTGCCGCAGCGAATAATACAGGGGCAACACCTGCGGGTGGCCGTACTTATCCCAGTAAGCCAGCCGGTGTGCCGGACTAAACCAATTTTGCACCATCAAGTGCGAATGATAGAGGACCCGGTCTAAACAACGCGTACTTAGTTCGAGTTCGGCGCGGGTTTTGGCGTAGATGACCCGGTCGACCAGGGCATCCACCGCCTTATTACTCAGGCCGGAGTAATTGCGCGAATAGTTTTGCTGCGCCGCCGCTGAGCCCCAGAAATCGCGCTGCTCGTTTCCTGGGGATTGCGACTGGCCAAAAATAACCGAGGTCATATCGAAGGCCCGACTCTCCAGCCGTTTGGTGAACACGCTTGCTTCCTTTTCGTCGATGCTCACCTGCACGCCTATCTTGCGCAGATTTTGCAGGTAGGGCTCGATCACCCGCTGGAAGCCGCCACCACCGAGCAAGATGCGAAACGCCAACTTGCCGCCAGGCCCCTCGGCGACCCCGTCTTTGACCTTGTAGCCGGCTTGCTGCAATAATCCTGCGGCTGCGCGCAGACGCTCTTTAATCGCTTGCCCCCGACCCAACCAACCCATCTCTTTGGTAAAGACCTCAGCCGGCAGGTCGGCTTTGAGCGGGGTAAGGATGGCAAGCTCTTCGGCCGAGGGCAGACCGTGCGCTGCCAGCGGGGTGTTTTGGAAAAAGCTTTCGCTTTGCTGATACTGATTGAAGAACAGGTTCTTATTCGACCAGTCAAAGTCAAAGGCCAAGGCCAAGGCTTGGCGCACCCGAATATCCTGAAACAGCGGCAGGCGCAGGTTAAAGACGAAGCCCTGACCACCCTGGGCATTGCTGTCGGTCAGCAACTCACGTTTGATATAGTGCAGCGTATCGAACTTGTCGCCGGTCAGATCGGTCGCCCAGACCTTGGCGGAGGTGACCTGAAAGACGGTAAAATCGCCCTTCTTAAAGGCCTCGCCAAGGGCCGTTGGATCCTTGTAGTACTTGACTTGAATTTCATCGAAATTGTATCGCCCCTTGTTAATCGCCAGGTCCTTGCCCCACCAGTCCGGTTGGCGCGTCAACACCACCGCCGCGCCTGGGCGAAGCTCCTTGAGAACATAGGGCCCGGAGCCAATCGCTTGATCGGCAAACTCACCCTTTTCGTAGACGTGCTTCGGCAGGATCGGAAGCTCGGTGATGATCAGTGCGAGCTCGGGATTTTCCTTGGCGAAGGTGAACTTGACGGTCTTGGCATCTAATGCCTGCGCCTGCTTGATGTCGGACCAATAGGACTTGTAAAAGGGTAAGACCTTATCGGAGCGAAAGAGCTCGAAGCTAAAGACGACGTCGGCTGCCGTGACCGGATGGTGATCGGAAAACACCGCTTCGGGGCGAATCTTTACCACCAGGGAGAGGTGATCGGGGGCTATCGCAAAGCTCTCCGCCAAGCTTGGATAGCGCGTAAAGGGTTCATCCAACGAACTCTCACCGAGCTCTTGAAACACCAGCTTTTCGACCTCAAACGAACCCTCGCCTTTCAAGGCGAAAGGATTGCGCGTATCGACCCCACCGTCTTCGCCAAGGATTAGTGAACCACCCTTAGGCGCCTGCGGATTGACGTAATCGAAGGCCTTAAAGCCCGGCGGATATTTGGCTTCGGCGCGCATCGCCAGACCCGCACCAGATTCACCAGCAGCGAAGCCGAGCGAAGCCAAAGGTCCTATCAGGAACAAAGGTGCGATCAGAAACAAGGTCGCGGTCAGCGGTCGCCACAGTCGCATCATCGGCCCCTTTGGTCTAGCTTTACGCGGAGGGTTGGACCAGATGATCCAACTGAAAGCAGAGGTAGACTACGGCACCTTGGCGCAAATTGTAAATTACAGAGTGCCACCGACCATGGCAGTATACGAACCATGGGACGTCTTTTGCATCTTTACCTTCTTTGGTGGCTGGGTCTCAGCCATCGGCTGCGCCATGATTTAGCGCGCGAGCTGACCTTTGCCATAGCCAGCTGCGTGCTGATTGCGACCTTCTTTTATGTCTTCAACGACTTTCTCAACGTCCAGGTCGCCGCGCTCTCGGCAGCCATGCATCAGCGCTTTGCCAAGTTAGCGAGCATCGCGCTGTTGCTACTCACAGGTGCTAGAGCGGCGACGTGGTTAAGGCACGAACGTTTTGCCGCAACCGGTGTCAGACAGATGGCGCGTCACTTGGGCGAGAAGCGGACGACACTACAGGCTTGGTCGTGGCTCTATACCCTCACCTTGACCAGCTTCAGCCACGGCCTATGTTGGTGGATCATCCACCGCTACTTGACGCCCTGGTCGTTACCTCAAGCGGCGCTGTTTGAAGCGATGCTCCTAGTGACAACGGCGCTGGTGGTGCGCTGGCCAGCAGCGCCGCAGCCCGCCATGCAGCGAGATAGCGCACTCGAAAGAGACCGTAGCCTCGGCCTGACCCTGTACCTTTGGCGCCTCAGGCAGATCGTCGGACGCAACCGCGCGAGTCAATTTGCCCTTATCCTTAGCACGATGTTTTTACTCTTGGTCGCACTGGCTGCGATGCGGACCTTACCGCTATTCGTCGCCGCACTGTGCTCCTTGGCAGCAGGCTATACCTCGACGGCAGCACTCATCTTTCACCTCGCGGATGATCTACCTAGTGCTTGGACCGAGCGCGGTTCTGGCGTGACCCACGACCGCTTTGTAACGACTTATTTTTGGCTTGGTGCCACCCTGGCTGGGGCCTACGCGCTGGCAGCAAGCTGCGCCTACCTTAGCGGGACCGCAGCCCTCGGTGGTGGCGAGTTAGGTATCGCAACGATTGGCCAGGCCCTGCAGCTTGCCGCGGTAGCCATCGTTCCAGGTCTCACGGCGCCGATGCTGTGCATGCAAATCGATGGTCGCCGCAGCGGCATCAATTTGCTGCTGCTGCTGATAGCGGCGCTGTTTGTCGGCACTGCGGTGTTCGCTCACTGGCTCGGGCTAGGTCTTATCCCCGTCCTAGGATCATTTGCCCTCAAGTCCCAAGCAGGGAGATTTTACCGAGCATGACGGAACCTAGCACCAACACGCCGCAAGCGCTGCTGCAGACCAAGCAACTGACCATGCGCTTTGCCCCGAGCTATCAGCTCGGACCAGTCGACCTACACCTCGCTGCAGGCGAAACCGTCGGGGTGGTCGGCAGAAACGGCGCCGGTAAAAGCACTCTGTTTCAACTCCTCACCGGCAACCTCGATGCCAGTAGCGGTGAGGTCCATGTCGATGGGCACCGCTTGACTCCAGATACACCCCGTATCAAGCGACTCATCGGTTATCTGCCGCAAGATCCGGTTCTACCACGCTGGGCGACCGGCCGGGAGGTCCTCGGCTACGCCGCGCGGCTCTACGAATTACCGGACATCGCCAAACGCGTCCCCGCGGCAGAAGCCTATTGGGACTGCGGCAGCTTTCGCCAAAAGCCGCTGAGTACGCTATCATACGGCATGCAAAAGCGCGTCGCCCTGGCCCTGGCCACACTCCATGAACCACGCCTGTTGATCCTCGACGAGCCTTTTTCTGGTTTAGACCTAAATCACATTAAGGCGCTCGAAGAGCTTCTGACAACGCGCGGCAGAAAAGGCCTAACGACCGTGCTCAGCACCCATGTGACGGCCTTTTGTGCGCGCCTGTGCAGTCGCGTCTGGAGCATTCAGGATGGCCGCTTAGAGAGTATCGAGCCGTGGCAGAGCCTTGACCAAGGACCACGCGAACAAGCGATCGAAGCCCGCTTTTTTGCTGCGCCTGCACCGCTGGCCCGTCCATGAGCGACCACCCAGGGCCAAGGTCGGCAAAGTCGCAGGTTTTCGGCTTCGGCGCATTCACCAAACGCTTTGCGCTGCCGCTTTGGCCATGGTACGCCGGCGGCTTCTTGCTGCTCGCCGCCGTCAACTTAGTCAGTCTGCAGATTCCCCAACTGGCTAAGATCATCATCAATAGCTTGACCACTGGCGCCGACCTAAATGGTCTGCGCGGTGTGGCTTTGGCGATCGTCGGCTTAGGCTTTTTACTCATCATCATCCGGTCGCTATCGCGCATCGTCATCTTCTGGCCGGGAAGGCGAGTTGAAACCGCCAGCAAATCGTACTTTTTCGGCCGCGTGCTGCGACTTAGCGAGGAGTTTTTTACCAGCCATGGCATGGGTGACCTGATCTCGCGCCTGGCCAATGACATCGCCCAGCTGCGCGCCTTTTATGCCTTTGGCGTGCTCCAGGTCCTGAACGTCATATTCCTCACCGTCTTCGCCATAGCCCGCATGGCCAGCGTGCATCTCATGCTGACTATCTGCAGCCTGATCCCTCTTGGCGTCATGTTCATCATCACCCGCTTTGCGATGCCACGCATGCATACCTACTCGCGCGACAATCTGGCTGCGCTTGGGACTTTGACCAATCGGGTGACCGAAGCCTTTGTCAATGTCCACGTCATCCAGGCCAACGGTGCGACTCCAAGCTTTGCCGCCAGAGTGGAAGCACAAAATGCTGAGGTCCTCCGCACCAGCCTGCGCCTCGTCTATGTCCGCATGTTTGTGTTTCCGCTGATGACTTGTTTGGCCGGCGTGTCGCAGCTCATCGTGCTTTTTTATGGTGGGCAAGAGGTCATCGCCGGGCGCTTGTCGGTCGGCGATATCCTCGCCTTCAATGTGTATATCGGCCTGCTGACCTTTCCGTTGTCGGCCATGGGTATCATCTTGGCGCTATATCAACGCGCCAAAACGGCCCTCGAACGGATTGGCGACATCGAACTAGCGGTGCCGCAGGGACGATTAAGCCCTGAGCCTGGCAGCAACTCCGACGCGCCGAAGCAGCACCCCCCGCCGCTGCTCGAGGTACGCGGCTTGAGTTTCCGGTTTCCGAGTAGCGCAAGTTCGAGCGAAAACGAGCCAACCCCTTTGGTCCTCGACGACGTCAGCTTCAGCCTAGCGCCGGGTGGACGTCTCGGCCTCTTTGGCAGCATCGGCAGCGGTAAATCCACCTTGTTTAACCTGATCACCCGGATCTATGAACCTCCGGCCGGGACCATCTTTTGGCGCGGAGTCGACGTTAGAAGCCTAGAGCCCATGGCACTGCGCCAGGAGATCGGCTACGCGTTGCAGCAAGTGCACCTGTTCTCGGCTAGCATTCGCGCCAATCTCGCCTTTGGCCTGACGCCCGTGCCGCCCGAGGTGGTTCTCGAAGAAGCCGCCCGCGGCGCCCAGATCCTCCCAGAAATCTTGGCCTTTGCTCAAGGCTGGGACACCGAGATCGGCGAACGCGGCGTGCGCTTGTCTGGTGGCCAAAAGCAACGCCTCGCCTTGGCCCGCCTGTTGGTACGCAAACCACCGCTGCTGCTGCTCGATGATGTCCTTTCGGCGCTGGATCAAGTCACCGAAACGAAACTGCTCGAATACATCTATGCCGTCGGTTCGGGCCTCATCATCGCCTCGCACCGAGGCTCAGCTCTGGAGCGCTGCGACCAAATTCTGATCCTTGAGCACGGCAAGATCGCCGCAAGAGGCTGCTACCTCGACTTGGTCGAACGCTATCCGGAGTTGGATAGTACCAAGTAAACAGCCGATTAGCACGTGCATGGTCAAGGCCCATGCTTCAGTTGCGCGGCAATCGTACCGAGATCCAATACAAGCGAACCGTGGCAACCCCTTGGTTGGGAACGTATGGGCAGATGGTCGAAAAAATTTAGCCTTCACCAACCGACGATCACCCGGGACCTAACCCTCGGCTTGCTCGCCGTCGTGGCTGTGGTGTTGGCGATCTCCGGCCTAGCCAATTATTTTTACACCGAATACCACGACCAGCTGCAGTTGGAGGGGAAGGCCGTAGAGCTAGCCAATGATATGGCTTCGGTTTTAGCCACGCCGATGTGGAACCTCAATATCGAAGAGGTGAAAAAGATCGTCTCTATCTATCGCCGCTCTGATCTCGTCCTTGACCTGAGCGTGGTTGACGATGTTGGCGCAGACGTGGTTCCCTACAGCAAAAATCGGGACAACGCCATGCTCGAGCTAACCAGGGCGATCCACCTCGGGGAGCGTAATATCGGTACGCTGCATATCGCCTTCATCGACCAAGGCAGCCACGCTCGTTCCCTACAGATGCTGCTCTATTCCCTAAGTGTTTTTTCGCTTCTCACCAGCGCCATCGCTACAGCCCTGACCGCACTGCTCAGGCGAGTCGTGAAGGAGCCGCTGACGCGCCTAAGCGCCGGCCTGGCCGACATTGCCGGTGGCAACTATGACCACCAATTTGAGATGGTGCGCCAGGTCGACATGAACCAAATTACCGACAAAGTCACCGTCATGTCCCAAGAGATCGCCAAGCGCGAACGCTCCCTCAACCACAACCGCAATCAGTTGGAGACGCTGAATCAAGCGATCCTGGACATCTTTTCCTGCTCCGATGCGCCGCTGCTGGTACGTCAGACTCTGGCTATGGCCTACCGGGTCTGCGGCGTCGACCACAGCTGGTTTGTCGCCGACGTTGACCAATCCAACACACCAGGCGGGGACAAGCTGACACCGCTGGCGGCCGTTCGCGGCCAGCTCTTTCCCGCCACGGAACGCGAGGTCCGGTTGCAGATGGAGAAGCAGGATGGTGAACGGACCTTCTCCTTCCCGATTCGTTCGCGCAGCCACAACGTCGGGCACTTCACTCTGGCTTTTCCGACCAAGCCAGAGGCCACCGTCGCCGCCCTCCTCCGCTCGTTGATGTCGATCGCCACTTTGGCGATGATGCGGCTGTCGCTGATTCGCGAGACTGCCCTCATTGCCGCCGAACTTCAAGTTGCCGAGACCGTGCAACGGTCGATGATCATCGACGAGGCCAAACTGCCACCGATCGCCGCCTTCGCCTTCCACTACGAACCGGTCTTGCGCGTCGGCGGCGACTGGTTCAGCGTCACCCAGTCCGGTGATGGCAGCAGCGTCTACGTCATCCTTGGCGACGTCACCGGCCACGGCTTGGCCCAAGGACTGATCACCACGGCGATGGCGGGTGCGATGAATATCATCGAGGCGATGATCCATGATTTCGACCAAGGCTCCATCTCGCGTCCAGCGCAGATCGTCACCCTGCTCAACAACGTGATGAATAAGCTGGTCGGTAAAAGCAATCTGCGCATGACCTGCGTCGCCGCACAGCTCGACTTTGCGGCGATGCAGCTGACCATCTGCAATGCTGGCCACACCTTTCCGCTGATTCTGCGCCAAAGCGGTAGCACCAAGCCGAAGCTCGAGTCGTTAGCAAAAAATCAGCAGTTCATGCTTGGTGACGACAGCACCCCCGAAATCGCCTCCCACCAGTACACCGACACCACCTACAGCTTCAGTGCAGAGGACTTGCTGCTATTCTATACCGATGGCCTGACCGAGGCCCTGGATAAAGACGGTCGTCCTTTTGTACGCAAGTTTCAACGCCACATCAGCAAGGTTGCCTCGGCCCAGCAGGTCAGTGATCTATGCCAGGAAGTCCTCACCCTGTTTCATGATCACGTGAAGGACGTCCCGGTCAAAGATGACATTTGCCTGGTGGTCGTTGGGAAAAAGCCGCTATCAGGTGTCAAGGCTGCATAAGCGACGATTTAGGTCTAGGTGGTTGCGCAGAGTTGGCCGCATCTGATAGCTTCGCACGATGAGCGCAGCGGTGAAAGACCAGTCCGAGGAGCAGGCAGGTAGTGAGCGAAGACGCGGCATCATCGCCGACGTCACTCGCTTGCGCATGCTGTGGCCATACCTTAGAGCTGACAAGCGGCTCATCCTGTTCGCCGGCGCCCTGATTCCCATGATCTCCGGCGTGGAGACCGCCTTGCCTTTGGTCCTAAAACAGACCATCGATCACGGCATCGTCGGCAAGGACATGCCCGCATTGCTACGCTATGCCGCTTGGTATCTGCTGCTGATCCTGCTGGCTTATGCCGCGCGGTCAGCGCAATCCGTGGCCACCGCTCTGGCCGTTTTGCGCATGATCAAAACCATGCGCGAGAAGCTGTTTTGGCATGTCATGAGCCTAAAAGCGGCGTTTCATGACCGGTCGATGAGCGGGGCTTTAGTCACTAGAGCGACCAGCGATTTTGATAACCTGAGCGAAACTCTAAACATGGGCGTGTTGACTTCGGTCGTCGACGTCGCCGTTCTCATCGGCTGCATCGGCGGGATGTTTACACTCAATTGGCGACTGGCGCTCTGTGCCCTGGTCATATTGCCGGTGGTTGGCGCCGTCGTGCAGTGGTTCTCTAAGGGACTAAAAGCGGCGATGCTCCAAGCCAGGGTCAAGATCGCCGCACTCAATGCCTTCACCCAGGAATGCCTCTTTGGCCACACCACCATCAAGCTCCTGAGTGCCGAAGCGAGGGCTGAGAGCGAGTATCATCTCCTAAACATCGAGTACCGCGATGCGCAAATGGGTAGCGTCATACTCGACGCCACGATGTTTGCCGTCCTCGACGGCATCGCTTCGATCACCCTAGGCCTGGTACTATGGGTCGTGGTTGCAGGGGTGACCAAGACCTCGCTGGCCCAACCAAGCTGGGGAGATGCCCTCAGCGCGGGCGTCATCGTTGCTTTTGTCGCCTATATCCAGCAGCTCTTTGAACCGCTGAAGCAACTCGGCAACAAAATGGCCATGCTGCAAGGCGCCTTCACCTCCATCGACCGAATCTTTGGCGTCCTCGGTCGCGGCGAACAGGTCCATGGCACGGTGGTCCTGGACACGCTGCGCGGTGACGTGACCTTTGAACACGTATCCTTTGGCTACGGCGACGTCCAGGTACTAAAGGACGTGAGCTTTACGCTTAAAGCCGGCCAGAGCCTGGCCTTGGTCGGCGCAACCGGCAGCGGTAAATCGACCGTCGTCAAGCTCCTCGCCAAGCTCTATGACGGCTACACGGGGCGCATCCTAGTCGATGGTCACGACCTGACCGAGCTAGAGCCTCAGGCCCTGCGCCAACTACTCGCAATCGTGCCGCAGGACATCGTGCTGTTTGACGGTAGCATTGCCTTCAACATCGGCCTTGGCCTCCCCGGCGCCACCCCAGAACGCATCGCCAGAGCCGCCAAACAGGCGAGTGCCGAGGCCTTTATCGCGCGTCTGCCAAAGGGCTTGAACGAGGATATCAAAGAGCAGGGCAGCAACCTTTCGCATGGTCAGCGCCAGCTCCTTGCCTTTGCCAGGGCCCTGGTCAAGGCGCCTAATCTGGTTATTCTAGACGAAGCAACCTCATCGATCGACCGCGAGTCGGAGCGCACGATTCAAGTGGCGACCCAGAGCCTGCTCAAAGACCGCTCGGTGATCGTCATCGCCCACCGACTGTCGACCATTCGGCAGTGCGATCACATCCTAGTCGTCGATAAAGGGCGGATCGTCGAAGCGGGTAATCACGTCGAGCTGCTCGCCAAGCGCGGCGCTTATTTCGACCTATATAAGGGCTTTGTTGCCGCGGAGTCCTCGGAGTTGCAAGGGGACTCCAGTGACCTGATCCAAAAACAAGGAGCCCCGGAAGCCTTGCGGCCTCCGGGGCTATCATGAACCATATTTTGGAACCATCTGGGCGCTGGTTAGAGTCAGCCCAGACCTCAGGGGCTTAGTGCAGGATGCTGAAGTTGGTGAGCGATGCAGCCATCTGCTCCCTGGCAAAGTCGTTCTCGTTTTTGCCGGAAGTGCCAACCTTGCCGACGACCGTGACTTCAACCAGGGCACTGTAGCTGGAGGAGGCAAGGAACACCTTCTTCTCGCACTCGTCGTAGCCACCGATGTGACAAGGCACACTGGCGATCAGGTTGTTGGTCTCGTCGACTTGGGCGATGAATGAGGCGACAAAGTACTCGTTTTGGTTGAAGCTACCGTCGGCGACTTGACCAAGGGAGAAGGCTGGGGCCAAGTTGGTGCGGCACACCGCGATTTGCGACATCACCGTCGGCCAGCCGAAGAAGTCACGCATCACTGGGATGGTGGGAGTCACGACGACCGTGCGGTGCTGACAGAGGTTCCAGAACTGCGAGCGGTTGCGGAAGAAACCTTGGTGGTAGTCGTAGACGTTGACATCGACATGGGTCTCTTTGCCAGCGAGTACTAGATCGGCGTTGGTATTGGTTTCGATATGGTTGGGGGCGTAGTACGGCAAGCCCGTGTATTGGCCGTCACTAAGGATCGTCGTCTGACAGTAGTTGTAGACGTTTTTCGCTGAGTCCGAAGACTTGATACTGCGGTCCGCGTTACGATTGCAGGACGAGTTACCAATGTAGGCCAAGTCATCTTGCGCGGCGATTTGGTAGGCCACCAAAGAGGCCTTGTAGTTCAAAGTCGAGACGTACTCAGTGACGTGCGAGTCCGTGGGGACCGTGTACATCAAACGCGAACCGATCAAGAAGTTCAGAGGTATCATCGGGACCACGACTGGCTGATCGACTGGCTTCTTACCGTCACCAGTAGTGCCAGGACCGTTACCGTTACCGGCAACGTTACCGTTACCTTCACCAGCTGCGGGAGCCTCGGCCAATCCAGCGGCCGTAAAGCTAACCGAGTCGCTGCCAATGACGGCGCTCGTCGCCTTATTCGTTGCTTGCACCGTCAAGTTGTACTGGGTCTTGTTGGTCATGCCCAGAAAGGTGAAGTAGGTGGCGCCGGTGCAATCCTTAAAGGCCGTATCGCCGTTCAACTTGCACTGAAAGGTATAGTTGCTCAAGGCATCGCTGGTGCCGCGACCTGAGACATCAAAGGTCAAGGTCAAGGCCGCAGGGGTCGTTGCTAGAGTAGTCTCAGCCTTGTTTGAAATCACGACCTGAAGAGCTGCCGGAGCAGGTGCGACAGGGACGAGCTTCGCTTCTGGCGTAGGCGCAGGAGCTGCACGTGTCTCAGGGGATTGGTTTCCCGCTGTGTTGTTGCCTGGGGTTGCCTCAATCGGCGCAACCGCTTCCGGAGTGGCGGGCGTGTCATCCGATTTGTTCTTCTTG
>JAPLFX010000053.1 GCA_026390445.1 Pseudomonadota bacterium
GAAATTGCCCGCCAGCCGTAAGGCCGTCTTCGTCGCCAGACCTCTCCACCATGTGGCCGCCTACGTAGCCTTGGCCTGGCTGGTCCTTGCGGGGATCTTCCCACCTGTCGCAGCTCACGCCGAAGCTCCCGTAAACAACGCTCCAAAGCTGCTATTTCTCACGCCTGACGCCGTCAATATCGCCAACGTCATCGGTGCGGCCCCAGCACCGGGCAGCGCGGTGGATCAATTGGACAATGGAGTCTTGAGGCTACAGCAGTCAAATCGCAGCGTCGAGGACTGCGCACGCGCCGCGGCGGAAGTCGTGCATTCGATAGACAACTTTTTTGGACCGGCTCGCGGTCCCTTGACAGCGGCTGAGGTGAGTCGGCTAGACCCCTTGTTTTCCCAGCTCGTCGGCGAAATTAAGTTCTTCTCCAACCAAGGCAAGAGCATCTGGCGCCGCCCTCGGCCCTACGATGAAGACAGGACGTTAGTTCCCTGCGTCGAAAAGGAATCGACCTTTGCCTACCCAAGCGGTCACGCCACGGTGTCAAAAGCCTTCGCCCAGATCCTAAGTAAGGTCTTTCCCGAGCGCGCTCAAGCTTTCCAAGCCGCTGCCGACCATGTCGCGATCGACCGAGTCATCAGCGGCCTGCATCACCCGTCGGATGTCCTCGCCGGTCAGACCTTGGGGGTGGTGATCGCCAGCGCGCTGCTGCAGAACAGCAAATTCAGTGCAGCCCTAGACGGCGTCGCCAAGGCGCCCTAAATCCTTTAGCTTTAGGCTTGGGCGCACGACGCAAAGTCTCTCGTCCAGGCTCTAAAACGCGACGATCTACGATAAGTATGTCTCGACTGCGTCGGCCGCTAGCAGGTACCCCGGGCGACTGTTGTTTGCGTCTAACTGCTCGCGCATCCTAGCGACGTTGGCCAGAATGGTTGGGTCAGTCGTCACCTTTTGGACCGCCTGACTTAAACTCCGCGGCGTAACTTCATCGCGCGCTAGGTGTACGCCTAGTCCGAGTTCGGCCACACGCCGCGCCGTCATCTCCTGCTCAGGCATCTGCGGGATGATCACCAATGGAACGCCATGACTTAGTGCCTCCATGGTCGTACCCATCCCACCGTGCATGATGGCCGCTGCAGCATGCGGGAGGATATCCAATTGCGGCAAATAGGTAGCCGCATGCACATTTTCAGGAAGGACACCGAGACTGCTTCGGGACACCCGGCTGCCTATGGCCATCTGCACGTCCCAATCGCTTCCACCAAAGGCCTCCGCCGCCATCTGGAAGAACTCTGGCCACGCATTAAAAACCGTACCCATCGACACGAACAGGCGGCGCTCCCGCTTGGTCTGACTCGGCACCCAGCGACCCGAAGTTGGCCGCGTCGAGAATCCCGGACCGACAAACTGATAACGCTGGTCAAAACTCGCGCTCTCCGGATGAAAGGCTCGTGGCACAAACACGATATTCAGCGGCTCACTATGGGTTTTGATGCTTTGCATGGTCGGCGCCGGAATGCCATAGGTTGAGCTTAAGTCCGCAGCAAGCTGCACGTATTCAGCAACGATGGCGTCTGCAGGGGCAGCAAGGTGCGCCGCTTGCCAAACCGAGACCAGGTCGTTTGCCGCGTAGGTCGCATGGAGCGTTGCCGCTGGAATTGCAAGAGCCTCGGCAATCAAGCGTCCGGCAACGCACATGGGATCATAGAGAACAACGTCCGGACGCAGATCACGCACTCGGTCAAAGATCTGCCGCATCGTCGCCGCCGCCTCGGAGAGAAGGCGCAACGGAAAGGTCGGCATCACCTCCACGACCTTGTCGGCCGGCGGCACATGGTTGCCGAAATCCGACTCATAAGGACCGAGCACAGCCCCGGTGTCGTGCACAGCGGCAGCAAATTCCTCGGTCAAAAAGTAATGAACCTGGTGGCCACGCTTGACCAGTTCCTGGGTCATCGTCAACGTCGGGTTTACATGGCCATGGGCACCGAGGTTGATGATTGCAATCTTACTCAATTTAAACTCTGCTTGTAGGGTCTGCGATGTTTACGCCAGACCCCTCTTTACCCTTGCAGAAGCTTAAGGGCAATCTCCGGCTGCTGGTTGGCCTGCGCCAACACCGCTGCACCTGCCTGCTGCAGGATCTTGCTCTGCGTCAAGTTCGCCGTCTCGCTGGCGAAGTCCGCGTCCTTGATCCGCGACTTGGCCGCAGTCAAAGATTCGGTCTGTACGGCAATGGCTTTATCGGTCTTTTCGAGGCGGTTTTGGATGGCGCCGAGGCTGGCACGGTAGGAGGCCACCTGCTCCATGGCGACCTCAAGGGTACCGATGGCCGTCTGCGCGCCGACCTTGGTATCGATGCGGGCGCCTTCTTCATTCTGCGTATTGCCTAGTCCCAGCGAGCCCTCACCATCGGTGAAGGCGTTCAACTTGGACATGTCGATACGGATGACGTTGACTGGATTGAATGCCTGCAAGGAGTCAACTTCCTTAAAGTAGTCCTTGCCGACCTGCACTTCTAACGGTGAGCCGTTGCTGTTGCGCTTCATCTCTTCAGGGATTTCATGATTACCGACGAGCAAGCGGGTGCCGTTGAATTCGGTACCGCCGGCGATCCGGTCGATTTCATCCTTGAGCGAGAAGAACTCCTGATTCAGGTAACCGCGCTCGCGCTGCCCAATGGTGTCAGAGGCCGCCTGCACGGAGAGTTCGCGCAGTCGGATCATAATGTTATTGATCTCGTTGAGGCCGCCTTCGGCAACCTCGATGAGCGAGACACCGTCATTGGCATTGCGCCGCGCCTGGTTTAAGCCCCGAATATCGGCGCGCAACACTTCAGAGATGGCGAAGCCGGCGGCATCGTCCGCCCCCTTGTTGATGCGATAGCCGGAGGCTAAGCGTTCGGTCGCCTTATTCATTTCCTCGCCTGACATCTGCATGTGGCGCTGAGCTACTAACGACTGAACGTTTGTACGGACGCGAAGCCCCATGGAATCCCCTTTAAAGCGCTAACGGTGCATGACAGAGGTCGAAGGAACATGAGCGGCAGGCAACGGGATCAGTCTTTTTGAACGTTATAGGTTAAGAATACAAGATTCCCTTGAGGTTGAGAAGCAAGCAGGGTCAATTTAACCGGGGCGGGTAAAGTCGGGGCAACCAGGCCAACTGCGGCCTGAGTGGCGAGGATCACGGGGCAAACGGTAAGGATTAGCTGATCCACCAAGCCGGCAGCATAGAATAATCGATTGATCTCGCTGCCCCCGAACAGCAACGCCCGCTCCACCCCGGCGTCCGCCAAAGCCTTTGCCACGACCGATGCGGGCGACTCCGCGGCACAGGTGATGGTATGGACGATGCCGGTGTGGGCCGGTAGGGCCAAAGGGTCTTGGGATACGATCCAGCGCGGCACATCGGCCTGAGCCAAGAAGGGAGCCCCCTCTGGCAGCCCTCGGTTGGTCAGGACAGCCCAAATAGGTTGCACACCGCGGTCGTTTGGACCAACGAAGGCTCCCCCACTTGCCATCAACGAAGCGCTGCCGACGATCACCGCATCGGTCGCCCGTAGCAAGGCGAGCACATGCGCATGGTCGTCGTCATTGGTGAAACCAAGCTGATGCCTGGCCTCGTCACGCTCACCTGGATGGGAGGCGATCCTCCCGTCCAAACTGACCGCCATTACGTTGGTGATGCGCAACGGCATCGCGCGACAGTCGTAACGACTAGTTAGGGAGGAGGAGCTGATTCAGCTCACCCTCGACGTCGATCGCTTCGCGGCTAGCAGCAGCGCTGATCTCGGAGACGAGCATGGCCAGCGCCTTGTCCATCATCTTCTTCTCGCCGTAGGACAGGTCCTTGTCGCCCTTGAGGGAGCATAGATCGCGCAGCACTTCGGCGATGTCGGCCACGGACCCAGTCCGCAGCTTGTCGTTGAACTCACGAAAACGCCGGTTCCAGGTCGTGTGCGACACCTTGCCGGGGCTGCGCAAGATGGTGTAGACGTTATCGATCTCGATCGTCGAAATCAGACTGCGCATGCCAGCGCGTTCACAGCCGCTGATTGGGACCATCAAAGTGGCGCCTGAACCCATGATCTGGAGCACATAAAAGTCCTGATTCGTGCCACCGATCTTACGCGATTCAATGCGCTTGACCACGCCAACGCCATGCGCAGGGTATACGGCCTTGTCTCCGACTTTGAATTCCATGATTGACTCCGGGTTGCAGGTAATCCGACTGTCGTGCGCACTGAAATGGCCGATGATCTGAGGCTAGAGCTAGGGCCCAGGAGGGGAATACCCGATGGGAAGATTCGGAACTGCGTCGTGCTGGATGCACTAGCCCCGCTTAAGATAACTACGGCCACGGTATGTCTACAAAGTTGGATCTTACCGATTTTTATAAAATAGTCAAATGGTTAGTATAGTGGGCGCGGAGTCTGGCATGGATTTATAGTTATATCAATGGCTTGACAGAGGACTTCTTGCCATGGGCGGGAATTTACGCTATGTACCCTGGCTTAACAGTCCGTCTCTGCGGAATCTTAAGTTCGCCCAGTCATTTCAGTATCATTTTGGAGATCCCCGACATGTCCCTTACCGCTGCCCAAACTGCGGAACTACTCAAGAAGCACGGCCGCCACGAGAAAGACACTGGCTCGCCAGAAGCCCAGGTGACGCTGATCACAGCCCGCCTCAACTATCTGAATGAACACTTTAAGGCCAACTCGAAGGATCATCACTCCCGTACCGGGCTGATGAAGCTCGTCGGCCAGCGCCGTCGTCTGCTAGATTACCTCCACCGGAAAAACTACGAGGGCTACAAAAAGCTCATCAGTGACCTTGGGATTCGTAAATAAGCTGCGACCTGTGATTCTCCCCTTGCGAAGGATGTTGTGAATGAGTCTGATTCGTGAAGTTACCGTCGGCGACAAGTTGATCAAGCTGGAGTTCCAAAGGTTCGCAAAACAAGCCAACGGCTCGGTGATGGTCAGCTGCGGTGACACGCAGGTTCTCGTCACCGTCTGCGCCGCCGACGAGCCGAAAGAAGGCCAAGACTTCTTTCCCCTGACCGTCGACTACGTCGAGAAGTTCTACGCTGCGGGTCGCATCCCCGGTGGCTACATCAAGCGTGAGACCCGCCCCAGCGAACGCGAAGCCCTGACCAGCCGCGTGATCGACCGGCCGCTGCGTCCCAGCTTCCCCGAAGAGTACATGTGCGACACGCAGATCGTCGCCACGGTCATGTCCTACGAAGCCAAACACAATCCAGCTCCTCTCGCCTTGCTCGGCGCCAGTGCCGCGTTGATGGTCAGCGACATCCCCTTCCAAGGCCCTGTCGCCTCGCTGCGCATCGGCATGGAGGGCGGCAAGCTCATCCTCGACCCGCCGACCAATTACGTCTCCGACCTCGACTTAAACGTCGCCTGCCGCCCTGATGCCATTTTGATGGTTGAAGCCGGCGCCAACTTCCTCTCCGAAGAGCAGATGCTCGACGCCATCAACACCGCTCAGCAGTGGATGCAGCCGTTGTTTGATGTGCAGCTCGAAGTGCAGCGCTTGATCGGCAAGCCAAAGCGCACCCTCGCAAAAAAGACCGTCAACGAAGCGCTGAAAGACGAAGTCATCCAGGCCGCCAAAGGATTGATCGCTGGCGCCTTCGCCATCGACGACAAGATGGACCGGATGAAGGCCCTTAAGGTCGCTGGTAAAAAGGTCGTCGAGCAGCTTTGCACCGACGGCGACGCCGGCCGCAAAGCTCAGGTCAAGACGCTGATCGAAGACACCAAGTACGAGATGATGCGCAGTCAAATCCTCGACGAAAAGCGCCGGATCGGTGGTCGCGGTTATAAAGACATCCGCAGCATCCTGTGCGAGACGCGTATTCTCGGCAGGCCACACGGCTCCTCGCTGTTTACCCGCGGCGAAACCCAGGCCCTTGCGACCGTCACCCTCGGTGCCGGCGATGACGAGCAGCGCCTCGATTCGATCCAGTCGCATGATGAGTTCAAGAGCTTCATGCTCCACTACAACTTCCCGCCCTTCTCGGTCGGCGAAGCGAAACCTCTGCGCGGCCTGAGCCGTCGTGAGATGGGTCACGGCGCCTTGGCTGAGCGCGCCATCGCCCAGATCATCCCCGAAAAGAGCAAGTTCGGCTACACCATCCGTTTGGTGTCCGAAGTTCTAGAGTCCAACGGCAGTTCGTCGATGGCAACCGTCTGTGCCGGCGTCATGGCTCTGCTCGATGCTGGCGTGCCGATTGTCGAGCCAGTTGCCGGCATCGCCATGGGCCTCATCAAAGAGGGTGACAAGTACGCCATCCTTTCGGACATCCTCGGCGACGAAGATCACCTCGGCGACATGGACTTTAAGGTCTGCGGCGGCGAAAACGGTATCACGGCGCTACAGATGGACATCAAGATTGGTGGCCTATCCAAAGATATCATGCGCGAGGCCCTCACCCAGGCGAAGGAAGGCCGCCGCCACATCTTGAGCAAGATGCGCGGAGCCATCACGGAGCCGAAGGAACTGAGCCAGTTCGCTCCACGGATCTTCCAAATCAAAGTCGCCTCTGACCGCATCCGCGACCTAATCGGTCCTGGCGGTAAGGTGGTGAAAAAGATCGTCGCCGACACCGGTGTCAAGATCGACATCGCCGACGACGGCATGGTGAGCATCGTCTCGCCCGACGTGCTCTCGGCCGAAGCCGCCAAGCAAATGATCCGGACCATCACCACCGATCCAGAGATCGGCGGTATCTTCCTCGGTACTGTGAAGCGGATCATGGACTTCGGCGCATTCATCGAGATCCGCCCAGGCCAAGAAGGCTTGTGCCATATCTCCGAGCTGGAAGAAGGCCGGGTCAACAAGGTGACCGACGTCCTCAACGAAGGCGAAGAGGTTTTGGTCAAGGTCTTGGATATCGACCGCCAAGGCAAAATCAAGTTGTCGCGTCGCGGCGCACTAGGCAAGAAGCCTACAGCTTGAGTTAGCACCGAGGCACATTTAGACTATAAGGCGGCTCCAGCAGAGCCGCCTTTTTATGTTGTGAATGTCCGCCACGGGTCCCATGGCTCTGGCAGCTGTATGATTTGCCACACCCAGTTGTGGTCTAGACCTTGCATGCGATACCCTCAAGCATCTATCAGAGGAGACCTTATGATAAAGCGGACCTGTCTCGGCTTGGTTTCACTGTGGACCTTTAGCAACGTGGCGCTCGCCAACTCCACCGTCCAGGATCTGATGCGGCAAAAGCTCGAAAGCGCCCATGCCATCCTCGATGCGCTTGCCTTAGAGGACTTCACCAAGATCGAATATCACGCCAAGCTGCTAAAAGAGATTAGTCATGCCACGACCTGGTACAAGGCGGACTCTGAAGACTTCAGGCACCACGCCAAGAGTTTTCAAAATTCCGCGGATTATCTTGCTGAACAAGCCAAGCTACGCAGTTTGGAAGGGGCCTCCCTCGGCTACATCCGCGTCCAACTCGATTGCATTGAGTGCCATAAGGTCGTACGTGCAACGAAAAAGGCCAAATAGCCCGCTTGGAGGGAGCCCATGAGCGGCACGCCTGAGCATCCCGCACGCTGCATCCTCGTCGTTGACGATAACCCGACGGTCCTAAAGCTCATGGGGTCGCTGTTTGAGGAGGAGGGCATCGACGTCTGCCTCGCTCTTAGCGCGGCCGAGGCGAAGCAGCATCTGCGGCGGCAGCAACCGCCGTTTGACCTGGTCCTATCCGATATTCAAATGCCAGGCGAGACTGGCTTTGACCTGTTGCAATGGATCAAGCAAGCGGGTTCGCCCTATCATGACCTTCCCGTTCTGCTGACCACGGCGCAGTTGCCCGAAGCGGAGAACCGGGTCAAGGGCTTGGCCATGGGCGCGGTCGACTACGTGGTACGCCCGATCGAACTCAAAGAGCTGGTGCTGCGAGCCATCAACGCCATCGACCACTACCAGCACGTCAAGGCCCTGGAGACCTCGCTGCAGAGTAGCGAGCATTTGGCCATGGTCGGACGGCTGATGGCGGCCTCCAATCATGAAGTTAAAAACCTCGCGATGATCGTCAGAGTCTGTGCCGATCAGGTCCAACGGCTGTTGAATCCTAGCCCTAAACAACATCCTAAAGCCGCAGCGGCACTTACCGCCCTTACCGAGGCCTCGACGCTCCTCACCGAAGTCGCGCGCAGTCTCAGCACCTTTGCGACGACGCGCGTTAGCTGTCGACCGCTTGAACTTACCGCGCTGGTCGAGCAGGTCATGGTCCTGATGCGGCCCATGGTCAAGCCGTATCGTCTTGAGCTCGCATCTGAGCCCCAAACATGGGTCATGGCGCATGATGTCAGGCTCAAGCAGGTGCTGATTAACTTAATCCTCAATGCGCATGATGCCATCGCCGAACTAGCACCTGAACAGGGCGGCCGCATCATCATCAGGCTTGCTTCGACAGGCGAGTCCGTAAGCCTAAGCGTCACCGACAATGGTATTGGGCTTGAGACGCCCGGCGTGCGCCGTGAATTTGCCGCCTTTGCAACGACCAAGAAATTGCGCGGCGGTCAAGGGCTCGGACTATGGCTATGCTCGCGCATTATCAGCGATATGCAGGGAACGCTTGATCTCCGCTCCCAGGGCGTCGGGACGGGCGTGACGGCAACGGTGTCGCTCCTGCGCATTGAGGCTCCAGAACCTGATGCGCTAAACCTTGAGGTTGCTAAATATCTGCAGGATCTGGAATAAGGGCCAGCTGCTTGCAATGATGCGAAGAGGCATCGGCCTCGAATCTCCTC
>JAPLFX010000121.1 GCA_026390445.1 Pseudomonadota bacterium
GCTCTATCGGGCTTTCTTTTTGCCTGTTTTTGTGAAGCTTTTTGAGCTCATTTTAACGCCAAGCGGCGCCATTTACGGTTGTCGCGCGTAGTAAACGCCATGGTCCCTAAAGTTCAAATTGTATTTTTCAGGGCCGACTAGCGAACCAGATTTCGTCCCGAAAGATGTCGAGGTGGTAACGCCATATGAAAAGGACGGAGAGCTGCGTATGAAATTTACGAACCGTGCTGGAAAGCCAGCCCGCATTACGATGGCGCTGCTCCGCGAAGAGGAGCCACCACCACCGACCGACAACGACAGATAGCGTACTTACGTTGCTTCAAAAATCCTGTCGCCGGTCGCGCCCGCAAACCCTTGGGACGCAGCCTTGGTACTTTGATAAATCAGCATTTTTTAGACACTGGCTTATTGAACGCGCTCGGCCGGCGGTCGCCGCGACCGACGGCGAGCAACCAAGCGGCATCTCCGCAGGAGCCGACACGGTCGGGGCGGCCGCGCGGTAGTCAACGTCTGCTCACGCGGTGAACAGCAACTGGGCGTCAACCTTGGAATCTGGGGATAAGTGGGAAATGTGTGTTGCCACTACACTTAAAGCGATTGACGCGGTCAAGCACGCTACCTTCATCGGTTAGCTCAATACGGTCAATGGTACGTAGGAGCTTTTGCGTTAAAAAGTCCAGGGCCCGACCATAGCGGGCGGTTAAAGCCTCCAGAGTTTCCCGTTCGTCCAAGATCTGTTTTGAGCTGCTCGATGATTGGGTTATTCATGACTGGTCCATAAAATTTTGCTGGTCGGCATGATCAATTTGAGGAAATTATTTTCACGATCGCTATTTGCAGCTAGGTGGTCAGAGAGGATCAAATTTTTGCTCACCCAATCGGGAGCTGAGCTCCCGTCGCAGTTTTTGCGCCTGCAAAAACTTGTCTACTGGCTTGTCGCGAAGTTCGAAGATGAGGTCAATGTCGCCACCAGCCTTGCTGAGGTCCGCGCGAGAGCCGTAGAGACGTATACGTAAAAGACTTCCACCAAAAACTGCGAGCGCGGCCGCCTCGATACCGTGGATTTCTTCAATTGTGAGACGAACAGGCTCCATAGTAGTCCGAGTATATCAGATGGCTGCCAACACCTTTCATGGAATATACTCCGTAGCATTCGCGCCTGGTATTGTTGCGGTATTGAGTTATGAGCCTCGCACGAATGCTTGATCACCAGTCTCCGTGTTCGTCTTCGCGTCAATCGCAGATCACGACGAAAAGCTGTTTACGGCTCTAACGCCAGCTCTTTCGTCACCTCACCTTAATCAACAACACCAGCATCACCATCGTGATCATCACCTGCACCAGCGCAAAGCGCACTAGCACCTGGGTGTTCGACCAGCCTTTGTTGTGCCGCACATGATCATGCAGAGGAAAGCGCACGGTGCGAAAGATGCCAATCTTAAAAAAGCGCAGCAGCGCGACCTTAACCAAGCCCGTGCCGCCGTTGACCAGTAGCACGGCGGAGACGATAAAGATGGTGAAGGGATTGCCGCTCTTGATGACGAAGACGCCGAGGAGAAAGCCCAGTGCGCGGGAGCCGGCGTCGCCCATCAGTAGCGAGCTGGGATTGGCGTTGTACCAAAGGTAGCCCATGATCGTACCGACCATGGAGAACGCCATGATCCCCCACACGGCGCCGTCTTGCACATGCGGTAGCAGCAGGTAGGTCGAGATCTCCTTGTGACCTAGGACAAAGTAGAGCAAACCGCCAAGGCTGGTGAAGGCGATGGCGCAGAGGGTCCCAGACAGGCCGTCGACGCCGTCGGTGCAATTCGTAGAGTTGATCGCCGTCCAGATCAGCAGGGTGCCAAAGGCGATAAACACGGGTGGCGGTACGCTTAAGGTCATCTTGGTGAAGGGCAGCCAGACCTCTGCTGCTTGGCCTTGGCAGAGGACGGTTGCGGCCACGGCGGCGAGGATCAGGTCGATGAGGCCTTTTTTGTATTCGCTCCAGGAGTTGACGGCTTTGTCGTCCAGCCAGCCGGAGAGCATGGCAAAGAAGGTTAGGCAGATGATCATCAGCGATTGCAGCGTTGCTGGCAGGACGATCAGCTCAACTAGGGTGAAGATGCTGATAAAGATCACCCCAGCACCGGTGGGTTTACCCGCAGCTGCGGCGCTTTGCACCGCATGCTGCCGACCACGGTCGCGCGGTAGCTTGACTGCTAGGCGCGGCAACAACAAGTAGGTCAGGCTCCAGCACAAGATGACGCTGAGTCCACCGAGGAACAAATGTGAGGTCAACAGCCGCAGTGGGCCAAAAAAGGACTCGAAGTACGAGCCTATCCAATAAAGCACAAAGTCCCCCTCGCGAGCTGGCTAGTGCCGCGCATGTCCCCGTGACGACGTCTGCGAATGACCTCAACTATAAAGCATGGCTAAAGATTTTGGAACAACCCATGGTGTTGCGAGGAGAATCCAGGCCGTTGTGGCATGGCTGGGGAATTGATGATAGCGGAAGGGCCATGGTGTTTGTAACCTAAGGGACCATCGCCAAAGGAGCCAGCATGGAATCGTCGGAGACAGACCGGGTCGTCGTGTGCGTAACCCGTGAAAAGCATGATCAAGCGCAGATCTTAGTCCAGCAAAGCACGGGGATCGACCCAAGCGCGCCCAGATTGGCCCTGCCAGGCACCGATCTGATGCCTGGTGAGCATCCTGCGGAGGCGGCCTTTCGCATCCTCAACCACACCGTCGAACAAGACGTCTGCCCGGTGTTTCACAAGTTGGCCCAGGTCCCCTCGCCCGGTGGCGTCTGCCATGTGTTCCAAACCGCACCTGAGAAAGACCTACCCGAGCAGATCCACGGCTACGAATGGCGGGCTCAAAGCGAGCTGCCAGGGCAGCTGGAACCAGGTCATGCCTGGCCAGCTGCCTTGAGTCGCCTGGACTAACACTAAGGCGAGGCTATTTGCTTGCAGCCATGGCTGGCTTCTTCGGAGCGAGCTTCGCTCCGACCAGTCCAGCACCGCTGGCGCCGTTGACGACCGCTGCAGAGGCACCGGCCTCGGCACCCACCCGCTGCGGCTCGCCAGCCTTCGCTGGAGCGTCTTTCAGATCCCTGGAGTCCTTGCTTGGGTCTTTGTCGGGAGCCCGCACCGCCCCAGTCACAGCCCGCGCATCCTTGGCTGGCGCAGCATCGACGGCATCTTTAGAGCCGAGGCCGTAGGCCGCCAGCACTTCCTTCTCGACGCGCTTGGCGATGGCGGGATTTTGCTCAAGAAATTCCTTGGCGTTCTCCCGGCCTTGACCCAAACGCTCTTCTTTATAGGCAAACCAAGCACCCGTCTTGGCGACGATGTTCTTGGCGACGGCCAAGTCGAGCATATCGCCGATGCGCGAGAAGCCGGTGCCGAACATGACGTCAAACTCCGCCGTCTTAAACGGAGCGGCCACCTTGTTCTTCACGACCTTGACCTTGACGCGGCTGCCGACCACCTCTTCGCCTTGCTTGACCGAGGCGATGCGGCGGATGTCGAGGCGCACGCTGGAGTAGAACTTCAAGGCGTTGCCACCGGTCGTCGTCTCGGGGTTGCCGAACATGACGCCGATCTTCATCCGCAGCTGATTGATAAAGACGACCATGGTTTTGGAGCGCGAGACCGATGCCGTCAGCTTGCGCAGGGCTTGTGACATCAGGCGTGCCTGCAGACCGACGTGGCTGTCGCCCATATCGCCTTCGATCTCGGCCCGAGGCGTCAGCGCCGCCACCGAGTCGATGACGATGACATCGACGGCATTGCTCTTGACCAGCATGTCGACGATCTCCAGCGCCTGCTCACCGGTATCCGGCTGCGATACCAGCAGGTCGTCGAGCTTGACGCCGATGCTCTTGGCATAGCTGGTATCCAGCGCATGCTCGGCATCGATAAAGGCAGCGGTGCCGCCGGCCTTCTGGGTCTCTGCGACCAAGTGCAGCGTCAGCGTGGTCTTACCGCTCGACTCTGGCCCGAAGATCTCGATGATCCGACCGCGGGGCAAGCCGCCGATGCCAAGAGCGATGTCGAGGGACAAAGCCCCGGTCGAAATCGTCTCGATCTTGTCGTTAAGCGGATTGCTCTCGCCTAGGCGCATGATCGCGCCCTTACCAAACTGCTTCTCGATGGCCCCTACGGCCGACTCAATGGCCTTGCGGCTTTCATTGGTTTGAATCATCAAACCGTCCTCCTAGAACGCAACTGATTGGTTAATCATCGACCGATATAACATCGTTAAACTCAAGGGTACCAAAGCTTCTTTCCAGCGTAGACCAAATGCTGCACAGATCTAAGGCAACGATCCGTCGGATCCGTCCACCCCCCGTGACAAGCGTCCGGGTGATCCTGTACACCGCCATCACCATACACAAAAGCTGCCCGATAACCTAGAGCATACCGTATAATTGTCTGGCTAAGACCGCAAGTCCGAGCCTACCCCCGCTCAGCTTTTGCCCCGACCCACCGATAGACCCTTATCAACATCATCACGATCACCACGATCATCACGCCGCGTCGATGTTGCTGAGAGGAGTCGGATGCACCGCCGCACAGCCCTAAGCATCGCCCTCGTGGGACTTATGGACCTCGCTGCCCCGCTGCAGGCGAGGCCGGCCTTGGACCCAACGGCGGAGTTGGTCGATCAGCAAGAACCCTTGCCAAGCGCCTTAAAACCGCTTGACTACCCGGCTGGACTGAGCATGCCGTGGCGTCTTTTACAGATCGATGCCCTCGACCAAGCCAAGACCACCGCCGCCCTGCAAAGCAGCCAGGCGAAGCTCGCCGCGAGCTGGCTGGGCAAGCCGAGTTCGCTCAGTGCTTTTGTCGGCACGCGCCACGTCATCACTCTAAACAATAAATTAGTTAGCGATCAGATCCAGACCGGCACACCGACAGAGACCAGCGGTCGCCCTTCGGTGACGGTCGAACCAACGTGGTGCTCGTTGATGGACTATCATCTGTTCTTCGTCACCGTCGCTGACACCAAGCTCAACACGCTGCTCGGTTCGGCGCATGCCGCCATCGCCCGCAAGGCGTGGGCCAAGATGAAGCCGGCACAGCGCGACTCCTACCTCAGCACCAAGCTGCCAGAACTGGCGCGCAGCGCCCTGCAAGAAGCCGCCACCAAGAGCGCGCCAGCGAGCGATGCCTTACACGTCGGACTCAGTCTGGCGCGAGCCGTGACGCGCAGCGACGAAGGCGCCAGCGCCTGTCTCAATCTCCTCCTCGAACAGCAACTCGCCAGCCGCTACACCGTCGCCCGCTCCCTCGGCAGCGACCACCTCGCCCTCAGCCGCTGGTTGCTCGACCAGAGCCCAACACCCAGGCGTCCAACGCGCGTGCTGGAGCTCGACTGGACGCATCCACCCGAAGCGGAGATCGATCGCCACCTACCGACGACATTTACCGTCGATGCCCAGGTCATCGATGCCGTCTATGGCAAACACATTCCCGTGAAGCTTTCGAGCCAGATCCGCTGCCAGCAAAGCACCGACGGCGGCAACGGCGCCCGCATCGATTGCCAACCCGATCAAGCGATCGGTCGCCTGCTCGACGCTGAGGCGGCGAGTTTAAAGCTCAGCGACTGGCCACAGGTGGCCAAGGTCTACCGCGCCTGGGTCTACCTCGATCGCGGCCGAGCCTGGGGTCTCAAGATGAATGACCGCGTCGTCGCCAGCGTCGATGGCAAGCCGGTGAAGGGACACGTCGTGCAGTTCTATGGCCCAGAGCAAAAGCTCAACTCACCGCGTGGCTTTCCCATCCGCGAAGGTGCCATCGTCTACGTGCGACTGAATCAACAACTCGCGCGCAAAGGCATGACCTTTCAGATGGACCCACGGACCTTTCCGACGCCTTACCCCATCCCGAGCAACGGCGCGGCTGCAAGTGGATCAGGCGCAACCACGCCCTAGGTTCGTCTAAACCTAGGGCTCTACAGCGGTTCGCCCAGCGCTTTCGGCGCGCGCGATTTACCGACGAATCCGGCCAACACGATGATGGTCAAGACGTAGGGTAAAATCTGGATAAACTGAACTGGCACCTTACCGAGCCCGGCGATCTCCAGCCCCTGAAGACGGATCTGCACGGCATCAGCAACGGCAAAGAACAAACAGGCAAACAGCGTCGGCAGCGGTCGCCATTTGCCGAGGATCAGCGCGGCAAGCGCCATGAATCCACGTCCTGAACTCATATTGCGCGAATAAGCGGAGGACAAGAAGATCGACAAACTAGCCCCGCCGCTGCCAGCCAAAGCGCCGGCAGCAAGGAGCGCGGTCCAGCGCACCCGTGCCACCGACACGCCCGCTGCGGCCAAGGCCTCAGGATGTTCACCAGCGAAGTTTAGCCGCAAGCCGGCCCGGGTCTTGCCCAGCACCCACCACAGCGCGACCGGTGCGACCAGGGCTAGCCCCATCGGGAAGACGACAAAGCGATGCGCCAACTCGATACTCGGCGTTGAACCGGTGACGTCATAGAGGATCTTGGCGACAAAGGGCGGAATCCCCGCAGCCAACATGTTGATGCCGGTGGCCGCAACGATTTGATTGGCCTTGAGTGGCAACACGGCCACGCCGTAAAGAGCTGCGAGCAAGATACCGGCCAAACTGCCGCCAGCAAGACCGAGCCACGGCGATCCAGTCGCGAGGGTCACCACCGCGGCGGCAAAGGCGCCGACCAGCATCTTACCTTCGAGGGCCAAGTTGATGACCCCGGAGCGTTCACTGAGCAAACCGCCCATCGCGGCGAGGAGCAGCGGCGTGGCGAGACGCAAAGTAGCGGCGGCGAGATCGAGTAGGTGCTCTCCCATGGCTAATCCTTCACGCGCGTCGGTTTCATTGATTTGGCCGCAAGGCGGTGTCGACGCCACAAGGTCAGGCCGCCCTCTGCAGACACGGCGAGGACCACCATGGCCTGGATCATCGCGGCGAGGTCTCTGGTGACATAGGTGGTTTCAAGATCGAGCTCGGCGGTGCCTTTTTGCAGGGCACCAAACAACAGGGCGCTGAACACCAAGCCGAGCGGATGAGCACCCGCCAACAGAGCGACGGGAATGCCTATAAAGCCGTAGTCAGGCGAGAAGCCGATGCGAAAGCGCCCGCTATTGCCCATGACCTCGGCGACCCCGACCAGTCCTGCCAAGCCACCGCCAAGGGTGAGGGCCAACCATTGCTGGAAGCGCACGCTGATGCCGGACACCTGTGCTGCCTCTGGGCTCAGTCCCGTTGCAGTGAGCTTAAAGCCAGGAATGGTGAAGCGAAACAACACCCAGACCAACACGGCAGCAGCCACTGCCATGGGCAGGGCCCAGGTCACTGGTGCATCACCAAACCAACTAAAATGCTGCAGTAAGTAGCTCGGGGCGATGCGCGCCGACTCGGGGTTTTGCGAGTCGAGGCTCGGCAGCAAGGCGAGTACCGCCCAACCGGTGAGGCCGGCGGCGATGAAGTTGAGCATGATCGTGGTGATGACTTCGTGACTGCCGCGGTAGGCCTTGAGCCATCCCGGGATACTGCCCCAAAAGGCGCCGGCGGCGAATCCTGCCGTCACGGCAAGGAGGATGTTCCACGGTTGCGGCACCTGCGGACAGAGGATGCCCACTGCGGCGACCGCTAAAGCACCCATGTTTAGCTGGCCTTCGGCGCCGATGTTAAACAACCCAGCTTTAATCGGCAGTGCAACGGCGAGCCCGGTCAGGATGATCGGCGTCGTGTAGAACAGCGTCAGTCCGAGGTCGTAGGTCGAGCCGAAGGCGCCCTTGAGGATCACCCTAAGGACATTCCAGGGCTGTTCTCCGGCCATTGCCGTGAACGCAACTCCGACGAGGAGACCGACCGATGCGGCGATCACCGGTCTGAGGGCTCGCCAGATGGCGTCCTTGGAGCGAGATTTAATCATCGCCACGGGAGCCTCCACCCATAAAATGGCCGATCTTGGCCTCGTCGGCCTCGCCGCGCCGGAACTCCTGGACGATCTTGCCGTCGTAAAAGACGAGGATCCGGTCAGCCAGTGCCATGACTTCTTCCAGGGCCGACGAAATCAGCAGTACCGCAGTGCCGCCGGCGCGAGCATCGAGGATGCGCTGGTGGATAAACTCGATCGAGCCGACATCGACGCCACGCGTTGGTTGGGCACAGATAAAAAGTCGCGGGTCACCGATAAATTCGCGGGCGATGATCAGCTTTTGCTGATTACCTCCCGACAGACCCGAGGCGATTTGCTGCTGATCGGCGGGACGCACATCAAAGGCTTTGATCGCTGCAGCCAAAGCGCTGGTGACCTGACGGCGACGGATGAAACCAAAGCGGCCAAAGCGCGGCATCCGCTGGACACCGAGAAGAAAGTTCGTCCACAGACTCTGCGAAAGCAGCAGACCCTGCTGGCAGCGATCTTCAGGCACGACGCCGAGGCCCAAGGCCCGCAGGGCTTTTGCACTGAACGAGCTAACATCGCGACCGAGGACGCTGATCTCACCCCTGGCGGTGATGCGATGACCGCTACTGGCCCGGTGAAGATAACGCCCCGGATCGAGCAACAGTCGCAGCAGATCGGATTGACCATTGCCCTCAATCCCGGCAATGCCGACAATTTCACCACTGCGCACCACTAGGCTCAAATCGGCGAGCTTGGGCTTTTCGCCGCGCTGACCCATCGTGACCTTCGCCAGGCGCAGCTGCTCGGCGCCGAGTTTCGGACTCGGCGGCGGTGCGACCTGTAGATGCACGACGCGCCCGACCATCAGCTCGGCCAGCTCAGGCGCCGTCATTCCGGCCACGGGCCGCTCGGCCACCGTGGCACCGCGCCGCAGCACGGTGACGTCGTCGGCATAGCGCAGCACCTCACCGAGTTTGTGGGTGATGACGATGATCGTCTTACCCTGGTCCTTCAACCGGCATAGGTTGCTGAAAAACTCGTCCACCTCCTGCGGCGTCAGCACCGCAGTCGGTTCGTCGAGGATCAAGATATCGACGCCGCGGTACAGCAATTTAAGGATTTCCAGACGCTGCTGCACACCGACTGGGAGCGTCTCGACCGGAACGTCGAGGTCGACTTGGAGGTGATAAGCCGCCATCAACTCCTGCAAGCGTCGGCGCGCCTGGGACCGATCGATCGGACGCCAAGCAGCCGGCAGCCAGCGCCAAAAACCCTGACTCGGCTCATCGCCAAGGATGATGTTATCCAGGCCGGTATACGGACCGGCTAGCATAAAATGCTGATGCACCATACCAAGGCCCGCGGCAATGGCGTCACGCGGAGAACGCCAGGCGCGAGCTTTGCCGTGGATCAATATCTCGCCACAGTCGGGACGGTAAAGGCCGTAGAGCATCTTCATACAAGTGGATTTACCGGCGCCGTTTTCACCAACGACCGCGTGCACCGTGCCACGCTCGACGCGGATCGTGACATCGCGATTGGCGACGCATGCCCCGAAGGCCTTCGCGACACCACGCATCTCTACGGCTGCTGGCTGCGCCACGGCGCGCACTTGGCTCACTTGGTATGGGCCAGCTTGTAGTAATCAGGCACCTGGACCTTACCGGCCAGGATCGCGGCTTTGGCAGCATTGGCCTTGGCGATGACGTCTTTGCTGAGGATCTTCGCATTGAATTCATCGACGGCAAAGTCGACGCCCTGATCGCTCAAGCCATAGCGCGTGGTGCCTGTCTTATAAATTCCTTGTTTAGCATCGGCGATGGTTTTGAAGACGGCGAGATCGAGGCGCTTCAGTAAGCTGGTCAAGACGAAGCCGGGTTTGACCCAATTTTGGTTAGAATCGCAGCCAATCGCTAGCTTCTTCTTCTCCTCGGCGGCATCGAAGACACCGCTGCCGGTCGCACCCGCAGCGGCAAAGATGACGTCGGCACCACCGGCGTATTGCGCCAAGGCCAGTTCTTTGCCCTTGGGTGGGTTGTTCCACGCCTCGCCGGTGACGCCGACGTAGTTGACGATCACCTGGGTTTTGGCGTTGGCGTGTTTGACTCCCGCCTCATAACCCATTTGGAAGCGGCGAATCAGCGGGATATCCATGCCACCGATAAAACCAACCTTGCCGGTTTTACTGCTGAGTGCGGCAATCATGCCGACGAGAAACGCGGCCTGATGCTCTTCGAACATCAAGGACTCGACGTTCGGCGCCTTGACCTCGGCGTCGGCGAGGACAAAATGACTGCCGGGGTATTGAGCCGCCACCTTCTTGACCGCATCCGCTTGGCTAAAGCCGATGGCAATGATCAGATCAAACTTCTTGTCGGCCAAGGACCGGAGCATCGGCTCCGCTGAATTATCGTCGCGGCCTTCGAGGATTTTAGTCGTGACGCCGAGCTTCTTCTCAGCTTCCTGTGCCCCTTTGAACGCAGCGGCATTGAAGGACTTGTCGTCCTTGCCGCCCTTGTCGAGCACGATCCCGACGCGAAACGGCGCCGCCAAGGCCGATGGAGTCGCCACCGCTCCCACCAAGCCAGCTCCCAGCACCACCAAGACCAGGATAGGGACAAGACGGGACAAATGCCGGCAAAGCATGGAGGACCTCGATGTAACTATTGGATATGTTTATATATTTTTAGTTTCAGCGCCGTGCCGCACCATATCACAACAGGAACGAGATTGCATGAAAAATTGCAAAGGTCGAGCAAGCAATCGTCCTTTAGATTAAAATTTTATTATCAATCCAATTTTTCTAACATGTATTTTAAATTATATCTTATGTATTTGTTATGATGGCTATTATCACTACAATTCAAGCCTATCCCAAGATCCTCCGAATAGTGTCTTGCCTATAAGGAGGGCCAATAATGCAAAAACCAGTTTCATCTAAGCAACCGCAAGTTCAGTTTGGCAAAGGACTTCGAGTCTTCGGTGCGGTGGTCACCACGCTTGCAGCAACTCTAGCAGGCTGTGGAGGGCTTACGACGCTCAATTTGCGCAGCAAGCCTGCAAGTACTGAACCCGGTAGCAGCGCTCTCACAAGCACTGCGGATGCAGCTGCTGCCGCCAAATGCGGGCATAAAGGCGACGGTAAAAAGGCCAAAAAAGGTAAGCACGGACAGAGTGGCTTCGCCCTCGCCGGAGCGACCGTGGTCACCTATGATGATCAAATTGCTGCGATCCTGAATCAAAGCTGCGTTGGTTGCCACAGTGGGATGGGTAGTTATAGCGGCGCTAAGGCCGACGGATCTAAGATCGTCAAAAGCGTTGCGAGCGGCAATATGCCCCCTGGCGGCCTGAGCGCTTCAGATAGACAGCTCTTTGCAAGCTGGCAGTCGGGTGGTTATTTGCAGTCGGCACCTGCGCCAGCACCGGCTCCTGCGCCAGCACCGGCTCCTGCGCCAGCACCGGCTCCTGCGCCAGCACCGGCTCCTGCGCCAGCACCGGCTCCTGCGCCAGCACCGGCTCCTGCGCCAGCACCGGCGCCAGCGCCAGCACCGGCTCCTGCGCCAGCTCCTGGAACGGGTACGTGCCAAGATGACCATGATGCTGATGATGATCATCCACAAAAGGCAGGCGCCCATGCGCCTCACCGTCACAGTCAAGACTGATTGTTGCAGCTGGCTCGTCTAGGGCCGCTGCTTCAGCCAAAAACCAAAACATAAAAGTCTCCTTGGCCACCCCAGGGGGACTTTTATGTCTTGATGACTTCTGTGCTGAGCAATGCAAACTGTGCGTCGATCAGATGGCGGTCGCGAGTGGAATCGAACCACTATCTGAGCTTTAGGAAAGAAGCGTTATATCCACCCGGTATATGGCAGGGAGAGCGGCGTAAGGCAAGGCTTTTGGCCTCGGTGCTGCTTCCGTGCGACACCGTCGATGGCTTTTTTGTTGTGAGCCGAGCTGAGGGCCAGACGCCGGCGTGGGAGGTTCCCCAAGCCAGCCAGAGACGTGAAATCCCTTAATAATCTTTACGGAATAAAGTGGCTTAGTTTGATTTTTTTTAAAAAAATATATACCAATAAAATCAACTGATTAAACTCGAGCCGAGTTCCGGCCCGTTCTTGGAGCCGAAAGGGTTCGCCCGCCCGGCTCACAAGCGGCATCATTGCGGCTGGTCAGCCTCAGACAAAGGTCTGTAATTAAGGTGACATGCAAGTAAAATCTCAAGAAATTCCTGGAAATTCCGAAGAGTTTATGCAAGACTAGGCTTGCCAGTTCGGGGATATTATGAGTCAGGCCGCAAAAAATTCTAACCAACCTAGTCGCTTGGAGCGGAAGGCCCTGAGCTTTTTCCGTCGCACAAGGGGCATTTCCGATCTGCTGCCGATATACCGGGAGGCGATGGCGACGTACCCTGGACTGGGCGAGGATGCGGCCTTGGAGGCACTCTACACCTCCTGCGTAGCTGCCGAGCGTCGGCAAGCGGCCGACGTAGGCGACACCGCTACCTCGGAAGAGTTGGCAGGCATCGGCCGTTTAATCACCCTTCAGTCTCCGTGAGTTCGGCAATCGATGGCTGCAGCTTGGGATATTTATTGGCCTAAATCCGGCACCAAGTTCCTGATGGATCAGTCCGGCCGGGATCATATGATGCTAGTGGTCGGGGACCCTTACAGGTTCGGGGGTTATCCCTTTTTCCCCTTCATCCCGATTTCGCACACCCGTGCCGCTAATTACTGCGTGGCGCTGGCGGAAGCCGATGTCGCCCCCACTCAGGGCAGTCTTGGCGTCTCCAATAGCTCTCATGCCTTATGCGGGTTGATTTTCACCGCCCGGGGTGACCAGTTCGGTACCCTGGTCGGCAAATTGACGAATAAAGCCAAAAAAGACGATATATTAGAGGCGTTATCCAATCGGCTGGGGCTACTATAGTCGATTCGACGCTCAGATCTCGCCCATATCCCTAATGTTTTGGGCCACCGGCTTACGGGCTTTCGCCCGTCGGCCCCGCAGTGGCCGCGTGCCGGACGCTGGGGCGGAGAGCCGCAGGCTCGGAGCCGTAGCGGTAGGCTCCGGACTGTGGCTCTTATAGCCATCACAGTTAGTGCCCGCAGAGCTACCGACGTAGTCCAGCTCAAGCTGTTCTTGGACAATGCGTAGGGTATCGCCTAAGTGCTCGGCGAGCTGGTCAACGAGGTCCATATTGGCTGGAGCAGCGTGAACCATCCTCACCAATGCGACCAGTTTTTCGGCAGTGGTCCTTTGATCCATTGCGAGCAGGTGCTTATGGAGGTCTGCGATTCCTTCGCTGAGCACCGACCAAATTGGCCGATGTTCAGCACCTTCCGCCCGGAAGCCAAGGCCGATAAGGCCTGTCGAGGCTTCCCGGTCAGCTAGGTCCCTGGCACGGCGGTCGACGCTTTCAGACCAGAGTGCGAATAAGCCATCGCAGAGTTCTGACCACGGGACTAGCCGCTGGTGAGCAGCCGCAAGGAGGGCCAGCTGACGGTTGTGGAAGTTGGTGAGGGCATCGTGCAGAGTCAGTCGACCCGGCGTGGCTTTCGATTGTTTCTTTTCTGGTTCTTTGTCGGCCGCCATGGTGGTCGCGGGGATTTTTTTGGCCTCGGTGCGGAATGGAGGCATCGCCATGGCCTCAGCGAATCTTATGGATGTCGGCCAGCGATTAGTCTTGGTCTTTTTGCTGACGTTGGTATTGGCGTTCGCTGGGCACTCTCGCACCGTCCGGCGTTGCGTCCACAGGTCAAAAAGCAGCGACGCTGACAACGTGCCGCCATATAGGGCCGTCGTGACGGCACGCAGCGGTTGCTTGCCACTCATTCCTATCTCCAGCCTGGTGACGTCTTGGTCCTCCGGAACGCCATCTTTCTGCCACCGGGCAGTATGGGCCGCCAGGACATCGACGTCTTTGCACGCATTGTCCAGCCAACGCCTTTTAGAGTAAATGCGAAGTAGCCAAGCTCCCCGCGGTCCGGCAAGCCACACGCTGTTGTATTGGTTAAGAGGTGTGACTTTGTCACCCATGAACGGCCAGAATATTCGCTCTGACGGGAGGGGTAGGACATTGCGGGCGTTGATGGCGTTGCCAGCAAACTCCCGCATGGCCTCGGCCTGAGTGACATGGGCTTTCAGTGCGAAATGTTGGTGAAGAGCCAAGGCCATAGCCTTAATGATGTCCAGACCCGCCTTGTCGTCATACTGGAGCAGGGCCCAAAACTTGCCGTTAAAATCGATGCGAGTGCCGTGGGGTTCCACGGCGACGAAAATGCCGTTGTCTGTCTGGTAGGCTGGCGTATTCCCAGGGAGACGTTTCAGAGCGAGGCCCAATACTCGCCGTAGCTCGTCACCCGGGTCACCTGCATACCGGCTACGTATGAGCTTGGGGACGACGATGCGGAGGTTGTCGAAGTGCGGGACAGCTAGCGGGTGGTCCAGAGGCAAAGGCGGCAAGGTGGCAACGACTGGCGTCTGCCGACCAGCTTCACGGATAGCCCCTCGGGCGGCCCTGCAGGGCCGGCGTTTAGGGCGAGCCTTTTTTGCCTTGGCCCTTCCCATGGTGGTCGCCGCCCTTAAAAAAATCTGGATTATATGGACCCCGGAACTTTATTAATTGATTGTTTTCATGGAGGAAAAACACCCCACGCGGCATTGGCTCTCGGGCTGCCCTGTCGCTTTGCACCAGGGTCCGGGCCATGGCATCGCGGTATCGTCCGACTACCTTCCATGACAGACCATCGAGCTCGATGGCCAGTGCTCCGGCTGCAGGGTCTTGCACGCCAATAAGACAGTGCCTCGATATCGCACGGTACTTCCGGAACCAGGCTCCTACGGTGTCGATAAGCTGGGCGTAGGTTTGCTCCAGATCGTTCCAAGGCTTCTCCTGGGTCGGGCGGCGGAGCGGCCTCAGGTAGTCTTTGGCCTCGTCACACACCAGCACCCACCTGGGATGGGTCTCGGGCGATACGATGCCGAGCCGGTACAAGTCCTCGATGTGCTCAACATGGTGGGCGTCCAGGAGGTCGAGGAGGGCGGCGGCGGTAGCGTTCAACTCCGCCAAAAGTTGCTGGAGAGACGCCATGTCCGAGGGCTTGAAGGCATTGAACACCTGCGTTCCCGGGATTCGGCGGAACAGAGCCAAGTGCTTGGTGGAAATAACCACGATCCGGACGGACGGCGTCGTCTTCACCACCGACGTCAAGTACATCGCAATCCATGCCGACTTCCCGGATCCTGATGGAGCGATGATAGCGGCGGCCGGGTCATCGGCCAGCCGGCGGGTCAGTGGCGTGAGACGCTCCGATATTCCTAGAAAGGCGGTGAACGGCTCCATATCACGAGGCATTGCCGACAAATCGACAGCGTCGGGCACCGTGGCTGCATGGAAGCGGAAGACCCGAGGGTCTTTATCATCTGCCGTACAGTCGTAGAACCAGGTGCCCCAACTGCCGGACCATAAATCCAGCTCGTCCCGGAGCTTCTGGCGTTTTACCCCGTGGGGGAACGTAACTCGGAGGGTGGCTTTCCGGACCTTGGATCGTCCGACCGTAATGCTTTCCCATTTGGCGATTGGGTATATCCACTCACGGACGGCGGCGTTCTTCGGGGACAGGACCTCACGTTGCGATGCATAATTGTGCAACTCGTAGAATTCGTGACGCAGGTACTTGCGGCGGTAGTGACGATAGAGGGAGCAACATGCCAGGGCAGGCAGGGTGAGGATTTTGATGGTGGACCTTGGATACCTGATGGCGAGAACAGTCGCCAAGCCGGCGATGACCCACAATCCGAAATCATCGAGCGTCCCGCAGGCGGCCGAGGAGAGACCCCAGGCATGAACTGGCGGGATTTTGCAGATGATGTGTGTCATGGGTACCTCCTCCTCGGATGTGCGGGCTAGGGTCGCCGGTAGACCTTGGTGACCGTGTGGAAATCGTTTTCCAGGCGGCTAATCTCGTCGTCGCCATCAACGAAAAATCCGTCACCCCGCCAGTCATGGGTCGGCGGTGGCGACACAGAAGCCAGCCACGCTTCGGCTGACTGCATAGGACGTAGATAAAGGTTCACGAGTGCGAGGGCGGCGGCGATGGTGGCGATTCCCGGTGGCGTGCCGATGGCGTTAGGACACCCACGACGCACCAGCCGCACACCGCCACCATAGGACCTGACGAACCGCCCCAGCACTTCGTGCTCGTTCATGGCTTGCCTCCCTCCGCTGGCCTTTTCGCCGGCGTCGTGGCGGTGGTCGCCCCAGGCAGAATTTCCAAGATTCGACCGTAGAGGGCGGTTTGAGTGCCGCTGACGACGTAGGCACCGATTTCCACCCGCAAGGTTTGCACGCCTTTAGGCACCTCAACGGCGGACTTGAAACGCTCGACGGTCCGTTCCTCGAAAATTTCGTCCGACCCTGGGATGGTACGGACGTTCGTGCCTTCAAAAGCAACGAGGAATGGCGGTTGGTCTTTCTCGGCCTTGTCATTTGGGGAAGTGCCGAGGACACGGATGGTCATGATGACTGTAGCTTTCTTCATGGTGTTACCTTTCAGAATGTTTTGCGTTGATGAATTGCGTTTGTGGCTAGATGGATTCCGGTCGGATCATTGGCGGTTGGGCACGGCCCTCCTTTATGAGCCCAGGGAAATGGGGTGGGTGACATGCTGATAAGGTACCGAGATCCAAGTGCGGCGATTTAGGGGGGGTGGACAGCAAGATGGTCGCACGATCCGTAACCAAGATAAGTATTTGAAATAACGGGACATGTAGGAGATTGGCCCGCGGCCGATGGGGAGGGCGTCACCCCCCTCTCGCAGCGGGATGACTGGTTTTGCGGCTGCCAGGAGCCAGACGGGCGATGCCATCTGACTCCGCTGACGGTGATTTATGCAGCCGCCCGGCGAGCAATGGACTCAACGACGACCTTCAGGCGTCCCGATTTTCTATCAACGGAGATGCGGCCCGCGCAGGTAAGGTCGACTTCACCGACGACCAGACCGGCAGACGCCTTCACCAGTGCCCAAGTGGCCTCTTGTGTAGCGATGCCGTCGTAGCCTGCCCCTTTCAGGACGATAAAGGCGGACAGCCATTCAGCGTTCTTGGTTTTATCCAAGCGGATGACTTTGATGACGGAGAATGATGCGGTCACTTGGTTCATAATTTCCTCGTGATTGAGTGTTGGCTGGGCGTTCTGCCCTCGCAAGAATGGGGCAGACGCAGCTAGCCAACTGGAGCGACGTCAGCCAGGCGGATTGCTCCGGCATACGTGCTGCAGGGAGGCTATATCCACGGCGTCTGTAAAAGATGAAGTGGCCCCCGGAGGCACGGAGGCTGGTCATGGAGCTGGCGCTGACGAGCGGACGAGGGAGGAAATGGCTGCAAAACCGGGCCAGAGAGGCGTCGTGAGTACCCCTAACGGGTAATTTGCAGGCCAAGAACACATCGGATCAGCTGTTAACGGTGATCCGTGGTCGGGAGTTTGCCCATGTTATCAGGTCAGCAATGTAGCTGGCCCTTCTGGTCTGCGGGTTCTGTGAAATGATACTGCCGAATGCCCCTGCGCGCAGGTGGATCTTGCTGTTTTTAGGGCCGAGGTGATTAATCAATATGATGGGTTTACCAGAACCCTGGAGGTAAGCACGTGCACGGTACGTTTTGCCGTTGAGTGTCCGAATCAGCTGCCCGTTAAACGCTAGTTGGTTGAAGACGGTGCGGAACATTGATACCTCGCGTTTTGATAAGGCCGTGATGATGCCGTTGCGCCGTGTTGAATAAGGGCGTCCTGAGTTTGTCGTCTGAGGGCGAAATCCGGGCGAAATCACCGTTTGCTATGGATACGTCGTTTCGGAGCAAATGTGTCCTTTGCACTTTCTTCCCCATGCATAGCAACGTGGTAGGCGATATTTCGCACTAACTCCCTGTTGTGGAGCAACAATAGTGCCAAACCTCCGCCACACATTTCCTTGGAAACAGCCTTGATAATCGCCTTACGGATGTCACGCTGTTGCCACAATTGCCTCACTTCACCAAGTCGGTCGGCCAATTCGTCGATTCGCTCCTCGGTCGACTTCTGTCTTTTCGTCGCCCCCATGGATCCTCCTTCGTTTGATTAGAATTACGATATTATTGCGGTCCCGGGTCAGCATTAAGGACTGATAGTGGAATAGGGCATTTCGCGTGCGAGGCGGCGGTCACCACAGCTCCCACCAGACCGGCTTTTTGCCGCTAACTCGCTTTATTATCCCAATGTGAGCCAGCACCGGGCCTAGATGGGATAGGTGGCGTGGGGTAAGCCCCCCTGGTTTATGAGTTTGCACGAAGTCGCCAAGTGAGCCTGCCGGTGGTGCGTCCTCGCTCATTCCGGGCTTAAGCTTTTTGGCTTGGGCGAGTTTCGTCGCCTGTTCGATGATAATTCTCACGGAGTCCCAGGACACTATTTTGATAGATTGACCGTAAATGATTGTTACGCCGGCCGTAGCGTCAATCTCGGTGTCAAATCCCTCGCCCATGGCCGTTTGTAATTGAACTTTTGGCATCGATGATCTCCCCGCGTCCTAGGTCGCCAATGGCACCACATTCAGCGTTCAACATTCAGCGTTCAACTGTGGTCCTGACACGGAGTCCTAAAAGGCGGCACAATGATAGGTCCCGACCCAGTTCGTCGTATAGTAGCTCGGACTATCAACTTCCATTGTGGTGCTCCCAAGATTCGTTACCACCGCCGTAGCGAATTTATATTGGTGATAGGTAGTGCTATTGATAGTGCAAGTGGTGGGAATGCCTGTCGCCATATCACTGGCAAACGTCCCTGGCCATGGGTTTTGACCATTCCCGTTCTGGATCGTATATCCAGACGGCAGTGTCGGGTACGTAACCGTGAATTTGTAGTCATTGTTGGTCGCGACCGTACTCCCCACGGCATCGATAGCACTCACGCATGCATAGTAGGTCCCTTGCGTTAACGCCGTAAGTAGCTGCGTGACGGCCGTTGTGCTGTATGTTTGCGAGGGCGACGAGCAGTCGGAGTTCGAACTCACAGTGACCGAGTATGAGCCAGCCCCGTTGGCGGTGCCCCACGTCAACGTCGGTGTTTGGATCGTCGATACAGCGGTGCCCGAACTCACCGAGGTGACACTGAAGCTGCCAGGGGCAAGACTCACGGTAAATGCAAAGGGACTGTTCGCCGCGGTCAGCGTCGTCGAGCCGGATGTAGCAGTGACGCAGGAATAGTAACTGCCGGCGGTTAACGTAGTGAGGACCTGCGAGGTAGAGGTCACCGCCGTGTACGACTGACTAGGACTACTACAATCCGAAGCTGCCGAAAGAGAGACACTGTAGGTAACCGTCGCTGTCGAAGGCGTAGGCGTTGAAGCTCCCCAGGTGACAGTAGGCGTCGCCGTGGTCGTCGCTGTAGCTGGGGCGGTGATGCTAAATGCTGCCAATTTCGGTGCGGCAGCCGTTAGAGTGACCGTGAATGCGAATGGGCTGTTGGTCGCAGCGAGGGTGGTCGACCCGGAGGTAGCGGTAACGCACACGTAGTAACTACCTGCCGTCAAGGCTGTCAGTGCTTGCGTGGTGGTCGTCACCGCGGTGTATGTCTGACTTGGACTACTGCAGTCGGATTTTGCTGAGGCCGAGACGTTATATACTACCGTAGCGCTTGATGGTGTCGGAGTTGCAGCTCCCCAGGTGACCGTTGGCGTTGCCGTGGTGATGGCGGCAGCCGGGGCGGTGATGCTGAATGCGGCAAGTGACGGAGCAGCGGCGGTAGGTGTGGCGGCAGTCGGACTTGTAGCAGGCGATGGACCCTTGGACGATCCGCAAGCAGGCAACATGGCTATTAGCATGACCGTCGAGAGGCATTTCATGGGAGATCCTCCTAGTTGTTACTATCGACACCGAAATACGCCTCGGCACGATAGCCACGAAGCCTTAGCCATTTTTGGCAACTCGTGAGCAAGGACATTTATTCCAGTTGGTTGCGTGCGAAGCTGCAAGACCCGTCTGTTCCCAGACGGTCCGGATGGGCTTGGGCTCGGATCGACGGGATGCCCGTAGCTGGCGGGAATTAACTAAAGGATGGCGGTCCCAGCAGGACTCGAACCTGCAACTGAGCTTTAGGAAAGCCCCGGTATATCCCTTTACCTATGGGACCTTACGGTCATGCGATGTCGTCCAAGTCTCTGTCCGCTTCGTCACGTTCTTTATCGCCAGGCGACCTAGCGTACAGAATCGTCGTCGACACCAAGGAATGCCTAAAATGACTCTTTGCGAGCATTATGTCGATATTTTTCGTCCGTAGCAGCCAGAGACACGAGCTGCGGCGGAGGTCGTGCGGGGTCACGTTGAGGAGCGGGCGGACGTCCCTCGTATAGACCTTGTCATAATGCCCCCTTGTCCAGCTCCAGATGGGACCAGCCGGCAAGGTCTTCAGAATGTCGACGATCAGCTGGGCGGCGGTCATGTCCCAGATGCAGACATACTCGCGTCGGTATTGGTTCTTAACCTCCTCCTCTTCGCTGGCAATCTTGGCCCGTTCGACGCTGATAATCAGTTTACTGCCCATATCATAGCGTTTAAAGCCAGTATAGGTTTCGCACTGGCTGGCGTTTTTGTTGCCGGTCAGGAAGTCCTTATGATGAAGTCCCGTGAATTCGCTCGGCGACAGCCCGCCAAAATAGCCGCACAGGACACCCAGAGCTGCCAACGGACTCTTGGCCAGCAGGGCACGAGCGGTTTGGAGGGCGGCCTCGGGATCGACTCTAACCTTGAGCGGGGTTTCTTTAACATAATTGGCCGAGGGGATGTCCAGAATCCATGGTTGGCTGATTTTTTCCTTCTTGGCCAGCCAGCGTCCGAAATTATTGAGCAGCCACAGGATTTTTTTTACGGAGCTGATGTCTAGCGTGCCCCGCCGTGTCTCCTGGCTCAGCAAATAGACGGGAAAGTCGGCGATTTGGTGCCGCCACTTGCGGACGTTTTTGAGACCGTGAATACCGATGAAGTAGGGCAGGATATAAACGGCCCAGGCATCGTGGGTGTCCCTCATCGTGACATCCTTGACGCCTCGCATGAGCTGATATTCTTTCGTAAAGGCAGCCCAGCAGCTCGATAGATCGTCGCCCTGGCGGAGCTGGTATCGTTGCACCCGGTGGACGGCTACGCCGTGGGCATTCTCCCAGTCCCGAACCCACTCGGTTATACGATCGTCATCAAGGTCATCCAGGTGCCGACATTCAGCCCTCGGCACCTGCACATTTTTCTTGGCGATGGTGTCATAGTAATAAACCGTCACCAGTTTCGAGCCGCGTCTCCTGGTCCAGCAAGCCATAATCGTCCCTCTCGTAGAGTGCGACGCTTCTTTTCGGCAATAAATTCAACGACCTTAGCATCATCCAAACTGCATCCGCTGCCGCCGCTGTAATCATTGACTAATTCAGCCAACTATAGGCCTTAGGAAAGCCCTGTTCTATCCGTTGAACTACGCAACCAAGGGGCCTCACAGTACATCTCCAACGCTCCGAGCGGCAACAGGTTTTTCTGCTTCATGAGGTGCAGAGCCTGGAACAATTCCAACGCCAATGTCCCCATGCAACACAGCGGCTAAATGTCTGCTATGTCGCCGGCCATATCTATTACCCAACTGTTATTACTTAGCTTTCCCACCACCATAAAAATAAATCCAGGCCCCCCCTTATCTTTTATACCGCAACAGCCGAATTACACAGGAGGCGGAGCCGGCACTATGCGGCGTTGCTCTGGCAAGGTGCCAAAGCCATGGTGGGCGATGGGGTAAGCTCGGTGGGCGATATTGATCTGCGCAAACGATTATTGAGGATTAGCTGGGGCTTCATTGTCGCCGTGGCCATCATCCTCATCAACTTCGCGCTGCCGTCGCCACCGACCACGCCGTATCAAATCGAGGCCCTGTCCGAAGGCTTTGAGCATTTGACCCTGGCCGAGGCACAATCTAAGCCCAAGACCGCGTGGCAGAGCGTCGATCCACGTCAGCTATCCTTTCCTGCCGATGCCGGCCGCGAGGTCTGGCTGCATGCGAAGGTGCCGGCAAACCAAAGCGGCGAGAAATGGGTGGCGGAGGTGTCGACGCCGTATATCCGCCAACTCGACTTTTATCTAACAGAAAACGATCAGACCATTCAGTCCGCCTTCCTTGGCATGGACCGACCGCTCGCGAACCGCCAGTATAATGTCGTGTACCATGCGTTTGGCTTTACACCGTCAAGCAGCCAAGAGCAGCATCTCTATATCCGTGCCTACTCCGAAGTGAACGTCTACCTGCCACTAAAAATTATCACCGAAACAGCATTCCATACCGATTCGATCGAGCGAAATACGATACTCGGGATGCTAATCGGCGTGTTTTTTGGCCTAGTCTTATACAATCTGTTTATCTGTGTGTCGCTGCGCGACCGCGTCTATGCCTACTACTGCCTGTACGAAATCGGCATCCTATTTCTCAGCACAACGGCTAATGGCCAGATCCAAATGATCTTTCCTCAGGCAGCGTCGGCGTTCGCCATGGACCTTCGTTTCATGGCCTTAAGTCTCGCCGGAGTCGGCATCGCCTTCGCCTTGTTCATCCAAGAATTCGCCGCGCTTAAGCACAACGATGCGCAAGCCAACCGGCTCGTGCTACCGTTTATCGGCCTACTGTTGATCATGACGATTCCCATCATGATCATGCCGCTGCATATCATGGTCAATGCTGTGATCATTTCAATCAGCCTAGGGGTCGCCCTACTGCTGCTGGGAACATCGCTGCGCGCCAAGACTCGCCGTGAATTCTACTTGTTCCTGTCCTTCGTTGGACTCGCGACCTGCTGTGGCTTGACCTTAGCGACCGATAACCACTTGATCCACGCCTCGATGCTCTCCCAAGATATGCTGAGCATCGGTTGCATCTGGCAGGCCCTGTTTCTGTCGATCGCCTTGGCCGAACGTATCTCGGTCATGGAAGACGAGCGCAAAGTGATTATCCGCACCCTCAAAGGTGATGGTCCCGCCAGCGAGTTAAACAATATCCTCGGCAAGACCTTCAGTCGAACGCATTCGCTAACGGAGATGAACGTCTCCATAATGTTTATCGACATCGTCGGCTTTTCTCAGCTGTCGGACATCCTCGGCTCGCGCAAAACATTTGACCATTTAGCCCGCCTCATGCAAGACGTCACATCCATCGTCAAGGAATGCCACGGTAACGTCGACCGCTCCTTGGGCGACGGCGTCCTGTGTATCTTTGGGTACGAGTCCAGTGGCTTAAGATTGCAGCACCACGCCCAAGACGCCTTCAAGGCCGCTCGCCGGATCCAGGAAGACATCGTCAGCCGCTACCAAAACGGCGCGTTAAGCGGTGAGTACGTGCTACCCGTGCGCATCGGCATCCACGTTGCGAATGTGTTGATTGGCGATCTCGGCGGCAAGAGTCGCATCGATTTCACCATGGTCGGCAGCGGCGTCAACTTCGCCAGCCGCTTGGAGACTGCGTGTAGTCCGTTTAAGATCATGCTCAGCGAGGAATGCTTAAACCGCCTCCCACGCAATGCCGTTAAAGAGCCCGGGCTCGCCGAGATCTTGGTCGCAGTCAAACACGAGAAGACCCTGATGAAAGCCTATGAATTCGACCCCTTTTATAGCGACCCTGAGCGTCTGCAAGCGGTCGAAAAATTGCACATGGATCAACTTGCGCGCAAGACCGAGGATTCACGCCACGTCATCATCAGCGGCCAACCGGTGCACCTCTGCAGCGACCTAGCCGTGTTCAATCTCCTCGACTTTTCCAACCACGGCTTTCGCGTCATGAGCGAGGTTTATATCGGCCGGCATGCCACCATGGAACTGACCCTGCTCACCTTCGACGCCGCCACCAACCAAGCCCTGGAAGATCTGCTGCTGAACAAGTTCTTCGTTGAGGTGCGCTGGAGTCGCAAGGCCAAAACCGGCGGTTACGAGCACGGCCTGCGCATCTCAGGGCTCAACGATGTGCAGCGGGAAAAGCTGTTTAACCTCGTCGCCAAGCTCTACGCTCCGACGGACACGGCGCTTGACGGCACGCCCGACGTTCCCCTAGCCGGCTAAACCGCAGCCGGCACGGCGAACTCCGGTTAGTCCTTGGCGCGGCAGTTCGTTCAAGTTAAAGACTGAGCCCTATGCTGCAGCCTCCGCCAAAACAAGCTCCCTTTATCGCCCTAGCCCCTATGGAAGGTGTCTCTAACCTGCCGATGCGCCTGTGGTGGCACCTCGCATCGGCGCCGAGCGCTCTGGCCACGCCGTTTCTGCGCGTCACGGCCACCTTTCCCGGCAGCGCCTTACCGCGCAGCTTCTGCCCCGAGCTCACCGAACTGCGCAGCTACCTGCCGTACCCGCTGGTGCCCCAGCTGATGGCCGCAGACAGCGCTGATTTCGTCAGGGCCGCCCCCTTGATTCTGACCGTCTCGCCTTTTGTCGAACTCAATGCCGGCTGCCCATCACCCACCTGCGTCGGCAAGGGCGCTGGCAGTAGCTTGCTGCGCCAAGGCGATGAATTCCACAGTTTTGTCGGTGAGCTGCAGCAAGGCCTCGGGGCAAAGTCGGTCGCCGTGAAGATGCGTACCGGATTTCAGAGCCCCGAGGAGTTCAGTCACCTAATCAGCGGCTTAAGCGACTATGCGCTGGCCCGCCTGACCGTGCACGGACGGACCAGGCCGCAACGCTACTCGGGGCAAGCCCGCTGGGATTTGATCGCCGCAGCGAGCACGTCCCTGGCCACCGCAGTGGTGGCGTCGGGCGATGTCGTGGGTCAAGCGAGCTTGGATCAACGCTTAACCACTGCACCGCAGGTCGCGGGCGTGCTGGTCGGGCGCGGCGCCTTGCGCAATCCCTGGATCTTTCAAGAGCTGCGCACGGGTGCACCGGTGCGTTTGAGTTTCACCGCACTGCGCTATGCTCTGATCAGCCACGCCCTGCTGCATGAACTCTACCAAGACGACATGGACCGCCTGTTTGAGCTGTGCAAGTCTGGGCTCTTTAGCCGCAGCTGCAGCACCGACGAGGAGGCCTGGCGGCAGCTGCAAGCGACCTTGGCCAAGGCCGTCTACGGTGCAGATCACCCGGGCTTTGCCGAGGGAGCCCAGCAGGACCACCTTTGGCCCCTGGCGCGCCAATCCATGGGCCGCCTGAAAATGCTTTGGAACTACCTGCGTTCGAGCCTCCCACCGGTCTTCTTTGCGCCCACCTTGCTGCGTTCCAACAGCCTGGAGGCGTTTTTAGATCACCTCGGGCGCTTGTACGCCGAGCACCGCAACCAGGGTGGACTTGCCGAGCTAGAGTTAGCCCATCAAGCGACGTGGGACTGGCTCTACAGTGGCGAAAAGCAACAGCAGGCCGCCGTGTGCCTGTAAGAGACCCACAGAAAAACAGTGGCATAGTCACGCCGCCTCCCTGTATACAAGACAGATTCTAGGAGATTGGAGCCATGCCCACTAGCGTCACCCTACGCCACGGCCGCAGCGAAGCGACCCTCCTGCCATCGCGAGGCGGGCTGCTGTCCCAACTGACTTTGCATGCCTCGGCGGGCGGCGACGAGCCCGTTCCGCTGCTTTGGATGCCCGACACCTTTAGTCCCACTGAGAGCGGCTGGCCAGGAGGCGGGATGCCCCTGTTGTTCCCCCTCGCCGGAAGGCAGTTTCATGGCGATCGCTCGCTGCATTATGCCCTGGGGGAACGCACCTATCATATGCCGCTGCATGGCTTTGCCTACGCGCTGCCGTGGGCTCTTACCGGGCAACAAGAGCACCTGGCAGAACTGACCTTGCGCAGTGGCCCGGCGACGTACCAATTGTTCCCCTTCGACTTTACCGTGGTCGCCCGTTACACCCTGGCCGCCGCGACGCTGACCTTGGACCTTTGGATCACCAACGACGGTGGCCGCGACGAAGCTGCGGCGCCGATGCCGCTGGCGATGGGCGCCCACCCTTACTTTCATGCACCGCTCGGAGCCAACAGCAGCCTAGCGCAATGCCACCTGGAAACCAGTGCCACCAGCAAAACCAGGGTCACACCCGTAGGTACAGCTGGTAAATCGGCACCCTATCCCGAGTCCGCCGAGGAGGCCAAAGGGACCCTGACGTCCCCGCTGCTGCGCAACCTGATTTTGGGCGAGCACGCTGCCGGTAAGGCGAGCCTGGTCGATGATGGCTGCGGCCGCAAGGTGCAGCTCAGTTGGTCCGATGGATTTCGCTACCTGGTGCTGTGGAGCTTGGAGGGTAAGGGCTTCCACTGTATCGAGCCGTGGATGGGCCTACCGGACGCGCTGCATCATGGCGACGGTCTGCGTTGGCTGCGCCGTGGTGAGTGCTACTCTCTAAGTATGCAACTTGCGCTAGAGCATCGGACGACATGACGACGATCGTTTGGTTGCGCCGCGACCTGCGCCTTCGCGATCAGCCGGCGCTTCAGGCTGCGGTGCAACGAGGTGAGCCGATCGTCCCGTTGTTTATCGATAGCAGTGCGGAAGAAGGTAGCTCAGCCCGCGGCGGTGCCAGCCGTTGGTGGCTCCATGCATCGCTTGAGTCGCTGGACTCGCAGCTACGCCGGCTCGGCTCGCGTCTCATCCTGCGCCAAGGCCCGGCCCTCGCCACCCTGCTCCAGCTGATCACCGAGGTGAACGCTAGCGCCGTAGTTTGGAACCGCTGCTACGAACCGACGCTGATCAAACGCGACCAAAGCATTAAGGCCGCGGTCAAGGCCGCCGGGTGCGAGGCCAGCAGCTACAATGGCGCCCTGCTGCGGGAACCCTGGGAGGTGCGCAATGGCTCGGGCAACCCATACCGCGTGTTTACTCCCTACTGGCGCGCGTGCCTGGCGCAGGGTGAGGTCGCCAAGCCGCTTGGGGCGCCCAGCAAGCTCAGTGCCCCAGCGTCTTGGCCCAAGTCGCTGGCTCTGGAGCAGCTCGGGCTAAAGCCGCTCATCCCATGGGACCAAGGCTTAGCCGCGCGTTGGTCGCCCGGTGAGCCAGGGGCGCACAAGTTACTGACGCGATTCACCACGCAGCGCGTCGCTGGGTACATCCAGGAGCGCGACTTTCCAGCGCTGGACGCGACCTCGTCGCTGAGCCCGCACCTGGCATTTGGCGAAGTCAGTCCGCGCCAGATCTGGCACGCCTTTACCGCACCGAAAGCGGCGCTGAAGCCGGGCGCCAGCGGCGGTGGGGCGGCCGCTTTTTTGCGCCAAATCGGTTGGCGCGAGTTTGCCTATCATCTGCTGTTTCACTACCCGCAAACGGTGCAGGAACCTCTGCGCCCAGAGTTTAGCGCCTTTCCCTGGGAGCCTCAGCCCGGTGCACTGCGGCGCTGGCAGCGCGGCCAAACCGGCTATCCGATCATTGACGCCGGGATACGCGAACTATGGACCACGGGCACGATGCACAATCGGGTGCGTATGTTAGTCGGTTCATTCCTCGTCAAGGACCTCTTAATTCCCTGGCAAGAAGGTGCGGCATGGTTTTGGGATACCTTGGTCGACGCCGATCTCGCCAACAACACGCTGGGCTGGCAGTGGGTCGCAGGCTGCGGCGCCGATGCGGCGCCCTATTTTCGCATCTTTAATCCGGTCACGCAGGGCGAGAAGTTCGATGCCACCGGGGCCTATGTCCGCAGGTGGGTGCCAGAACTCGCCCGCCTGCCGAACAAGTGGATCCAGCAACCCTTTGCGGCACCGGATGCGGTGCTGCAACAGGCTGGTGTCGTACTGGGAAGCACCTATCCGCGCGCCATCGTCGATCACAGCGTTGCCAGGGACAAGGCCCTGCTGGCCTATCACCGCATGCCGAAGAGTAAAGACAAGGATAGCGACACGGGCCTAGCGACCTAAACTCGCAATTAGTCTTCGAGGCCTTTCCAGTTCAACTCGTCCTTGTCGATACCTTGTAGCTCACGCGCCTTCTTGTCGGCGTCGCTCTCGATGGCCTTATTGCGATGGGCCGCTTTTTCCTCTTCTTCGCGGGCATTCAGCCGAGCCTCTTCGCGGGCCTTAGCCTCCTGCTGCGCCTTCTCGCTTTCGGCTTTCGCCTCGGCTTCTTTATACGCCTTGAGCTCACGCTCGATGCGCGCATCTTCGGATTCGACCGCACCTTCTTTAGCGTACTGCGTGGCACGCTTATCGATGTCCTGAAAATCATCAAAGCCGTCGCCTAAGGCCGGAATCGGATCGATCGGGGCGTTCGAGCTAAAGTCGAGTTCATCGGCGCCTTTGCCCTTTTCCTGACCGGCCGTCTCGGTGATTTCTGCGTCAGGCGCAGCCTTAGACTTGGCCTGGTTGGCGACGTCCGCTGGCTTGGCGGAGTCATTGCCCTCTGTTTTCTCTTTGACCTCTGTCTTCTCTTTGCTGTCCTTGCCCTCGGTCTTAGCAGGCGTGCTGATCACCGGTTTTGCGTCGACAGCAAAGCCATCATGAGCGGCACAGGACGAGCTGACAACGAGCGTGAGGCCAAACAACCAACGACGATAAAGACCGCGATCATAAGGCGCTAGAGGTACCAGCATGGAAGAGTCTCCTAGAGAGAGGGAAGTGCAGCAAGCAGCGCTATGGATGGCCCTCGCCCAAACATGAGGCCGAAGATCCAAACTTAGGCTCTGCAAATTGACGACCAGTGGTGTCTAGCTAAGATGATAGCCGAAACCGTCTAGGAAGATCTACCTTACCGTGTTTAGTCTTTTGACAGATGTCGAAGACTTGGCCCCAATCGAGTGATTCAGCTCACACCGCAGTCGCTGCCAAAGCCTCAGCGCGAGGCGAGAAAATCCGCCAAAAGCTGGACGCACTGGCCATTGCCACCGGCTTCGACGCAGCCCCCGGTGTTGCCCTCGCTCCATGCCATCATGTCGACATGCGCCCACGGCACGTCGCGCACGAACTTCTGTAGAAACAGCGCGGCCGTGATGGCACCACCGCGGCCACCGGGAGCCGAATTGGCAAAGTCGGCAAAGCTCGACTTCATGCCTATGAAATAATCCGCATACAGCGGCATCCGCCAGGTTGGTTCGGCGCTGCGCTGGCCAGAAAGCAGTAGCGCTTGTGCCAGGTCATCGTCGTTGGCAAACATCCCAGCGATGCGTAGGCCCAAGGCGACGCGCATTGCTCCAGTCAACGTCGCCAGGTTGATCACTGCGGCCGGAGCATCGGCACCGGTCTTGCCAACCGCCACGTCCAACGCATCGGCGAGAACCAACCTACCTTCGGCATCGGTGTTGTCGATCTCGATGGTTAAACCGTTGCGCGCTGTCAACACATCGCCGGGGCGGAAAGCGTGCTGATCCACGGCATTTTCGGCCAAGGCCAAATAGATATCGCAGGGGTGGGCCGCATCGCTAGCCGCCAGCCAATACGCCAGGCCGACCAACGATGCCGATCCGCCCATGTCCTTTTTCATCAGCCGCATGCCACCGGCATCTTTAAGGTCGAGGCCACCGCTATCAAAGGTGATGCCCTTACCGACAAAGGCCAGCGGCTTGACGCCCTTGGCCAGCTTTTTAGGACGGTATTTTAGATGCACCAGGGCCGGTCCTGCGGCGGCGGCTTGACCGACTCCTAAAAGCAGACCCATCCGCTCTTGGACCAATTTGCGGCCCCGCCACACGTCCACCGACATCGCCGGAAAGGCGGCGAAAAGCTCCTGCAAACCGTTGGCGTAAGTGGTCGGATTCAGTTCATTGGGCGGCAGATTGACCAAATGCCGCGCCACATTGGTCGCGACTCCAAGCACGTGCGCCGCGTCGAGCACGCCGCTCGGCACGCCGTGCAGGACCAAGCGCGGCAGCTCCAAGACCGGTTTGGCCGAGCGCAACTGCTTGAAGCGGTAAGCGCCTAGCTCTAGCCCAACCAAGGCACCACGCTGCTCGGCCTCGCTGGCACCATGAAAATGCCAATTCACCTCGGCGAGACCAGAGTCCGCCAGAGCCGCCACGACCTGCGCCGCAAGGTCGCGAGCGACCCCATAAGGGCTGACACGAAACAGTCCATCATGCGCCGCAGCCGAGGATTTGGCCTGTGCCGTCAGCAACCACAGCGGCCCCGCCTCGGTGGCTGCATACAGGATCTCGCCGCGCTTGGCAGCAGCCCGCTCGATCAGCCAGGGTGGCAAGCTCAGGTCCAGTGCGGCAAGTGCTGCCTCCACCGTTTGCCCCTGACCGAGAAAGACGACATGCGCCTTGGTCTTGCTGGTGGCCTTGGCACGCGGCAGGCCGCTGAGCAGCCAGCCGCGCAAGCTGAGGCCAAAAGCGCTAGCAGCAGCAGTGGGGGGGTGAGACTTCGCACGAGATTGTTTAGCGGCCAAGGCGCTGGCTCCTCATCATGACAGGAAAAAAACCCACTCATAACCCACTGACTGGTCCGTCTTAAGGATCCGTCGTCCTGATCGAACTTAAACGTCCATCCGATGCTTGAGCGTAGCCGCAGCTGTAGTGAAAAAACAAGGTCCTTTCACATCCCTGCCGCTTGACGTGTCCAGTCGCTCAAGGTACGACCATAGGGCAAAAATCATCGTCATGGCATCTGACCATGATGCGCCTTCAAGGACTGCTCGAATGCCTAAAGTCACGATCACCACTGACAACAAAACCATCGAAGTTCCAGTTGGTTACGCCATGATCGACATGTGCGAAGACCACGACACATCGATTCTTTTTGGCTGCCGAGATGGTGCGTGCGGTGCATGCATGGTCCGCGTCCTCGAAGGTGCCAACAATCTGAGCCCGATGAAGGACGATGAGCGCGACTTTCTCGAAACGATGGCCGCCGAAGCAAATGAACGCCTGGCCTGCCAATGCAAGGTCTTAGGCGATGTTAAGCTCGAAGTCTCGGAGTAAGGCCCCGGCAAAAAAGCCGTCCAAGCCCGCCCAGCAGCAGATGATCGACGAGATCATGCGGCGCTTTGCCGCCGCGTGCCCAGACCCTAGGTGCGAACTTTACTACCGCACCCCCTTCCAGTTGTTACTCTCAGTCGCCCTGTCGGCGCAAACCACCGATAAGGCGGTCAACGCCGCCATGACCGCGAGCTACGACGCTGGCCTGACCCCGGAGTCGGTCGTTGCCATGGGGGAAAAAAACTTCCTCCACCTCATCCGGCGGATCGGTCTGGCGCCGACTAAAGCCAAGCGCGCCGTGGCTCTGGCCCGCATCCTCATCGCCCAGCATGACAGCCAGGTGCCGCAGGACCGGGCCAGCCTTGAGGCCCTACCGGGAGTCGGCCGCAAGACCGCCAGCGTCGTCCTTGGCGAGATCTTTCGCGAGCCGACTCTGGCGGTGGATACCCATGTCTTTCGCGTCACAGAACGCCTTGGACTGCATCACACCAAGACTGCGGATGCCTGCAGCGATGTCCTTACCGCCATCATCGGGCCCCAATACCTACCGACTGCCCACCACTGGCTGGTTCTACACGGCCGCTATGTGTGCAAGGCGCGAGCGCCGATGTGTGCTGACTGTGCCTTGAACGACCTGTGTCCGAGCGCGACCCTGACTCCTCAGGCGGCCGCACGCAAGACTAGCCAACGCGCCGCCCTCAAGACCGTTCTCAAGACCCTCAAGCGTGGAGATGCCACGGTGGCGCTGCCTGCAGCAAAGGCGCCACGCCGAGCTCGCGCAACTGCCGCATCAACTCCTGCAGCGGTAAACCGATGATCGACGAATGCTCGGAGGCGACCCGTTCAAAGAGCTGGACGCCGCGGTTTTCGAACTGATAGCAGCCGACGCTGCCCTGCCACTCCCCGGTCGCTAGGTAGCCGTCAATCTCCGCTGGGCTGAGCCGCCGCATGGCCATGGCGACATCGACGGTGAAGCGACGCAGCACGCGCGCCGGTTGCGCGGCGTCACCGTAAGCCAGGACGATGGCCGAATGCAGCGTGTGGGTTTTACCGTTTAAGGACTCGAGATGTCGCTTGGCGGTGGCCAAGTCGGGCGCCTTGTCGTAGGAGTGTCCGTCCAGGCTCAGGACCTGATCGGCACCGATGACCAGGCATTCGGGCGACTGCGCTGCGACGGCCAAACCCTTTGCCGCAGCACGCGCCTCGGCCAACTGGCGGGGCTCTGGAGCTTTGATCGCGGCTTCGTCGATGGGAGCAACCACGACCTCAAAGGCCAAGCCGGTCGAGGCCAAAAGCTGACGCCGAAACGGCGACTGAGATGCCAGCACGATCTTTTTAATACTTGCCATGACCCTACCTTCCTGACAGTTACGGGGGGCGGTCCACGCCACGGAGACTTACACCCTTGTTGCATACAGATACCCTAGCTGAAGCGCCTCGTCAGCCGCAGGCCGACACCGGCCCTGATGATGGCTTTTTACCGGAAGAATTTCGCCGCTTCGCCGACGACCCGGAGTCGATCACGGCCCGGGCGGCGCGACGCTTTGGCGTCCCGGCCACCAGCTTCATCAACTGGCGCTGGCAGATGCGCCACCAGGTCGGCAATGCCGAGCAGGCTTTGGCCCGCTTGGCCCTGAGCACGTCGGAAGAAGACGGCTTTAAACTCCTCGCCGATGCCTTCGTCAGCGGCGTCACGCCGTATTACCTGGCCTTGATGGATCAGGATCCGAGCCAATGCTGTCCGGTCCGCCTCCAGGGCCTACCGCGCCGCGAGGAATTAAATGTCCGCGTCGGCGTCAAGGACCCCTTGGACGAAGTACCGCACTCCCCGGTCAAAGAAGTCGTCCAGGTCTACCCGGACCGCGTCGCTTTTTGCGTGGCTCAGCTCTGCCCCGTCTATTGCCGCTACTGTTTTCGCAAACGCCGCGACGAGGAGGATGGACTGCACTTCAACCGCCGCATCGTCGATCGCGGCATCGCTTATATCGCTAGCAACCCAGCGATCCGCGACGTGCTCATCACCGGCGGCGACCCGTTTATCGCCAGCGACGAGGCCATCGACAACCTCCTCAGCCGCATCCGGGCGATTCCCCACGTCGAGATCATCCGCTTTGGCACGCGCACTCCGGTCACCCTCCCCTACCGGGTGACCGCGCGGCTGGCCAAGATTTTAGCCAAATTTCATCCTGTTTGGCTCAACACGCATTTTAATTGCGCCGAGGAGATCACTCCCGAGGCCGCCCAGGCCGTCGCCAACCTGGTCGACCATGGCATCCCGGTGGGCAACCAGTCCGTTCTGCTGCGCGGTGTCAACGACACCACGGAGCGCCATATCAAGCTGCTGCGCGAGCTGCTGAAGATACGGGTCAGACCATACTACCTGTTCCACCCGCACCTGATCGAAGGGACGGAGCACCTGCGTGTTCCGGTCGACGCGGGCCTGCGCCTGATGAAGTCTCTGCGCGGCAACATCACTGGACTGGGGATTCCAACCTACATCGTCGACACGCCGTCCGGGAAGGTCCCGATGATGCCGAACCATGTCCTGGGTACCGACGGCGAGGACCTGCTGCTGGAGGATGTGCGTGGTCAGATTTGGCGGGAAAAATCGGCTCTTAACCCTTGACAACGACCATGCGGCTGGGATGCTACGGCCAATTCTCATCATTCGCTAGACTCTGCGTCCATCCTCCGGCATAAGGAAAGGGGGCCAAAAATCGGCATCTGATAGAGGAGGGGTCCTTGACCACGGTATGCGTGCCTCACTTTATGAATGCGCTGCTAGCAGAGTTGCAGGCGGATGCCGGTAAGCGTGGCGTACGGCTAATCGGGGACACCAGCACGGACATGACGATCGAGGTTGAGGCCGCCGTCCTGCATGGTGGTCTGAATGAGATCATCGGCACATTGATTCGCAACGTTCCCAATACTAGCTCGATCAGCCTAGTCACCAGTCTGGTGATTCCTAAAGACCCAGTCAAACAAGAGCCGGCGCTGCTGATTGAAATCACAGCGCCAGCGATGACCAACACCGTCGACGTCGATGCCGATATCCGCGGCATGCGCGCGAGTCTGGCGCATGGGTTTACCGATATCATCGTCGCCAGCCGCGAGCATAGTTGGTCATTAGGCATCACTTTGCCCGGTGTCACCCTGCATCGGCAGGACGGCCCAAACTTTACCGCCGTCGTCGTCGACGATGACCCAGACACTCAAGACTATCTGCGCGCCGTGTTGGAAATGCGCGGCATGAAGGTCATCTCGGTCAGCGACGGCTTTGACGCGCTGATCGTCATCGAGCGCTACCGGCCAGACGTCGTCCTCACCGACATCTTGATGCCTAATATGAACGGCATCGACCTGATCACCCGCATCAAAAAGGCATGCCCGGAAGTACCGGTCATCGTCTTTAGCGGCTTTAGAGACAGCCTCGTCGATGCCATTGCTGGCTTGCCCGACGTCATTCTACCCAAGCCTCTTACCCGTGATCTGGTGCTCAACGCCCTTGCCGCCGTGCTACCATCTTCCTAGACGAAGACACCTAGGTTGATGTCGCACAAGGAGCAAGGGATGGCAGCGCTGGACGAGTTGGCCAAGCTCAGAGAGCAGGTACGAGCGATCGATGAACAGTTCTATCAGCTCGCCGCCGAGCGTCTCGCCCTGGCCCGCCAGATCGGCGCCGTGAAAAAGGCGGCGCACCTACCGATCAAAGACTACAAGACCGAGAAAGATGTCCTGGAGCGCAGTCGCATCAAGGCGAAGGAGTTTGGTCTACCGCAATGCATGGGCGAGGACCTTGCCGGACTGCTCATCCGCTACGCCGTGCAAGCCCAGGACGAATTTCATCGCCAGATCGACCGCGCTCGCACTGAGCCAACACAGCAGGTGTTGATCGCTGGTGGCCTGGGCCGGATGGGACTTTGGCTATCCGAATTTTTCGACTCCTTTGGTCACCGCGTCACGCATTATACGCCGCAGCCAACGGCTACGAACGCGCCCGGATCATCACGCTACCCGCTCGTCCATGACTTGACCAGCGAAGCCCGACGCGCGGATATCGTCGTCCTGGCGACGCCGATTTCCGCCACACCAGCGCTGATCGACCAGCTTGCCGACTCAGGGACAAAGGCTTTGGTGTTCGACATCTGCTCGTTAAAAACACCGCTCATCCCCGCCATCACCCGGGCGCAAGCCAAGGGCCTGGCCATCGGCTCGGTCCATCCGATGTTCGGGCCAAACGTCGAGGTTCTTGCCGGCAGCAATATCGTGCTGTGCAACCATGGCAATCAGGCAACGCTGGATCGCCTGCGGGCGTTGTTTGCCATGACCACGGCCAATTTGCATACCGTGCCGTTGGCAACGCATGACCGCCTTATGAGCTATGTCCTCGGCCTGTCGCACTTAAGCAACTTGGTCTTTGCTGAAGCCCTGACGCGCAGCGGCGAGAGCTTCCATGAACTAAACCTGGTCGCCTCTACCACCTTTCAATCGCAGCTCCGCCTGTCCTTGCCGGTGGTGCACGAGAACGAACATCTTTACTACGAGATTCAAGTCGAGAACAGCTACACGCCCCAGCTCTTGACCTTGCTACAGCAGTCCCTAGCGCACTACGGCAAGGCGATCCAGGGCCGCGATGAGGCCTTGTTTTGTAACCTCATGACGGCGGCGCGGGATTACTTTAAGGATGAAACGAAGGCCAAGACCTAAGTTCAGATTGGATTGGAGAGTTTTAGCTCAAGGAAAATGCTAAAACCTTCAAACCCAATCTTCCAACATTCCCCTAAGCCCGCTCCCCCCGCATAATCCCCGAGATCACAAAGGCCATCTCCAGCGCCTGACTGTAGTTGAGGCGCGGATCGCAAAAGGTTTCGTAGTTGCGCGTAAGGTCGCTTTCGCCCAAGCCCGCTGCACCACCGGTGCACTCGGTGACATCCTCACCGGTCATCTCGAAATGCACGCCGCCCAGACGGCCGCCCAAAGCACGATGGACGCTAAAGCAAGCACGAAGCTCCCCAAGGATCGCATCGAAGTCGCGGGTCTTGATGCCGTCCTTGGTCTTAATGATGTTGCCGTGCATCGGATCGGAACTCCACAGCACCTTGAGACCATGGCGCTGCACCGCAGCCACCGCTGGCGGCAAGCAAGCCTCAACTTTGCCCTCACCAAAACGTGTGATGATGGTGATCCGGCCGGCCTCGTTCGTTGGATTGAGCGCTTTGAGCAGCAAGGCCATCTCTTCAGGGTCCGCCGACGGCCCCCATTTGATGCCGATCGGATTGGCGATCCCGCGGAAGTATTCGATGTGCGCCCCGCTGATCTCGCGCGTCCGATCGCCGATCCACAGCATGTGCGCACCGAGGTTATAGTGCCGCCCACCAGGGGAGAGTTGCCGCGTCATGGCCTCCTCAAACCCGAGCAGCAAGCCCTCATGCGAGGTGAAAAAATCGACCGACCCCAGGCGTTCCTCACGGATCCCGCCAAAGGAGGACATGAAGGCGACGGCGTCTTGGATATTGGCGACGACTTGGCCATAGCGTTGCCGCTGCGCGCTCTTGCCGACAAAACTCAAATCCCAGTTTTGTGGGTGATGCAGATCGGCGAACCCACCGGTGATCATCGCCCGCAGATAATTAAGTGTCATCGAGGCGGCATAATAGCTCTGCAGCAGGCGGCTTGGGTCAGCCTTACGCCCCGTCGCATCGGGCTCAAAGGAATTGATGTTGTCACCACGAAACACCGGCAAGGTCATGCCGTCAATCACCTCGGTATCGGCGGAGCGCGGCTTGGCGTATTGACCGGCAATGCGGCCCACGCGGACCACGGGTTGGCGCGCCCCGTAGGCGAGCACGACCGACATCTGCAGCAGGATTTTTAGCTTGCTGGTGATGGTTTCCGGGGTGCAATCCTGAAAGCGCTCGGCGCAGTCGCCACCTTGCAGCAAAAAGCGCTCGCCCGCAGCGGCGTCGGCCAACTGCCGACGTAGGTTGTCGACCTCGCCGACGAACACCAATGGCGGGTAGCCACGAATTGTGTCCAACGCGGCGCCCAAAGCCTTGGCGTCGTCATAATGGGGCTGCTGCTTGATCGGCTTGGCGCGCCAAGAACTCGGCGACCAAGATGTGGGGTGAATCCAGGGGGCCTGCTCGACATTAGGATCGGCGTGATCGCCCATTTGCACTTCCTGAGCGGTTTAAAAAAGCGTAGCCTTATCCTTATACACCCCGCAGGCGGGCACGCGCCACCGTCTTCGCCGCACTGGAGTTGCTACCGTCGTGACCCTAGACTCCATAGAGCCATTGCTTCGCAATATCGCTTTGATTGGCTTCGCCCTGGCGTCGGTCTTGTATCTGTTCAGTGTGCAGCAAACGGCGAAGGTGTTGTGGCCGGCAAGAGGCGCGTTCCTCAGCTTCACCGCCGCGACCTTGGCGATCACCAGCGCTGCCGCCCTCCAGCTTCAGGATGCCCAACCCCTGGAACTGAGTGCCTTACTCCTGAGTGCGGCGATCGGCTGGCTGACCGTCATCGGCCACCTTAAGTTCAATATGCGGCTGATCGGGGCCTTTGTCGCGCCGTTGGCGACGCTGATCTTGATGATGCAGTTTTTCATCACCCCCGGACACCCGACGGTCCCCGAGAACGAGACCTCAGCCCTACTCGTCGACTTTCACGTCGTCATGGCCATCCTGGGTCAGGCCTTTGCCATCATCGCCTGCGCCGTCTCGGTCTTCTACCTGTGGCAGCAAAACCTCCTGAAGAAGAAGCGCCTGAGCCAGCTCGCGCAGAATCTACCGGCCATCGACCGCATCGATCGCTTGTTGCGGATCAGCTTGTGGACTGGTTTCATCCTGATCACCGTGGGTCTCCTCAGTGGTGCCATCTATACCCAGCTCTATGCCCCGCCGGAAACGATGCGCCTCAGTGCGAAGGTGATCTGGGCGACGGCCGTTTGGTTGTGGTATCTGGCGACCCTACTGGCCAAGAACGTCTTCGGCCGTTCCTCCAAACGCATTGCCCAGATGTGCCTGGCCGGCTTTATCCTGCTGGCCTTTAGCTATTTTGGCATGGGCTTTTTGCGCTCGGGGGGTCCTTGAACGTGCGCCAAGGAACGGTCTTCTTTCTGCTCGGTGCAAGTCACGTCACCGCGCCGATGGCGCTGCGCGAGTTGTTGTTTATCGCCGAGGATTCGCTGGCGGCATTTCTGCCGCAGGTGCATCGCCGTTTTGGCTTTCACGAACTCGTGGTGCTGTCGACCTGCAACCGTTTTGAACTGATGGGCGTGGCACCGGCCTCGCCGGACCTGACGGCGCACCTCCATGAGGCCTTCTTCGAGCTGCACCGCCATCATGGCACCGTACAGCCGCATTACTCCGACGAAGACCTGCGGCAAAGCCTCTATCTGCATCTAGAAACCGACGCAGTGCGCCACCTCTACCGCGTTGCCTCAAGCCTCGACTCCTTGGTCCTCGGTGAGACGCAGATCACCGGCCAATTCAAGGATGCGTTGGCCTTGGCGACACGCCTGGAAACGATCGGCCCGACCGTGCGTCGGCTCGGCCAAGAAGCCCTCGGCATCGCCAAAAAAGTGCGCAACCAGACCGCCATCGGCAAGAAGCACGTCAGCATCGGCCATGCCGCCCTGGACCTAGCTAAGAGGGTGTTTGGCGACCTCAGCGCGCATAAGTTCCTCATCGTCGGCGCTGGCGAAATGGCGCGTGTGACCGCCCAGTATATCGCCGGCTATAAACCGCGCGGCATTTATATCGCCAACCGCAGCCAAGCCAATGCCAAGAAGCTGACGCAGGAGCTAGGCGTCGGTGAGACTTACGGCATGGACGACCTGCCGGCGCTGCTGGTCGCCGCCGATGTGGTCATCAGCGCGACCTCGGCACCGGGAATCGTCATCGACTTCGCCATGGTCCAACGCGCTCACGCGGCGCGTCGCGGGCGGCCGCTCATCCTGCTCGACATCGCCATGCCGCGCGATATCGAGGCCGCCGCCGGACAGCTCGAAGACGTCTATTTGTTTGATATCGACGATCTGCAGCAGGTCACCGCGGCCAATTTGGAGGAACGCCGTAAGGCTGCGGAGGAGGCCGAGGTCTTCATCAACCGCGGCGTCGAGCAGTTTCAGGATTGGCAACGCACCTCGGAAATCAAGCCGATGCTGGCGGCCTTTCGCAGCTATCTAGAGCAACTCACGCAGCGTGAGGGAGCAAAGACCTTAGGCAAAGAGATGTTCAAAGATCTCTCGGCCAAGCAATTGGAAGCGATTCAAGGGCTGCTGCAGGCGGTCGCCGCCAAGATCGCCGCCGACGCCGCCCGCCAGATCTTGTCGCCGCCGCCGGGATTTGGCCAAGATCAATTGGCCACCTCACTGCAGGCGCTATTTCTTGACGAACAGCCACAGCAAAAAAAGGATACCGCGTGAGCGCCGAGCCATCAGCCTCTAGTTCCAGGCCGCCGCGCCCCAGCGCCACGATCGCCACCCGCGGCAGTGCGCTCGCCCTGTGGCAAGCACAGTTTGTCAAAGGCCTGCTCCAAGCCAAGGGACTGCCGACGAATCAGCTCATCCTCAAGACGACGGGCGACCGCGTCCAAGACCGCTTTCTCCACGAAATCGGTGGCAAAGGCCTGTTCGTCAAGGAGCTGGAGGAAGCCCTCCTGGATGGTCGGGCCGACCTGGCCGTGCACAGCCTAAAAGATATGCCCGCCGTGGTCAGCACACCGTTTACCTTGAGCGCGATCTTGCCACGGCATGCCGCCACCGACGTGCTGATTTTGCGCGATGATGTTCAAGCCCGGCTGAAGGCCCCCGAAGTCCTCACCGCCAACCAGGTGTCCGCGCTCGGCGCCCTCACCGTCGGCACCGGTAGTTTGCGCCGCCAGGCGATCCTCAGGCGCGTCGCGCCGGCATTTAGCTGCGTCGGAGTCCGTGGTAATGTCGACACCCGCCTGCGTAAACTGGCCGAGGGGGAGTGGGACGCCTTGATCCTCGCCGAAGCCTCGCTCGACCGCCTGTCCATTAATGGGGTCTCGCGCCATCGTCTCGCTGCGGATTGGTTTATCCCTTGTGCCGGACAAGGCGCCTTAGCCATCGAGTCGCGCGAGGGCGATGCCCTGAGTTCTTGGCTGGGAGTGCTCGCTTGCGCCGAGACTACGCTCGCCGTCAGCATCGAACGCAGCGTGCTCGCGCGCTTGGGTGGCGACTGCACGATGCCTTTTGGCTGTTTAGCAAGGCGCAAGGACGCCGCAACGATCGAAGCCTCGGCAGCGATCTACGGCCCCAATGGCGAGATCGCCACGGCGCGCCACCAGGCACCGTGCGGCGACCCTGCGACCTTTGCCCGCACCGACTTTGTTACCGAGCTGCTCGACCAGCTGCGCGCCAACGGTGCACAGAACGTGCTCAAGGCCTTGGGCATCACCAAGCCGACGCAGTGGACCTGAGGGTGAAGCGGCAGCCAAGCGGGAATCGTTCACCGAACGCCTCTAAGCACACCTTGATATGGACCAGAAGCGTCGAGGATTGGCCGGCCGATGCATCGGTGCTTTCCCGGTCTGCTGCGGCGACTTGGGACCTCCTGCATATCCCGTGCGTTGAGATCAGACCGCTGCCGCTGCTGCTGCCACAGGTAGCCCCCGACTATGTCGTCATCACCAGCGCCAACGCGGCCAAAAGAGCGGCGGGCGAACCTGCGTTCAAGCAGTCGATGCTTGCGGCTAAACAGGTGTTCACGCACGGTGCAAAGACGGCCAAGGCTCTACAGGCACTAGGCATCAACGCCACCTTGGTGCATGCGGCAAGCACCGCCGCCGACTTATGCACTTGGCTGGGACAGAACCTGCAAAAGCCCGCACACATCTGGTTGCCGATCGCTGCGGAGCCGGCCTTTGATATGGCGGCTGGACTTGCGACCCAAGGCTTTGCGACCTCCGTCCTACCGTGCTACGAAACCCTGGCCGAGGCGCGGCAAGCAAATCGTGAGCTGTTTAGCGAGGCATTGGCTGCAAAGCTGCAGCAGGAGCTCACCGGTGTCATCTGCTTTGCCAGCCCATCGGCGGTTGCGGGCTTTGCTCGAGTGTTTGCACCAAGGAGTCATGCCCTCGGTAAGTCGCTGCATGCATGCGTCATCGGGCCGACCACCGAGGCGGCGGCAGTCGCTTGTTTTGAGCGGGTGACCGTGGCTGCCGAGGCAAGTATGGAGGCCTTGGTGGCACGGGCTACGAGTTTGCTGCCGTAATCGTCGCGACGGAGCGGCGGGCGCAGCAAACCAAAGCGGGGGAGAAAGTGCCAAGCTCCACAGCGTACGCTTCGGACTCGAAGAAGTATGGCTCCTGGGTCCAAAATCTGATGACCGAGTGGTACATTCGCTATGGCGGCCGCGGTATCATTGCCTCCCAGCCTTTCTTTCACTGCAACAGTCGAGACGGACCGTCCTTCGCGCCGATGTCATTCGGCGGCCGAAGCGATATCTTCGCTGTTCAATCCTGGGCGCATGGTCATTCCCCGGAGAGCTTTTCAGGCGGAGCCGTATATGATGAATCTACGAAAACTCCTAACAACCTGAAATCTATCATATTTATATCGGTCGCACCTGGCTAGAATTGCAGCGGTGGATGTCATCACCCCGACCTCAGGACGACCCAACCCACCTAAACATAAAAAACGGGTTAGGCTCAGGCCTCCTAGGGGAAGGTTCTGATTTGACTATAGAATAAACAGAAAGGCGACAGCAGGAGAAAATAAGACATTTTGTTCTAAAGTAAAGCAGGATATCTTACGATAAGTAGATAGAGGTGATTTATGGATTTAAAAACGATCATACCGAGCAGCAAGATTACCGTTTCGTCACGCGGCCAACTCGTCATCCCCAAGGAGGTTCGCGACGCTTGCGGCATCCATGGCGGCACCGAGATTCTGGTCAGAACCCGCGAGGACGGCGTCATTGAGCTTAGGCCACTGAAGCGCAAGGTCGGCGACCTATTTATATTTAAAGGCACGCCCCGGGTCACTGCGGGTGCCGTGGATGTCGACAGCTCCATCGCCGAGGCAGTGGAAGCCGATGATGCCCGCACCAAGCGGACAGGAGGAGCACCTTGATCGCCGTCGATACCAATGTGTTGGCCCGCGCGATCTTGCAAGACGACGAGGACCAGTCACCACGCGCCAGGAAAGTCATCGAGGAGCTGGCGGCCAAAGACGGTGTCCTTATCACCACCGCAGTCGCCCTCGAACTCGCTTGGGTGCTAAGACGCTGGAAGCATTCATCTGAAATCTACGAGATCCTGCATCATCTCCTTGAGAGTGACGGCGTTAGCTTTGCCAGCAGCGCCGTTGTCGGTGAAGCGCTGGAAATCTTCCGCCAAGGTAAGATCGATTTTGGTGATGCATTGGTCCTCGCCGAGGCGCAGGCCCACGGTGCTAGTCAGGTCATGACTTTTGACGCAGCCTTTCTGAAAGTCGAGCGGCGGGCGGTTGCGGTACCGTGACGCCATCCCATGAGGGCACAGGACTTGTCATTTCATGGTAAGAGCATGTGCCTAAAGAATCCCATCTAACTTGTAAAAAATGACCCCATTATTTACAATCTACTTGTAGATATCGATGGGGTAAGCATGCAGCGAAGCGCAATAGTAGGTCTAAAAGACTGGATTAAATCAAAAAATCGCCGACCACTGGTCATCAGGGGCGCTCGACAAACCGGCAAATCCACGCTGGTCAGGATGTTTGCAGAGGCTGAAGGCCTCGATTTGATTGAAATCAATCTTGAACGCCATGCCTACTTCGATAGAACGTTCGCGACCCTCGATCTAAAAGTCATCTGCTCGGCTATTGAAGATACGGTCGGCAAGGCGTTTGCTAAGAATTCCTTACTCTTTTTGGATGAAATCCAAGCAACTCCCCAGGCATTAGCAGCCTTACGATATTTCTTTGAGGAGCGGCCTGAGTTGCCGGTGATAGCTGCAGGGTCTTTACTTGAACTGGTTCTGCCGGATATCGAATTTGCCATGCCTGTCGGACGCATCGAATACTTTCATCTGGGGCCATTGACCTTCGTCGAGTATTTACGGGCGATGGGGGAGGACCGAGCGCTGAGCCATCTCGAGTCCTACGAACCGGGAAAGGTCTGGACTGCGACCATGCACCAGCGCCTCACCAATCTCATGTTCACATACATGCAGGTAGGTGGCATGCCTGATCCGCTTGCTTGCTATGTTGAAGATCCAAAAGATACCCGCCGCTGGATGCAGGCTCAGCAGCGCATTATTGATACCTACCAAGATGACTTTAACAAGTATCGCAAGCGCGGCGACTGGGCGCCGATTCTTCAACAGGTCTACCTGCGCCTGCCGGCGTCGCTTTCGCAAAAGATAAAATACGCCGAGCTTGCACCAGGGCAGCGGGTCGAAAAAATTCACCAAGCAATCGATATGCTCATCGCCGCACGGGTAGCTCTAAGAGCGTCCCACGTCGCACCTCCAAAAATGCCGCTGGCGGCCCACGCCTCGCCAAAGGTTTTTAAGGCCTACTGGCTGGATATCGGCCTTCTCGGGAGGCTTTTAGGCTGGAGTCCCGCAACCGTGGACGTCGCTCCAAGCTTTAACGGCCTGCGGTCCGAACAGTTTGTGGCCCAACACCTAGCTTATATAGGTGCGCCAATGATCGGACCCGAGCTTTTTTACTGGCTCCGAGAAGGCAAGCTCAACAATGCGGAGGTAGATTTTGTGGCAGCCATTGTCGGCCATGAAGGCACCCACATTGTGCCTATCGAAGTTAAGTCGGGACCCGTCGCAAAAATGCTCTCACTAAAGCAATTTATTGAGACCTACCGCCCTCCTATAGCTGTACGACTGCACGGTGGACTGCCCGAGGAAAGTTCCCTGGGCCAGACTAAATTACTGAGCCTTCCGCTCTACATGGTGCCTTTCCTAGCCCCCATTGTTTCTCGCCAGTAGAGCCGCTTGCCGCTGTCCTTATCGCGTACTCCAAGGACGCCGCCGCTGGCACCATTAGTGGTGAAGCTACTCTATGTTAGAGTCAAGCTGCGGTATTGGCAGAGAAGAGCTGAGAGCTTCCGCTCTCCCCGTCCGCTTCCTGACGGAGTAAAGGAGCGCTTGAAGCCGTCCTCAAAACTACCTCCCTGCTAGCTGTGTCAGGGACGCTCATTTTCCCCTGAAACCTCAGATTTGTTGGTACGGAAAGCGAAACACTTCCGCCTTATCACCGTCCCCATCGCGGGGCGGATAGGTCAGCGATTTGGCCGTGAAGCTCCAACTCTCCACCACAAACGGCAGACGGAGCGCTAGACTTGTGCCGGGGGCACGCACCCAGGCCACGAGGTAAGCTTGATCCGGCCTAAAAGCGGGGGCTTCTAGCCATACTTCGATGGTCGCCGCCGGCAAAGCTGCGACTAGTTTTGGCTGTCCTTTGGCGTAGCGCTCGAGTTCTGAGCGCAAATTGGCCTGCCACAGCGGCTTCGGATAGCGGTGATTCGTGCCCATGACCTGGATCTCGTAGCTCGACGGGGTTTCGCAGGCATAAAGTGGGTGGAGTTTATGCTCACGGTCGAGGTAGGTGCAGGTCGAATTCGCCGTGCGGACGATGTTTTTGTTCGGGACTGGAGGATCTTCAAAAAGGCTTTCAAGCATCGTGCAGCCACTGGTGCCAAGCAGCAGCGCAAGTAAAATCAAAGGTTTTATCAGCCGTCGTTGCATAGATCGCCAAAGTTTTGCTGGACCTTCGCCCAAGCGGGCTATCCCCTATCGGACGTCGGCGGCAAAAGCTGAGGAGTTTCTGCGTGTCGCGGTACTTAGGAACGGCTTTAGTTGAGCGGAGCCTGAACCTGGCGATTCAGCACGGCTTCGCGCTGCGGCAGAGCGCTGATGGACTGGATCACTTTGGCCGCCAACTGGCCGCAAGCTCCCGACACCTCAAGCCCCTTGCTGTAACGCACGGGCGCGGCGATCGAACGATCCGAGAGGTACTTCTGAAAGGTCCGGATATCCTCGTCGGAGGGACGATCAAAGGGCATGCCGGGATGGCTGTTAAACGGGATCAAGTTGACCTTGGCGCGCAGTCCGTGGAGGAACTTCACCAGCTCTTTTGCCTCGCGCAGACCGCAGTTTTTATCTTTGATCAGAATATATTCGATGGTGAGCTTATCGCCGCTATCCTTTTGGTAGTCGAGCAGCGCCGCCTTAAGCTCAGCTAAGGGATAGCGGCGGTTGATCGGCATCAACTCCGTCCGCAACTCGTCGCGAGCCGCGTGCAGCGACACAGCCAGCGCAGCTCGTACATCATGGGCCAGAGTCCGAATCTGCGGTACCAGACCGGAGGTCGAGACGGTGACGTTGCGCACGCTGAGACCAAAGGCCTCTTTACCGCTCAAGCGGTTAACAGCGTCGACGACGTTGGCGTAGTTGTCTAGGGGCTCACCCATCCCCATAAAAACGACGTGGGAGATCCGGCGTCCCTCAGGCTGGACGATTTGGTCCGCGATCGCAAACTGCGCCAGAATCTCCGCCGCGCTCAGATGGCGGACAAAGCCAAGCTTGCCCGTCTGGCAGAAGGTACAGGCCAACTTGCACCCCACCTGACTCGAGACACACAGACTGGTGCGGCCTTCGTAGCGCAGGATGACCGCTTCGATAAAGCCACGCTCGCTCTCCAGCAGGAGCTTCGTCGAGCCGTCGGCGCCAGACATCTGGCTGTGAATCTTGGGCAACTGCCAGTCCAGATGCGTGGCCAGGCGCTGACGCAGGGAGGCTGACAGATTCGACATGGAACTGAGCGAGAACACCCTCTTAACGTAGATCCAGTCGTGCAACTGCTGGGCGCGAAAGGCCGGTTCCCCCCAACTCAGCAGGAGAGCCTTGAGGGCATCCGGAGCAAGGCTGAGAAAGGACGGTACGGCGGTTGCCGCAGCAGCAGTAGTCGAAGGGTGAGCGGGCATAGATGATATCCAGATTAATAATCATCATAATAAGGACTAAGCGTATATATCAAAAGTCAATGATTGTCAAAGTGTAGAGGGTTGCGGCAGGCGCCAGAATGGCCTCGATCAGGCCAATAAAAGATGCGTATCTTGATAAAATAATATATCGTATATACTATTTTATTGAATAAATGCTCTAGGGGCTCAAGTTTTGTACGATTGGGACGATAAGAAGGATGCAGAGAAGCGAGCCCAGTACGGATTCGGCTTCTCGGAGGTCGAGCAGGTCTTCAACCAAGCGTATTATCAAGAAGAAAGTGACAGTTATGCCAATCAATACCGGGTGGTCGGGTTTGCCAGCACAGGCGATCTCGTGACGGTTGCTTGCGAGGACAGAACCGGCATAAGCGGAAATGAATACACCTATTTAGCGACTTTCTGGAAGGCTTCGCCAAGTGAAAGGAAACGATATGACGGACAAAAGTAACGAAGAGATCTTGGCCATGGAGGCAAGAGGCGAAAGCATGGAGGGGGTCATCAAGGGCAATGGCCGGATGATGCCTCCTCGTGCTGGCGCTCCCGGTAGACGTCACACGTCCGCCGACGACGTCAGGCACATTGCACGGGTAAATGTCGACTTCACCCCGCAAATGCTCGAGGCGCTGGATGCTGTAGCAGCGCGCATCGGCATTAACCGCCAAGCCACCATCAAAGAAGCCATCGATGCGTTCGTTACGCAGAAGATCGCTGCCTTTGAGATGCAGGCCCGTTTTACCAAACAAGACTGATGATGATCCATTGCCAGGGGCCAGAATACGGAATCTAAAAATATTTGCCGAACAGCGGGTCATGCGATGATATTTGACGAGATCGACCGACTAAAAGCTGAAATCGATAAACTGCGGCCATTTGCCGGACCTCACCTCCAGCAAATCAAGGCCTATTACAAAATCGGCCTCACTTATTCGAGCAATGCCCTTGAAGGGAATTCGCTGACCGAGTCGGAGACTAAAGTAGTGCTCGAAGACGGCCTCACCGTCGGCGGCAAACCGCTCCGCGAGATCTATGAAGCCACAGGTCATGCCCGGGCATACGATCACATCTATTCTCTGCTAAACACCCCTGCGGTCACAGAGCAGGACCTATTGGCGGTGCACAAACTGTTCTACGAACAGTTGGACGGCCTTCATGCCGGCGTCTATCGCACCGAACAGGTGATCATCAGCGGCTCAAAGCATCCAACCGCCGCCCCAGCTAAGATCAAAAGCCAGATGGCGGAGTTCATCGACTGGTTACAGGCTCACGAACATCAACTTCACCCGGCGACCTTCGCAGCGCAGGCGCACAAAAGATTTGTTTTTATCCATCCCTTTGTCGACGGCAACGGCCGCGTGGCGCGGCTACTGATGAATCTGTGCCTGATGCGGAGAGGTTATACGATCGCTATCATCCCGCCCGTCCTCCGCAGCGACTACATCGGTCTGCTTGAGAAGGCGCACACCAACGACCAGCCGTTTATCAAGTTTGTCGCCGAACGCCTGAAGGAGACACAGCAAGACCTACTGCGACTGTTTTGAACGATCCAGGCGCAGCGCAAGTCCTTCCCTTTTGTTGACCGAGTCGAGCAACCATGCCACCGTGTTAAGAAATCATAAACGACATCTTCTCACTTGTTGCGAGTGCAAGCCCATGATCCTAACGCGCGCCGCTGCAGCCTTGTCTCTCTGCGTCCCTGCGTCCTTCGGCTGTAGGACCACTGGTTCAGACGCAAAATCCAACAGCTTTGACAACAGTTCGGCACCTGAATCCATCCAGCAGCAAACGGCAAACGCTTTACCACCCCCCTGGGTCCAGCTCGGACCCGAAGGTGCAGTCTTGGTCAAAGTCCTAACGACGGCTTCAACCTGCCCGTCGCTGAGCGTCGACGCTGCGACTCTAGCAATGACACCGCGAAGCACGCCGACTGCGGATTTTTCTGTCCTGGTCTGCCAAGCCACGCTCCCCGCAGGCACCAAGAGCGCATCTCTAAACGGGGCCAACTTGACTCTGCCCCAGGCGAATCCACACAAAATCCTGGTGGTCGGCGATACCGGCTGCGAAATTAAAGAGGACAAAGGCAAGGTCAAAGTCCAAAACTGCAATAATCCAAAAAAATGGGCCTGGGCCCAGGTCGCTGCAACCGCAGCGGCCGAGCACCCCGACCTGATCATCCACGTCGGCGACTATCACTACCGCGAGGTCGCCTGTCCTGACGACGATCCCAAGTGCAGTGGCGCGGCCGTAGGCGACCAGTGGGCCTCTTGGCAGCAGGATTTCTTCACACCAGCCGCTCCACTTCTGAGCGCGGCACCCTGGATCTTTATCCGCGGCAACCACGAGCTTTGCACTCGGGCCGGCAAGGGCTGGTTTTACTTTCTCGATCCAAGGCCGCATCCAGGTGCTTGTCGGGAAGACACCCTGCCCTATCAAGTCGCGGTGGGCAATCATAGTGTCGCCGTGATCGACAGCGCGAATGATGCCAATGTCAAAGCAAGTCTAAACAAAATCGCGCCACCAACCGATGCGATCTTATGGCTAGCGTTGCATCGGCCGTTTCTGACCCCAGGCATTGACGATGAGCCGACCGGGTCAATTCCAACCCTGCCGACAGCTTTGCAGGCCAGCGGTAAAGTCGGAGCCGTGATCGCAGGACACTCCCACCTACTCTCGCTCAATACCTTCACCAACGGTGCGCCTCCCGAGCTGATCAGCGGTAATGGCGGCACGACCCTGGAAAAGTCACACCTGATCAATGAGGCCGTATCGGGTGTGCTCACAGAGCCGGGCTACAGTGCAACACAATACTATGACTACGGGTACCTGACCTTCGAGCAGACGAGCCAAACCGGCGAGTGGTCGGTCGTCGCCCACGACCGCAGCAGCGCACCGATTTTTCAATGCACGCTGCAAGAAGGGCTTGGCGTTAGTACGCGTTTAGATTGTAAGGCAGCACCTTAAACCATGTACTGCGCTTATTTGTTTAGCGCGGACCGCGAGGCTTTCTCCCGCCGCCGCCCTCTTGTGGCGGCTTAGGACCGCCGCGTTTGTCCGGCCGGGGCGAGTTAGGCCGCCGCTCACGGTCACCACCCTCAGGACCACGGCCATGGCGAGCGCCTGCAGACGGCGGCGCCTTTGCCGGTGCCTCGTCGCTGAGTGAGGCCAAGGCTTTGAAATCGAGGTCTTCGCCCCAGTTGTCGGCGTCGTCGTTGGTCGCGGGCTCGTCTTCGCCTGGTTTGATCACCTCGAGCTGCGCCACCGGAACCGTCAGCTGGCGGCCTTCGGCCGTCTCGATCAGCACGACCTGATTGAGGATGTCGCCTTTGATGACGTCGCCGATGACGCCGTCTTCAAGCGCGCGAACGCGCGTGCCACGCGGTGGCAACAGGCGGCGCAGCTCGCTGTAGAGATCGTTCTCATAGGTCAAGCAGCACAGTAGGCGACCGCAGCCACCAGACACCTTGCTCGGATTGAGGGCGAGGTTTTGGTTTTTGGCCATCTTGATCGACACCGGGACAAATTCCCGCAAAAAGCTCGAGCAACAAAACTCACGGCCACAGATGCCAAGACCCCCGACCAGCTTGGCCTCGTCACGCGATCCGACCTGCTTCAGCTCGACGCGGGCTTTGAGTCCGGACGCTAGCTCTTTAACCAGCTCGCGAAAATCCACGCGGCCTGGCGCCGAGAAATAGACGATGACCTTGCTACCGCCGAATTGCACCTCGGCTTGCAGCACCGACATCTTAAGGCCCAGGCGTTCGCAGCGCTCGCGGGCGTAGCGAGCGGCGGTTTCGGCGGTCAATTTGCGGGTCTCATCGAGGTCTTTGGTCGTCGCTGGGCGGATGATCGGCTTTAAATCCTTGGCGCCGTCACGCCCATCCTGGGCGAAGCGGATGACGGCTACCCGCGCCAGACTTGGCCCGCGTTCGGTATCGACGACGACATCGTCGCCCACGCGCAAGTCGGATTCACCAGCGGCAAAATCGTAAATGCGCCCGGCCCGGCGAAACTGCACCCCAACAATATTGATCCCGTCCATATCCAAAGCTTCTCGTTTCAGGGCCGCTCACTAAAGGCGAGGGCCTCGGTCAAAAGTTGCGCGTTTAAAGGCACCTGTGCTCCACACACCAGCTTCCTAGCCTGACTCAGAAGGGCGCGTCGCTGCGCCAACTGCACCGGGTTCAAACTCGTCGCGGGACGTGTCCCCACGGCCGGCTGGACCAGCCCAAGCCGCTGGCGGTAGCTATGATTGATGGCGATATCCCACTCCTGCAGCATCTCGGCCGTCGTCAAACCACTGGCGCGCACGAGCTGCTGCGACCACTCTAACACTTGCACCGCCGTTGTGGCGGACAAAAGTCCACGAAACTCTTCACGTCCCCCCACTTGGCCTGAACGCAGCATCGCCAAGGCCAAGCCAGGCGACAGACCGGCCTGACGCAGACAGGCATCGAGCTCGTCGTCGCTGCACGGCGCTGCTTTTGCCTCGGCCATCCGCTGCGCCAACCAGGCTCGGCTGAGGACCAAGGGCGGCGGCGTGACCTGCCAGCGCACACAACGCGACAGCACCGTCGGCAACATCGCGCCGACACGGCTGGTGCTCAGCAGGATGCGCGCCCGCGGTGGCGGTTCCTCGAGGATTTTGAGCAGCCGATTGGCGGCAAATTTATTCATCTGATCGGCATCGACCAGGACCACCAAGCGGTGACTCGACCCACTTCCTGGATTGAGCTCGAGGTGTTCTTGCAACTGCTCGGCGGCATCGATCCGCAGCGCACCAGCACTACCGTCCAGCCACAACACCTCGGGATGGACTCCCGCGAGGAGCCATTGGCAGCCAGCGCAGTGACCACAGGCGCTCTTGGTGGTGCACAGGTGCAGCGCCGCCAAGGCCCCAAGCAAGCCCTTTTTGCCGATGCCGGGACGCCCCGTCAGCAGCAAGACGGACGGCATATTGCCAGCTGCATACAAATCCGACCAGGCCTTCAGCAGGTGATCGTAACCAATCAGCTGCAACCACGGCTCGGGTATGACCTGCAACTCGTCAGTGCTTGCCAAAGCGCCCCTCCAATGCCACCTTGGCGGCGCTCAGCATCTGCTCCGGACTTTGCGCCGCGTCGATGCGGATGCAGCGCTCTGGATGGGCCGCCAGCAGCTGCAAATAGCCTGCACGCATGCGCTCATGAACCGCCGCTGTCGCCAAATCATAGCGATCGACCGTGCCTACACCCGGCTCAGTCGCATGGCCCACGCCGCGTTCCTTGACCCGCGATAGGGCCAGCTCCACCGGGCAATCGAGGATAAAGGTGAGATCCGGTGCTTGCCCGCCAGTAGAAAAAGCGATCAGCGCCTCCAGCTCAGCCGCAGGCACACCACCTAACGTCCCTTGATAGACCCGCGTGGAATCGGCGAAACGATCGCAAATCACCCAGTCGCCTCGCGCTAGCGCTGGCCTGATCAGATAATGTAAGTGCTGCGACCGAGCGGCGGAGACGAGCAGCGCCTCGGTCGTCGGGATCAAGGCTTCACCTGGCGGCGGTGCGGCAAAGATGGCCCGGATCTGGTCGGCGACGGCGGTGCCACCTGGCTCTCGGGTGGTCACAACCGTCGTTCCGAAGGCGCGGAGCATTTTGGCGAAACCAGAAGTAAAGACCGATTTACCGGCACCTTCCCCCCCTTCGACGCTGATGAACCGGGCTGGACCAAACATCCGCGAGATAAAGATAACCCCCAGAAAACCTTGACTAAACCACCAGACATTAACAGGCCGCCCGAGCATGGTCAACTTCACTTTTGCGCCGAGCCGCCGATAGTCAGAGAGGTCAGGGTTTTTTCTCCTCCCCATGACGGATGCTATGTCGGACCAGCCGCGCTACATTTTATCAAAGAAGATCGCCCGTGGCGGTATGGCTGAGATATTTCTCGGCAAGCACGTCGGCGAAGACGGCTTTCAGCGCCTTTGCGCCATTAAACGCATCCTTCCCCACTACACCAACGACCAAGAATTCATCCAGATGTTTCGCGATGAAGCGCACATCTGTAAGCGCTTGCAGCACGCCAATATCGTGCGCGTCGAGGGTTTTGAAGAGGTTGAAGGCTCGTACGCGATCATCATGGAATACGTCGACGGCGCCGACCTGCGCACGCTGCTGCACGCCGTCGAACAAGCGAAGCGGCGGTTACCGATCCCGATGGCCTGCTTTGTCATCGCCGAAGCCGCCCGAGGTTTGCACTACGCCCACACTAAGGTCGACGAGATCACCCAACAAGCACTAGGCATCGTCCACCGTGATATTTCGCCACAAAACATCCTAGTGAGCTTTGAAGGCGAGATTAAAGTCACCGACTTCGGCATCGCCGACGCCGAGAGCAAACTGACCGAGACGCGCCCGGGCATCGTCAAAGGCAAATACAGCTACATGAGTCCGGAGCAGATCAGCGCCAAGCCGGTCGACTGTCGCACCGATGTCTTCGCGCTGTCGATCGTCCTCTGGGAAATGCTGTCGATGCGCCGGCTGTTCCAAGGCGAGAACGAAGTCGACACCATTCAGCGCGTAAAAAACTGCCGCATCGATGTCGATATCCGCACCGTCAATACCGATGTCGATGAAGAGCTTGACGTCATCTTAAAAAAGGGCCTCGCTCGCGACCCGAAAAAGCGCTACCGCACGGCCGCTGATTTTGAAAAAGACCTACGCCGCTATATGAGTCGCCGCCATCCAGACTTTACTCCGGATGACCTTGGCAAGTTTCTCAAAGAGACGATGGAAAGTCGGCGCACCGAATCCGCCGCCGAAATCAAGCGGACCCTTACCGAAACCAACCTGCGTCCAGGCCGCAAGTCGAAGAGCAGCCCCGTACAAATCCCGGCGGCTGAGACGATCGAGGCGCCACCGATGTCGCTCGCCGGACAAAGGTCGCACACCCCGACGAACAATCCCCGTGCGTTACCCGGCAACGCCCTGTCGGTGCCGGCAGCCCGCCCCGTCCAGTTTAAGCAGACCGGGCAGCGCATCAAAACACCGATACCGGTGAAGCTCAAGCGGCCGCAGCAACAGGGCAACCAGGTTGCGAAAACCCTGATGATTTTCATTCTGGTTGCAGTCGTGGGTGGCTTTGGTGGCAAGGTTGCCATGAACTTCCTCGCCCAAAGCGGTAAGCCAGCCCAGCTAACCCTGCGCACCCAACCGTCGCGCGTTCGCGTCATGGTCGATAACAAACCCGTGAACCGCGGCCGCTATGTCCACGCCTCATCGAAAAACCCCCTGCGGCTGACCCTCCCACCCGGAGACCACGTGCTGCTGGTCACGCGCCAGGGGTACTCACCCGTACGCTACGAATTCACCCTAGAAGACGGCGAGAAGGAGATCAAAGACGACATCGTCCTCAAGGAAAAAACCCCCCTTGCGGCACTCAAAGTGCGGCTAAGAACCACGGAAAAGGGGGCTAGGCTCGACATTGACGACGGCTACTTTGTCGCCAAAATAGGCGCCGGCCAGTCGACGGCCGTGGCGCCGGACGTCTTGCAAAACAAAGCCTACAAGATGCAGATCGTGCCGGACGACGATAAAGAGTTCTTCTGCCACTTCGCGGCTAAGTCGCTGTCCTGGCGCACGCCGACCGAGCTCATCATCGACACCAAGGCACGCAAGTGCTCGGTGACCGGCTCATGAGGGGGTGGTAACGCCATGGGTCGCCACCCTTATCGTGAACCTCTCATATGGATGACCATCTGCGTCTGGAGCGCCGTCGGCATTTTGAGCGTCAGTCGCTTCAAATTCGCTGCTCGCTCGGCGCCGATGACCATTCAGTTGGCGACCAAACCGCCGACCATTCGCCTGAGTTTAGATAGTGAACGCTATGCCAATGGCGGCTACCTGGACACCCCGATCAAGCTCCAACTCAAAGCCGGCCGGCATCAGATGAAAATCGCCCGCGACGGCTATGTCGCGCATATTGTCACCATCGAGGGTCTCAGCGGCGACTCCTTCCATATGGAGGATGTGGTGTTGGCGCGCAATCCGGCGACCCCGATGGCGACTGTCCAGATCGTGTCCGAAGAAGTCACTGCCAATTTCGACATCGACGACGGGCTGGTGCAGGCGGAAACCCCGTTCACCGCATTTGATATCACCGCCGATCAGATCCACCAGCTGACCATCTACCCCAAATGGCCGAACAAAGACATGCGCCAGCGCTGCCGCTTTACGCCGTCCATCGATGAAAATGATCCGACGGCGCCGTACAAGCTGCGACTGCGCGTGAAAAACGGCAAGTTCAAGGTGTATGGATGCGACGGCTCAAGGCCAAGTCACCACCATTGAGGCGTTGACTGGAATCAGGCCGCTACCAGAGCGGTCGTGGACCATTGAAGTGCCATCCTCAAACCGCTCGAACGGGCTTTGCTTTCTCGATGCGCTCCACTATGGTGGCGCCTGCCGAGGAACTGCCGCAGGGCCAATCGCACAGAACAGACCACACTAATGTCCCCATTAATCACCCTTCGCGAGCATCAAGCCCTGGCGTCCGCCCGCAACGCTGGCCTGGATGCCCTCGAATTATCGCTCGATTTGGACAAGTCGCGGACGACGGTAGCCCTCACCGCGGACACTTGGTCGCACGCCGGAATTCCCTACCCCTATCTAGAAACCTGCAAGGACCACACGATCTACCATTGGCACGACGATGCCTTTCAGGTGGTCTCGCGCTTTCACAAAGGCCTGATTAAGTTAGTCCCAACCCCCTGGGGGCCGCCGACCTTTCATATCGATGGCGTCAAGATGCTGCCGACGGCCCACGTCTGTCCCTACGCCGATGCGGAGCGCAAGGTCGGACTTATCGCCCCTAAGGGCAAACAGATTCTCGATACCTGTGGCGGGCTCGGCTATTTTGCTGACTGGTGCGTCAAAGGCGGCGCTAAACACATCGCCTCCACCGAGAAAAACCCGAATGTGATCTGGCTGCGTTCGGTCAATCCGTGGTCACCCCAGGCGGTGGCACCGCTTGAGCTACGCCAGGGCGATATCGCCGTGGATATCGCTGCCATCGCCAGCAATTCCTTCGACGCGGCGCTGCATGATCCACCGCGTTTTGCCCTCGCCGGAGAGCTTTACTCGCAGGTGTTCTACGATCATCTGGCGCGAGTGCTGCGGCGCAAGGGGGTGTTGTTCCACTACACCGGCTCGCCGAATAAATTGACTAGCAACCGGGATGTGCCCAACGAGGTTGCCCAGCGCCTGAAGCGCTCGGGATTCACCGTGTCGTTGGTGTTGGATGGCGTGTTTGGGGTAAAGAGCTAAGCGGACCCTGGATGTCGTAGTCGTGGCAACTCAGGCCTGCGACTGACCCATCCTTGACGAAGTCCGGCCAAGACCGTTAGGGTACGCAACGCAAGCCAACATCGCCGCAACGAGGCGCCGCATTGAGCATTCACTACCGCGAACAGGGCAGCGCCCTCATCGTCTTGGGTAATACTTACCCCTACCGCGACCAATTAAAGGCGATGGGTGCCCGCTTCAACGGCGCCGACAAGCACTGGCGGCTGCCGATATCGGCTGAAACATTAAGACAAATCGATGAGTTATGTGTGGCAAGTGGCGGCGGCAGCCTAGACTCCGGCGGCGCTGCCGAGGCGCTGACGGCCTTTCCCAGTCGGCCGCCGCTGACGATGCAGACCAGCACCCCGAGTCTTTACACTGGACCCGTTCCCGGGGTGGATGGAGTGGACGGTGCTGCGACCGAGCTACAGCTAAGCTCAGGCCCAACCAGCCTGAGTACCATCCAGGACCAGGCCAGCCCAAGCTTAACCATCCGCCAGCTGATGGAGCGACTTGAGCGGGCCATGAGTATCGCCTTTCCCCAGGCTCTGTGGGTCACCGGGGAGGTGCAAAATCTCAGCCGCAAGGCTTCGGGGGTCTTCTTCGATCTCGCCGAGGGACGCGGCGAAGGTCACGCCAACGCCACGATCACGGTGCGTGCCATCATCTGGCAAGGCGTGCTGAAGGGCGTGGCGACGCTGCGCGGCCCAGACGTCATCAGCGACGTCCTCCAGGACGGGATGAAAATCCGCTGCCTTTGCCAGGTACAGCTCTACAAAGATCGCGGCAGCGTCTCACTCCTGGTGACCGATATCGACCCCAGCTACACCAAAGGCGCCTTGGCCCTGGCCCGCGAGAAGCTGCTCAAGGAGCTGCGCGCCAAGGGCCTGGATCAAGCCAACAAGCGCCTCGACATGCCGCGCTTTCCGCTGCGCCTTGGCTTGATCAGCGCCGATGCCTCACGGGCAAAGTCAGACTTTCTCGACCAGTTGCACAGCCTGAATTATCCGGGCGAGGTACTGTTTTGTTCCTGCGTCATGCAGGGTGAACAGGTCCCCAAGCAGGTGGTGGCGGCCCTGACCGCCTTGCAAGCACGCGGCTGCGACCTCATCGTCTTGACCCGCGGTGGCGGCAGCGCAGCTGATCTACGCTGGTTTGATGCCGCCGAAATCGCCTACGCCATCGCCGGCGCCAAGGTACCGATCATCGCCGCGATCGGTCACCATGACGACGTCTGTGTGGCCGAGGAAGTGTGCCACCTGCGGCAAAAAACCCCGACAGCGGCCGCCGACTACGTCATCAGTCTGATCCAGGGTACGCGCGACTGCATCGACGCTTTGGCCCATGAGCTGGCCAAGTCGCTCGACGGCCAAGTCGATGCCTTTCAGCGCCGCCTCGCTAGCGTTGGCGAACGCTTAAGCGTGACCGCCACCCTTTCGCTTGAAGCGCGTTCCAGCCTGCTGTCACAGCGGGTTCATCAACTCCAGCGCAGTAGTTTAGAGCGCCTGGAAAGTCGCAACCAGATTTTGGTCCAGCGCAGCCACGCCCTGTCGCGCCACGGCGAAGGGCAGGTAAACCGTCTAAGCAGTCAGCTCGCTGAGGTGCGCAACAAGCTTGAGCGCAGCACCGAGCGCACCTTGACAGCCAAAGCGACGCAGATCCTAGCGCTCGAGAGCCAGCTCGGTCGCCTTGATCCCAGCGGCTGGCTGGCTCAGGGCTGGACTCAACTCAGCAATGCCACGGGCCGCGTTCGATCAGTCGCCCAAGCCGTGCTTGGGGGACCGTTGAAAGCCCGCCTCTTGGACGGCTGGCTAGGCCTTGAAGTCACCCACATACAACCCGACATCCAAGCAGAGGAAGCCCATGACTGAATCTAAGAAAAAGGGTCCCCAAGGTCACGAACCAGCCGCCGAATCCGCCACCTACAAGGCCATGCTCGGCGAGGTCGAGGCCATCGTGCGCGACGTGGCCGCCCCAGAGGTCGACCTCGATGAGATGGTGAGTAAGATCGAACGCGGCTACCACCTGATCAAGGCGATGCGCACCAGACTCGACACCACCAAACAGAAAGTCGAACAGCTGCGCTTAGACTTCGAATAAAGGTCGGTCAAAACTTTTTGTCCAAGCCGATTTGCAGCGTGAAGGTCGTACTGACTTCGGCGCTGGCCTGCTGAAAGGCCGTCGCATAGGCTGGATCCAGGCCGCTAAAGCTAAAACTGGTGTAGCGATAAGACATCACCCCAAAGCACCAGTCCACCGGTTTGAGCTCGGCCTGGCCGAGAACGCTGTAGGAGTTTGCCTGCGACGCGGTGGCTTTGACACTAGGAGTGCCTTTAGCGCCGCTAGGGTCAGGGACTGCCGCATTGTACTGCGACGAGATTTGATAGGAAGCTGCCGCCGTGAGCTTTAACCCAAGCTTCATCGTATCGGTCGCGACCAAGTCCACCCTGGTGTGCGCGGTGTCCCCACCCATGTAGTAGCCATTGTTTGGCTGATAGGCAGTATAGTTAACCTTGCCTTGAAGGCTGTAGGCGTCCCAGTTGCGCAGCACGTCGAGGTTCGCAGCCAGGGCCGACCCGGTAAAACTGTTGTACACCTGATCATCGCTGTTGGACAGGGACACCGGTCCGGCTGGCGGCGCTTTATGCATCGTCACATAGACATCGGACAAGCGCAGCGTGGTCGCCAGAATCTTATCGCCGTAGGTGGCGCCAGCGTAGATTTCATTAAACATGATCGATTTACCAAAGTCGATATCAGGCAATGCCTCGAGGATCTTGTCACCACCCATAAGCAATACCGTGGGCCTGAGCGCGTAGCCGCCTTTGCCCTCCAGCGACAGCAAAAACACATGGGTGGATCCAGGTGGCACCGGCGATGATTGACTAAAAATCGTCCCGGGCTGCGAGCTTTGCGTGACATAACTCTCATTGGTGCCGTTGGTCTGACCCCAGTCTTGGGCGGTGAACACCTCGACGGATCCGTACGACTGGAAGCCCCCGGGCGTAGTCGGCGGCAGGTCGTAGCGACCACCCAACCTTAGCGAGATGTTCTCGTTGAGTGTCTGGCTGTTGCCGGTTTTAAAGCCAAAGTAATTGGCGGTCTTGTTGCGCTGCTTTAGATATAGCCCTGGCTCAATAAAAGTCGAGACACCGACCTCCCCCTTGTCGGTGGCCGCCGCAGCGGGCGGGGGTGGGCCTACGGTGCCGACGGCGGGTTGCGGCGGCGCCGCCTCACCAGTCGCTGGAAAACCATAAAAAGCCGGCGGCACGGTCGCGACCGGAGGCCCCGCCAGCGGCGCACCCGGAGGCGGCGCCTGACAGGTGCGCGGATCGGCTTTGGCCAGCGCCTTTCGTCGCGCGGCTTCGAGCTTAGGCGGCAAATCCCTGGCCTTACCTAGCAAAACCTCGGCCTTCTGGCATTCATAAGCATTCAAGGCACAGATGCCCAGGTAAAAATAGGCGAGGTTGATTTCCTGACTCTTGGCCGCGACTTTGTTGAAGCCGCGGACGGCTCGAGCGCAATCTTTCATGGTAAAGAAACTGACGCCGTATTCGTAGGCGTTATCCGTGGTCACGACGCTCGGCGGCAAGCGTCGGTATTGCAGTGCCGCCTTATTAAATTGCCCCATGCCGTAGTACAGGTGAGCCAGCAGCAAGCGACTGGGTTCATGGTCGGGATAGCGTTTGAGAAGGCGACCGAGGATCTGCACCGCCGCCTTGGCGCGACCGCTTTCGGCTGCCCGCTGCGCTTTGGCAAAGCCCTGGCCCACCGTTTCGGCCCGCGCCGGCAACGGGCAAAACGCCGCGTAGCCGAGCCACCCTATGATGGAGACGGCGCGACAAAAAGCGGCGGCGCGGCATGTGGAAGTCAATGTGATCACGATACTTTTCTAAACGAAAGGGACGAGAGGAACGAGGGGGACGACTGGGGAGAACCTAACCAACCAACCAACCAGGGCGGGAAACTAATGCGACAGTCTGACGGTGGGAAATTCGCTTTGGGCTTTTTCGATCGCTTTTTCTGTTGGCAAACCGGCACGTGCCAAGGACACGAAGAGGCGTGCTTCAGGGCGGTAATCAAAGCGCGTGAAATGATCTTCAGGATTCATCTTCTCGCCTTGCTGCAGCAGCTGACCAACGAGGTCAGCAGGCAGGTTGCCGCGAGTTGCCGAGGCCAAACGCAGCATGTTCCAGCCATAGCGCTCCTCGCTATAGGCGAGCAAAGGCGAGGCAGCCCCAAGATTTGAGCCACCGGTCATGGAACGCCGACAACGGCTGAGCGCTTCGAAGTCGCGCGCGGCTTCGAAGCAGGTCCACAGGCCAACACTGCTATTATCGGCAGCCAGTACCTTGGCCTCTTCGGATGGAACGGCGGCTGTGGCCGTGCCCATCGCGGCCTGCAACCAGGCTAGTCGGGCCTTCAACCGGGCGTAGCCGAGGCGATCCCGCTCTTCGATGGGCATGCTCTTGGCTAGGTCATTGCCAACTTCAGTCAGAGCTTTCTCCGCCATCCCCAAACAGGCGACGTAGTAGTTCTGCTCGCCGATCCAGCCTTTATGCTCGCGGCGTTTGATCCAATAGGGATCCCACGCGATCAGCCGTGCCCAATGCGCCCGAACCAGGCGCCGCCCCGCCAGCATGTCATTCCAATCGGCGCTGCTGGACCGCCAACGACGACGCCACATGCGCAGCGAACAATCGACCGGGGTGGACGCAGCGGCATTGCCACGTAGGTATTTGGGATCGAGACCGCTAAACTGCCCGTCGTGGGAGAAGGCGTAGAGTCGCAAGTAAGGCAACCAGGCTTCGTCGGGCGCTTGCCGTTGATTAACCTGCGCGGTCAACTCACCGGCATGCTTTTGGACGTAGCGATCAAAGCCGGCACTATCGTTGCGGTCGAGATAGTTCTGCAGATCTTGCGGCCGCACTGCGCTTTCCAACTGGTCCTTAGCCTTAACGGCGTTCTTGGCGGTATTGGCCATATAGATCGCAGCAACGAAGGCCAATACGGCAATGACCAAAAAGACCAGGGCTAGCCGAATCCCGTTCATCGACTTAATGGCAAGCCGTTTGGTGTCCTCGTTGATCAGCTTGCCTTCGCTGTCACTGCTGATATTCCAACCGGCTATCATGTCTTCATGGACGATTCGCGCCACTTCTGGATACTGCTTTTTGATCCGATCGAGTTGTTCAAAGGTCACCCAGGGACCGCAATGCCCAGCGACTTCATCCTGCAGGCCAAACTGCATGCGCTTATAGGCATCCTTCATCTCCGCCAAGGTCATCGGACCTGAGAAGACTTCGAGATTGCGCCGGACTAGATAAAGTTTGGCCATCAGCCTCTCACGTGTGACAGAAGAACAGTGATATTGTCTCTACCACCCGCGGCGTTGGCCGCATCGATCAGCAACTTCGGCAAGGACTCGAACTGATCGAGATTTTCGGTGATGATCTGGGCGATACGCCGATCTTCCACCATCCCCGTGAGCCCATCCGAACAGGTTAAAAACAGCTGCCCTGGTTTAAGGGCAATCTCGTAGATATCAACGTCTATCCGCTCACCCAGGCCGAGGGCGCGAACCAAAGCCCCCTCCTTCGCGCCCGGCTGGACGGCCGACTTCGGTAGCCAACCGCGCTCCAGAAAATTGCCAACACTATGGTCGAGCGTCAATTGAAACAAATGCTTCTTATAGTAAAGATAAGTGCGACTGTCGCCGACGTGGGCAATATGCAGCTTTTCGCCGACGAACATCAGGCAATTGAGCGTGGTCCCCATGCCCAGGATCTCTTGCTCCTTGCGACCGCGCTCGAGAATCTCGGAGTTCATCTTGTCGACGGCGCTGACGAGGAAGGGCCCAACCTCTTCATGGCGAATCCGGTCGCTATTCATGAAGGCCTTGCGCAGGCCATTAACGGCTAAGCTCGAAGCGATCTCACCACCTTTGCGGCCGCCAATACCATCCGCGACGATGCCAAAGTTTGATAGCTCGTCGTAGTAGAGACTGTCCTGATTGCTTTTGCGCCGCCGGCCTACGTCCGTTGCGCCTATCATTCGCACCTGCACTTGCTTCCTCCGCCAGGTTCTACAGGGAGTCTATCGGTCGACAAGCTCCTTGGCCTTAGCTGGCCCAAGGCCCTGGTCCTCGCTCGCAAGAAATTCTAACATATCGAAAATTATAGCAAATCGACTGAGCATCAGCACCTTTTTTCACCGCCCTTGGGTGAAGCCAGCAAACCATGGAGGAACGACAAAGTCACTGACTTAGCGTCCCATTCCGGCTATTTTGTGCGCTTGTACCGCACCTCGTGGCCGATGCCTTTTTTTTTTGAGAAAGATCCGATTATCTATGTCCACGCCTTCTGTGTCCGGCAAATGGCAGAGCTTTGGGACCTCAATCTTTAGCGTCATGACGCAGCAGGCCAACGCCGCCGGCGCGGTCAACCTGGCCCAAGGCTTCCCTGACTTTGACGGTCCCCAGGTGATTAAAGACGCGGCAGTTGCCGCTCTCAAGGGCGCCTACAATCAATACGCGCCATCGGCAGGTCTGCCTGAGCTGCGCCGCCTACTCGCCGCGCGCCAGGCCAGCAAGAGCGGCCTCAGCTACGACTGGGAGAGCGAAGTCACGGTGTTTTCCGGGGCCACCGAGGCGCTTTTTTGCGCCTTGCAAGGACTGTTCGCTCCAGGCGACGAGATCATCGCCTTCGCACCGTTTTTTGATTGCTACCCGGCGGCGGCCCACTCCAGCGGCGCCAAGATCATCGGTGTCGAGTTGCGGGCCCCGGATTTTCGCTTCGATCCGGCGGAATTTAAACGCAAGATCACCCCACGGACCAAGGCGCTGCTGATCAATTCCCCGCACAATCCAACCGGCCGGGTGTTTGATGACGACGAGCGGCGCTTTCTGCGCGACATCGCCGTGGCGCATGACCTCGTGGTGATCACCGACGAAGTCTATGAAGAACTCGTCTACGCCCCGGCGAAGCATCACACGCTGGCGGCGATGCCCGGCATGCGCGAACGCACACTGATCATTTCGTCGACGGCCAAGACCTTTAGCTTTACCGGCTGGAAAATTGGCTACGCCTTTGGTCCCAAGGCACTGACCGACGTCCTGCGCACGGTGCATCAGTTTACCGTTTTTTGCTCGGCGACACCGCTGCAGATGGGCATGGTGGCGGCGTTGAAGTTGCAGGAGACTTACTACGACGATCTACGCCGCGGCTACCTGGAACGCCGGGACCTTCTGGTGAAGATCTTACTGGAGCATGGCTTTAAGGCCAAGGCGCCGGAGGGCACTTACTTCGTCGTAGCAGACTATGCGCAGCGGTCACAGCTCGGCGATTTAGACTACGCCCTCGAACTGACGACGCGGGCGAAAGTGGCGGCCATTCCAGTGTCGGTATTCTATAACGATCCTAAAGAGGCGGGACAACGCCTGCGCCTGCTGCGTTTTGCCTTTTGCAAGGGTCTGGATACCTTAAGCTCCGCAGCAGCCAATCTGCAGCTTGCAGGTGCTGCGCCAGCCGCGAAAGCCCCCATTTAGACGGCGAGTTCCCCATCTGCGGCGGCTACTTAGCGCTGCACTCGGTCAACGGCAGATGGACCCACCCTTCGGATGCAACGTATTCTTTAGGCCTGGTCGTCGTCATACCGGCACTATGAAACGCCGCGACCAGGGCGGTGACAAAGGAATGAAAGGTTTCCACGGTGCTGATCGCTTGCGCCTCCAAAACCTGCTCTTCGGCGCCTTGCGCCACAGCTAACCAACCTTTGCTTTGTAAGGCGGTCAGCACGGCCCGTCGGTGTTCCCCGCCGTCCTCAAAGCGCTTGTAGGACTGGCGGATCCCCGGCGTCAGGCCTAGGCTCAGGCGCAACGCTTCCAGGGCATGCGGCACTTGGGTTTCATGCAGGTCGATGACGGGCACCAGGGCCTTGAGGCGCCGTTGCAAGGTCATAGCCCTGGTCACCAGTGGCGCTAGGTTTGCGCTGTAGGATGGCTCCAAGCGCTCTTCCACCACCTCGGTCAGCTGCATCACATCCCATAGGCGTTGGCTCTGAGGGTTTACCGGGCGCGCCCGGCGCGCGCCGCGACGGCGGACCTTGTCGCTGATTGCCAGCATATAGGCGACGGCAACGTCTTCGCAGTGAACCGCTCCAGGACAAGAAGGCAATTGGCAAGAGACACACGGCGGGACAGTCAAGGGGCAGTCGACGAAGACTCCGGCCAATGGCCCGGCCAAGGTCAGAATGTCCACCAGCCGCTCGTCTGAAAATAAAGTGCCAAAAGCTCCGATCTTTTCATATACTTTGGCTATCTTCAGAGGACTATGACGCGGATCACCGCACAGCACGGTCAAGGCCGTCTTTTGGGCGTTAGGGCCTGACAGATGGATACCTGCTGAGACCGGCCGCGCCGGCGGAGAGGGATGTTTGCTGGACTGCCCGGGAAAACTCATGCGTTTACTCATCGTCGCCTGCCTGGGTTGCACACTGCTGCCGCGTGTAGCGCTTAGCGCCGATGCAGCGCCTCATTATGCCGTCCAAGGTCGCACTAAATTCACGCAACAAAAATATGATGAGGCCATCGACCTCCTGCGCAAACACCTGATCCAGACACCACGGGACTACGCGATCTGGAATTTATTGGCTGCAGCTTATTATTACACGGGTCAGCCGAGAAAAGCGCTACGATATCTAAAACACGTCGAGCGACTCACCACGGAAAAGTCATATAATTATTTCTATCAAGGCCTGTGCTACGAAGCGATCTCGCCCGCCACGTTCGACGTTTCGACCGGCGAAGAATTAGCTAAGGCGCGTGAATACTTTACCTTTGCCGCGCAACGCTACAGCGACGAGTATGCGGCTCGGGCCGCCTATGAAGTCGGCGTTTTGGAATACAATGCCAAGAATAAACCGCGCGCTCAGTATTGGTTGAGCTTCTACCTCCAGCATTACCCGCACGGGGTTTACGGTATGCCCGCGAGCAGACTCCTGCAGAGTCTTAGGGACGGTTACTGGTTTGAACATGTGGCCGGAACAAAAAAGCCAGACATGGAAGACGCTCTATTCAGGTACAACCCGATCTCCCTGTCCCCTACCCCGCACTATTGGTTTGTCCAAGGTGGCTTCCAAGGGCTCATCGATAGCGCTCAGGAACCTAAACCAGCTGGCAAGGTTGGGTCCACGCAAAACAATGACTATGCCATCCTGGCCAACGCTGGCCTCGGTATCGGTCCGTGGCATCAGGAAGACACGACCTTTTTTGCCGGTTATACCTACCGCCAGATCTGGCACACCGATGACGATCGACTGACGGAATATGCAGGCGCCCCCTCCAAGCTCGCCTACTTTCCCTTTCGCGCCGACCAACTCGAACGCAAGCATCAGTTCTATGGTGACTTTCGCCGTGACGTCAGCGGACTGTTCTACTTCGGGGCCTTTGGTCGGTATGAGTTCAGCCGCATCGGTGCCGACCAGTACTTTCCGAGTCCAGAGATCAAGGAGCTGCAAAAGAGCCTCAAGATCGCCGATACCCAGTTGCTGATTCCGTGGATCGGCACCTCGTACCTCGAGCACTACCGAACGCTGTTCTACGTCTATATGCGCAAGGAGATCAATTTCGAAACCCCAGGCTTCTCCAACAAGAGTTACGACTTCGGCCTGAGCGGCGGGACTCCCGTCGCCAGCTTCGGCATCAGCCATGCGATGGACTTTCCGCAGCTCAATCTGGGCATCGACTTAGAGTTATTCCAATATGAGTTCATCTATAACGACAACTGGCTCGACTATAAGCGCCAAGGTGCGTTCCTGTCGACGGAGGTCGAGTTCCTGCCACGCTGGTACTTCAATGGCATCGCTGGATACTACCGCGATCAATACGCGCTACCGCGCCTCAAGAGCGCCAGCTGCAGCGGCAACCAAGGCGAATCCGGTAGCTCCGCCGCCGCCAATGCCCCGCCGTTGCAGTGTCCGCGCGTCGATAGTGGCCTGCTTTTCGAGGCTATCCTATACTGGAACTACTCACAGTTTCAGCGTTACCAGATCATGTTCCAATACGTCGATAACTCCAATCCGACGCAGAAGGAATTCCAAGAGAACAAAATGACCGTTCAGTTCATGTACACGATGGCCTTTCCCAGTGTTAAACGCGTGGCTAGGTTCATCGACCGGTTCGCTGACACAGCCTTTACCAAGGTGGCTCAATAGCATGCCCATCGACGCCAAGAATCAAAAAGTCCTAAGCGATGCCCATCACGAACGGCAGTCGGTGTTCATCTCCGGCGACGGCTTACCGATCACCTTCCAAACCTTTATCCTCGATGTGCGCGAGGATCACGTCAAGCTGAGCAATCGCATCAAGCCGCGCTTTATCAGCGCCTTTGTCGCATCGCATGCCTTTAGTCTCCAGGCTGGGATGGTTCGCTTTCAGTCCGACCACATCAGGTCCGACGGCGAGCACATCATCTTTCCGCTGAAGGCGGACGCTGTGATCGAGGAGACACGCCAGGCCGAGCGCTTTTCCTTTGCCGCCGACGAACGGGTCATCGCCGAAATCCTCAATCCCTTTGACGGCGAGACAAGACTGTCGAAAGCCGTCATGGATATGTCGGCGACCGGACTTTCGCTACGCACCACGTTTGAATCCAAACTCTTTCAACCGGAGACCTACCTACCGCAGATTCGTGTGCTAATCGGGGGAGAAATCTACAAACAAGGTCCGGGACGGGTCGTCTACCGTCGCAAGCTGATGGACCTCGGCGGTCTGATGCGCAATCAGGTCGGCGTCAAATTCGAGAACTAACCGCGTGCAGTCAAAGCTTAAAAAGAACCAGCGAGTGTTCGTCAACCGGTCGCTGAACATGGGGCGTATTCGTGCCATCGGCTTCGACATGGACCACACCTTGATCTCGTACAACCGGGAGGAATTCGAGGCGCTGGCCTTTCGCGAGACCCTCGCGAAGTTTATCGCCGCTGGCTATCCCGAGGAGCTTGCGACCTTAACCTTCAACCCAAGCCTCTTGATTCGGGGGCTGCTTGTCGACATGGACCGCGGCAACCTACTCAAGGTCGACGGTCACAAGTACGTCAAGATCGCCTTTCATGGCCACGAGCGTTTAGAACGCGACGTTCGCCATAAACTCTACAACAGCGAGAGCTTTAAAGCCGCCAGCCTGCTCTCCGTCGATACCTTCTTCGCTCTCAGCGAAGTTCAGCTGTTCACCGAAATCGTCGATTACATGGCCCGCAACCCGGCCAAGATTCAAAAGACCTTTCGCGAGGTCTACCAGGATCTCCGCCGCTTTATCGACCTGAGTCACGCCGATGGCTCGATCAAAAACGTCGTTCTAGCCGACCCTGGGCGCTTTGTGCGCAAGGATAAGCAGCTTGCGGCGATGTTGATCCAGCAGATCGAGGCGGGGAAAAGCCTATTTTTGCTCACCAACTCGAGTTGGGACTACACCAATGCCTTGATGAACTTTGCCTTCGACGACAAGTCCGAGGACTTTCCGACCTGGCGCCACTACTTTGAGCATGTCCTCGTGGGAGCTGGCAAACCCGGATTTTTTGTCGGCAGCCAACCGTTCTACCAAGTGATGACCGACACTGGTCTGCTGCGCCTAGAAAACGGCGGGCTCAAGCCCCTCAGCGTCTATCAAGGCGGCAATGCGGTGTTGTTTCAAAAATTAGCCGACTACCGCGGCGACGAGATCTTGTTCGTCGGCGACCACTTGTACGGCGATATCATCCGCTCTAAGGACAGCGTCAATTGGCGCACTCTGCTGATTGTCGAAGAGCTGGGCACGGAACTGGCGAAGCTAGAGCTGCTCAAGGAATCACTCGAACTCATCATGCAGAAGCTGCAGGACCGCGAAGAGTGTGACGAAGAGCTACAGGTCATCCGCTCGCGCAAGCGCCACCAAGCGCGCCAGGCGGAAAAGGCCAAGGCCATCGGCGAGGGCAAAAAGGCCCACTATCTGCTCAAAGAATCGGATAAACTGACTGGCCGTGAGGATGAGCTGCAACTCCAGTTGGAGCAGCTCGATCTTCAGATCAAGGCCCTACTCCAAGAGCGCGAAGCACAGGTTCACCCGGTTTGGGGCGAACTCATGAAGGTCGGCCTCGAACGCAGTCGGTTCGCCGATCAGGTCGCGGACTATGCCTGCATCTACACGAGTTCGGTGACCAACCTGCGCTTTTACAGCCCGTTCAAGCGCTTCACCTCGACCCAGGATCTCCTGCCACACGATCTGTGACGGGTGGCTTTAGGAACGGGCGCTCAGGCGGCGGGAGTGACGCTTAGTTCTTTCAGGGCGGCACTCGCTTTGGTGAACTCGGGATTGAGCTTGAGCGACTTTTCAAAGTGCTGGCGCGCTTTGTCCAAGTCCTTTTTCTTTTTGAAGGCGATGCCCAAATTATAGTGGATCGCATAAAGAAATTTGTTTACCTTAATCTGCTCTACGGCCGCCATATACATCTTAATGGCCCCGTCAACGTCGTTATCACTAGATAATTTAGCTCCGGCGTTGTTCAAAAATTGGACCATTTCCTTTTCGTCCATACCCTGGCGCAGGCCCCCGACCAAGTCGCTGAGGTCACCGGTTTTGATCTTGACTTGAGCGGTGACGACCGCAGCGGTTTTGTTCGCGGCATCGACGGCCTGGAGTTTGCCCATGTAGTCTTTTGCTAGGTCATAGCGCTCGATGTTGAGATTGGAGAGTCCAGCATTCTCCAGCAGCCTGATGTTGTATGGATTGACATCGGCGAGCTTGTTTAGCAGAGCCGCCGCGGCATTAAAGTCGTTCTTCTTCATGAGCAGCTGTGCCAGTCGGTGCAGAGCCGTGGATGATTTGGGATTGGCGGCAAGGGCTGCTTTGTAGTGCGTATCGGCGGCGGTGAGATCATTTCGTTTCACTGCAATATCACCGAGCAAGATCAGCGCCTTCTCGAGTTTAGGCTGGACACTGAGGACTTGCATAATTTTGTCCTCCGCCATATCGACCAGATCAGCGGCAAAAGCCGACTTACCGTCTCGGTATTTTAGCTCCACTTCTGACAGGGAATTTTCTGTGGTCATCAGGTGCTTAAACTTAGCCGCGACGGTGCCTTTGGATAGTGGTGGGACCATGACATAGTCGAGATCATACTCGCTGACCAATGCCAGCAGCTGCGTATCTAGCTTATTGCAAACAAGTAGATGCGGCTCGAGACCATAGTTACCGGTGGCCCGTAGTTTTTGGATCACCACCAAGCCGCTCATATCCGGCATCTCGACGCGGGTGACAAATAGAGGAAACTGCTGCCGCGCACAGACCTCGTAGGCTTCTTTGCCGGAGGTGAACACGGTGATCCGACGAAAGCCGCACTCGGCAAGGCCTTGCGTGAACATTTCGGCTTCGGCTTGGCTGGCCGTGATAAGGGCCACGGGCATCTGATTGCTGAGCATGTGAATCCCACTAAACTCGGAGTAAAGCCATGCCCGTGACACCAGGCGCGGGTCAAGATCAGGACACCAAAGCCACCTATCGACTACAACAGTTCGCCGCTTAAATTGCAAATCTGTCCTATGGCCAAACCAACCTTCTTTCACTCTGCGTTACGACAGCTTAGGATTTTCTTGGGGCATCTCGAAGTGGTCCTTGTAAGTGTACCAGGCTGGTGAGCGAGGCAGTGACGCGGCGTTTACTCATTCAGCAAATAGAGCGACTATACAAGGCGAAATCAGCATCCTCAGTACCGACCTAGCAATTCCTCGCTGCGCCCCTTGACCTTCCTCGCTAAGACTCCGTAGGGGCATGGAACACTTAAGAAATATGGCCAATTAGCCGAAGAGACGACGGGGGACACTGAGGTCCTTCGGTCACACGCAGGCACGCGTTCATGCGCAACCAACTCTTAGGCGGCCGTTACCGCATCCTCGACTTAATTGGCGAAGGAGGTATGGCTTACGTTTACTTAGCGGTCGACGAAAAGCTCGGCCGCAAAGTCGCCGTCAAAGTGCTGCACGAACACATGGAAAAGAACGCCGATATCCGGCAGCGCTTTCAGATGGAAGCACAGGCGGTATCCTCGCTTGAGCACCCTAACATCGTCAAGGTCTACGACTATTCCGGCGACCAGGTGGGCCGCTTATGGATCGTTACGGAAGTCATCCACGGCAGAAACCTCGCTCAATACGTCCAGCAGTCCAGTGGCGGTTGGCTGCATCCGGTCATCGCCGCTGCCATCGTCAATGAAATCTGTAAAGCCCTGGAGAAGGCGCACGGCCAGGGCATCGTCCACCGTGATGTCAAACCAGAAAACATCATGGTGACCTTCGACGGTCGGGTCAAACTGATGGACTTTGGCATCGCCAAAGACCTTGGCAAGTCCGGCATGACGGTGACCGGAACCTTTATGGGATCGCCAAGCTACATGTCGCCAGAACAGATCCGCGGTCGCGACATCGATCTGCGCAGCGACCTCTACAGTCTGTCGGTGTTGTTCTACGAGATCGTCACGGGGCGACTGCCTTTTACCGGCAGCAGCACCCACGACGTCGTACTGAAGATCATGGAAGGCAACTATACTCACCCACGCTTTTTGGTCCCTGGATTGCCCTTACCGCTCAACGAATTAATCGTCAAAGGCATGGCCAGAAATCCAGATAACCGCTGCCAAACCGCTAGGGAATACGGCGCCTACATTTCTCAGGTACTCATTGGCCTTGGCTTTGACGAAAGCCATATCGAACTAGAACGCTACTTTAAAGACCGTGAGGGCTACAATGCGCGCTTAGGAGCAACCAAAGCCAACGCCCAAGCAGCCCTGAAGCAAAACCATACCAGCCTGACTCGCGGCCGGCAGGCGCCAACAGCCGCGCATCGCAGCCTGCTGCAACAAGCCCAACTGCTGCAGCAGGCCCTGCAGGCGCAGCAGCAGGCTGCACCAACGCGTCCTCTGCGCGGCCCAACTCAGCACGGCTACGCAGGTTCGGACGGTGAAGCGTCACGCCTCAACGCGCAGATACTCGCTACCGCTGAAAGTCCGATGGCAGCAGCGGCGCGCGTGTCGGTGCCACCACCTGTCGCCTATGCCTTGCCACCTCAGCCACCGCTGCAAGTGACCGACTACGTCACGCCACGGCGACCGGTCTATGTACCGCGGCAAAATCCACGCATCGTGCGGCGCCCGACCCGTGCTCCGTTTCAGTCCAGCAGAGCTAGCTGGGTTGGCTACCTGTCTGGATCGCTGATCGTCGGCCTCATCTGCGCCGTAAGCCTATGGGGTCTGCTTGGTCTGCAAGGACGCCCGGCCGCCAAAATACAAGGGCTCAGCAACGCTGAGGCGGCCTGGCGGGCCAACGTCCGTGCCTCAGTGAGTATGGCACGCAAGGTCGCACACGCACGCCGTGATGGTTCCGCAAGCGTTGCGTCGCAACCACCAAGCAAAGTGACCCCCGCGCCGCCACCTGTCGTTGTCCCACCAAGCCACGGCAAGGCGCCACGCCGCAGCGACCGCTCAGGACAAACCAGTAGCTCGCAAATGCCTGCACAGACGTTAACGACTGCCTCACCACTAACGACCAAGGTGACGCCACCTAACAAAAAGGTCGGTAAGCGCGGCGAGTCGAAAGACAACACCGGCTTAGACCCCAGTGCGATGGCCGCTGCACCGGCGACGGCACCTGGAGCAAAGGCGGCAAGCCCGGCGCGCTCCACCCGCGAGCTGGTAGCGGAGCATCCTGATGCTAGCACGGTAGAACCCGGCGCCGAGGCAGCGGTAGAAAAGGCCCCGACACGTCAAGGTAAAACGGACAAAGCGGAAAAAGCAGAAAAAGTAGCAAAGCCTGACAAGGCCGCCAAAACGGAGGTCCAGGACAAGGGCGATCAAAGCGATCATACCGAAAGAGGCGACCGAACCGATAAGGGCGAGCCCAAGGAGCGCACCGACAAGGTCGATAAGCCTGGCAAAAGGGACAATGTCCCCTCTGGAAAAGGCCGCTTTTCCATCAGCTCCCAACCTGCGGCTGAGATCTACCTTGATGGCCGCCGGCTCGGCACCACCATTGATAACACCAGCGACAGTGGTTGGCTGACGGTAAGTGCTGGTCGGCATTCACTAGAGCTGCGCCGTAAGGACTATGTCGCGGCTCGCAGTCGGTTTGACCTCGCCGCAGATGAACAAAAAGCCTTGCCTCGCGTCGTCCTCGAAGCGGCCGGGCACAGCGGCCAAGGTGGCCCAAAACCGGCAATGCAGGAGGTGGCATTGACGCTGCGCATCAACCTTGGCCCTGCGCAGGCGACCCTGCGCAATCTCGAAACCAGTGCAACCCAAGTCTTTACGATCAAAAGCGGCGCCAAGACCGTCTCTCTCAGTCCTGGCCGCTATCATATTCGCATCGACCACGGCAGCGAAACCAGGGAGCGCGACTTAAATTTAAATGGCGGTGAAGGTCAGCTTACGTTCAGCGTCGAATTTAAAAACGAAGACTAATCAGGAGTTCAAGACAACGCGATGACAGGCCAGGTAAACACATCACAGCGAACACCGCAGACGGTATGGACCGGGCTTCGTAGCCTTGCCCGTCTCCTGCTCGTGTACGCCGTGATCCTACCCTTGGCCATACCGCCTAGCTACCTGATCTCCGCTTTGATCTATACGCCCATAGCCAGCGCCGCTGCTTACGGCAATGGCTACGGCAAATACCTGAGCCGCGACTTTGCCGGTGCTAAAGCCAGCCTGAAGTCAGCGCTGCAAACCCGTATGTCGAAGTCAGAACAGGCGCGCACGACGCAGCTCTTTGGCATGACCCAGTTTATGCTTGGCGACAAAGCCGGAGCAGCTAAAGCCTTCAAAGCAGCCCTGGCGATCGATCCTACTTTAACCATCACCCAGGCGGATGCCCTAAGCCCGCAGATGCAACCCTTCTTTAATAGCCTCAAAGGCGCTGGTGGAGGTCGCGCGCCGGCTGCCTCGGCCAAGGCTCCGCGCCAAACGCCACCAGGCGGCGGGAAGCCCGCGGCAAGCGCAAAAAACAGCAAGACAGGTGACGCTCCGCCGCCACGTGGCAAGCCCAGCGGCCCACGCACCACCGACTCTACTGGCGCACCGCTCAAGCAAACCTTTTTAACGGTCACATCGTCGACGAAAGGGGCAAATGTCACCATCGATGGCATCATCGCCGGACCGGTCAACAGTCAGATCAACACGGATCCAGGTAAAGTCATAATCGAAGTGGCGATGACTGGCTATATCACCAAGAAGGTCAATGTTCTGATTGCCAAGAACAAGAGCAACAACATCACCGTCGATCTGGAAAAGCCAAAACCCAAACCGCTACCCCAACCCAAGGCGCCGCCGCAACGTGCTGCGCCGCAGCAGCAGCAAGCTGATATGGTCAGCAGCAGTCCGCAGGGTAGTTACTCTGGCGCCGCAGTCGGCGCTCCACCAGCCGCGGCCGCAGGTAAAAGGCCACCGAGGGGCAAGGGGGCTGCCCGCAGCGCTGCTAAACCCTATGCTCCAGCACCCAGTGACGATATGTTTGGCGGCGCGCAAGCCACTGGTCCAAGCGGCGCTCCACCACCGGGGCCCGATCTAACCGCACAGTTTGCAGCCGATGCCGCAGCAGCCCGGCAACCACAGCAACAAATGGCCCAGAGGCCACAACAGCTCCAGCAACAGCAGTTCCAGCAACAGCCGCAGCAGTTCCAACAACAGCCGCAGCAGTTCCAGCAACAGCCGCAGCAGTTCCAACAACAGCCGCAGTTCCAACAACAGCCGCAGTTCCAACAACCGCCACAGTTCCAACAACCGCAGTACCAACAGCCGCCACAGTATCAACAGCAGTACCAGCAGCCACAACAGTTTGCACCACCACCGGCACAGTACTACGCACCACCACCGCCGCAGTACTATGCGCCACCGCCACAGCCTTACTATGCGCCGCCGGATCCTATTATGAGTGAAATGCAGAGTACCCCGGCCGCGCCGCTGCCGCCTCCGGTCGTGCCACCGCCGCAGGCTGACCCGGCCGATACAGGCTTTGGTGCGGAGTCAGACCCGGCACCGGTAAAGGCCTCCTCGCGGGCACAAGGACGAGCACCGGGATCAAGCAATAGCCGAAAAAAACGCTCCAGTCAGGCCAAGGGGGGTGACTTTAAGTTCCTGTTTGCCATCCTCCCCTTAGGTGCAGGCCAATTCTACAATGGTCGAACCCTGCTCGGCTTGGGTTTTATGGCGGCAGAAGGTGGCGCGATAGGCTTTTACTTCTACAATTCGCAGCAGAACACGAAGACCGTCAAGGAAGCCGATGCCTACAATAAAGCCTATTGCAATGGCCAAACGAGTCCACCGCCAGAGTGTGACGTCAACTACAAGTACACCACCGCCAAGGCGAAGGCCTACAGCCAGAACGCCAACTATTCCCTGATGGGATTTGGCGTGATCTATGCCATCGGTGCGATCCAGGCCATGATCGACGACGGTCCGGCACCGGAGAAGAAAAAGCGGCGGCGGAGCAAAGGTATGAACTTCGGGGATGATTATCGCGAACATGCCAGCGAAGAGGAGCTGGCCGACGCTGGAGAGGCCCCCGTCGACCTGCACTCCTTCCAGTGGCAATTGGATCCCACTCCCGTCTATGATCAAGGCCATCAGCGGACTCGCAGCGCCCTGAGCTTGAATCTTACATGGACGTTTTAACTCATGAGCTCCAATGAAAAAGCCCGAGCCCAGCTCAAGCGCTACGGTATCGGCCTCACCGGCGGCATTGCCACAGGCAAATCCACCGTCGCACGTCTGCTCGAAGCGCGCGGCTATAGCGTCATCGATGCCGATCAACTGGCACGTGCGGTCACCGCGCCTGGTTCACCCGGACTTGCGCAGATCGTCGCGCAGTTCGGCGCAGAGGTGCTCTCACCAAGTGGAGACCTCAACCGGACGCGACTTGGCCAGATCGTCTTTGCCAAGTCCGAACTGCGTCAACAACTCGAGCAGATCACTCATCCGTTGATTCGCGCTGCTTTATTGGCGAGGGTCGAGGCCTTAGACCTTGACCATCAACCCAAATATTTTTTTTACGAAGCCGCCCTGATTTTTGAAATCGGTAGTGCAGCAGACTACGCCCAGATTTGGGCAACCGTCTGCGCCCCGGATTTGCAACTGGAGCGCCTAAAGCAACGCAGTGGCATTGACGACGAGCGGGCCAAGGCGATCATCGCAAATCAAATGGCAGCGAGCGAAAAGGCACGACGGGCCGACCAAGTGATTCACACGGATGGAAGTTTAGACAGCGTTGCGGTTCAGGTCGACGATGGGGTCAGTCACTTACGCTAACCATATGAAATGCAACGGATTTGGTGCGTCAGCTACAACAATGCTAATGGCCAAATGGCCCCGTTGACCCTTAACAGCTCCCCTACATACAGTGATTCCAGCCAAGCTCGACGGAGCTATAATCGTATTGATAATGGTTATCATTTTCATTATGATCGCCGGACGGACGTTTTCGCCACCATTGTTTCAGGAGGGCCCCAGTGCCGCCAAAAACCAAGACGCACAGCTTAGCCAGGGTCGAAGCGGAAGCCCACGGCTTAGACACTTTGGTGCGATGCTACTGGCGCGAGATTGCCGCCCCGGCTGGACTGGTCCAGATCAACGCTGCCGCGTACCCAGGATATCCGGGACTATCGCCCTGTCCTTTGGCGCCGCATCGACCCTACGTCGCGGTCATCTCCATGCCGCATGTGCAAGCCACCATCCTCGCACCACTCGATCGCCACCCACATATCGGCATCCCCGATGTCGACCGCTACTGGCTGCGCCGCCGCAATAGCTGCGAACCACTAAACTGGAAAACCTTCGCTGATCTACTCCTACGAGAACTCAGCGCGCACTTTGGCCAGCTGCCGGCGACTGAGTTAGCTGAGCAACTGGGCTTAAGCGTCGATGTGTCCACCATGATCCTCGAATCAAGGCGACCGGGAGGTGTCGATCTAGGTGACCCGGATCAAGCGTATATTCAGTCGGAGCAATCGCTGCTCCGCGGCCATCCATACCACCCTACCCCAAAGGCTCGCAGCGGACTGCTCGACCGTGATCTCACGACCTATTCACCAGAGTTAGGAGCCAGGTTCTCGCTGCACTATTTTGCCGTCAAACGCGAAGCCATGGTGCAGGATTCGATCCTCGCTGCAGATGCGCAAACACTGATCGCCGCCGAAGGACCAAGTCACCTGCTGAGCGACCCAAGCTGGGCCCTAATCCCAGTGCACCCCTGGCAGGCTGGCTATCTCCTTGGCCTTGAGTCGGTCAAAGCCGCACTGCAACCGGGAGCAGGTCAGCTACTACGCTACCTCGGAGCTTACGGACCTGAGTTTTCTCCGACAGCATCGGTGCGTACGCTGTTTGCTTCGTCCAGCCGCTTTTTCTATAAAACCTCGCTCAGCTTTCGGATCACTAATTGTCTGCGCCGCAATGCCCTGCCCGAACTCGCCGGCGCCCTGCGCATCAGCTCCATCATGCGCCACCTTAGTGTCGAGCTTAGCGAGCATTTCCCAACCTTTTACCCACTCGAGGAGCAAGCCTATCTGAGCGTCTGTCTACCGTCGACGGACGAGTCCGAGCGCCGCAAGGTGACCGAGGGTTTTGGCCTGATGCTGCGAGAAACGATCGAAGCCAAGCGACAGGTTGGCGAGGTTTGTCTGGTCGCTGCGGCGCTCTTTGGCAATGCAGGTGGAGGTAGAGGGTTGATTCGCCGCTTACTCGCCACAGCCTCGGCACGGTATCCACAACTCCCGCGCCTGGACTTGGCTAAGCGGTGGTTTGCCGCGTATCTGGAACAACTCATCGGCCCACTCATCTACTTGTACAATCAGGCGGGCATCATGTTTGAACCGCACCTACAAAATATCGTCGTCGGCTTTGCCGACGGCTGGCCCCGGGCTGTCTATCTTCGCGACTACGAGAATGCGCGACTCGTGGCGAGCAGACTCAAACCACGTTTAGCTCTGAGCTTAAGCCGCGAGGAGCAGGAAGAACTACTCTATCCCGAAGACAAGGCCGAGCTACGCTTCACCTATTGTCTGTTTACCAATCATATCCACGAAGCCGTCCGACAACTCAGCTATGCCTGTCCCGAAGTCGAAGCCGACCTCTGGGACTTGGTCCGAGTCGAGCTTGGCCGCTGTCTGAGGCGGTTTCCAAGTGCCCAGCCAACGTCGCTTCTGGAGGGACTGCTTAAGGGGCGGCCATTTCCGGCCAAGACCAATCTGATCACCAGGTTTACCGCTGGCAAGGACGCGCTGGCCAGCTACGTTCCCATCGGCAGTCCATGGCGCCAGAATGCTGACTATCACGCAAGGACCCGGTCAGCCGCATCTGGCCAGCTGCCACGAGCTCTGGCCTAAACAGCATGGACGACGTCAAGACCTCAGGATCATAGGATATGAAACTAGTCTCGCACTGGCGATGGCATCGCCTCCTCGGCATCGTCAGCGCAATCCCCCTGCTTTCGTGCGCATTAAGTGGCATCATCCTGGCATTCAAAGAGCGACTCGAGCCACTGCTACCAACGCAACTGCCTGATCCGTGGCCGATCGTTTACCAGCTACATCGCAGCATGTTCGCCGGCACGTTAGGTAAAGCGTTGGTGTCGCTCCTTGGACTAAGCTTGTGGATCCTCTGGTGGACGGGCCGGCGACTTGACGCTGGCAAGGGTCGCAGCCCGCGGCGGCGCAGCTGGCACGTGAGGCTTGGACACAGCCTTGGACCGATCGTAGCGATCATCTGCACGCTCGGCTCTTTGCTAAACTTTCGCGAGCCCCTTAGCGAGGTGTTCGATCCGATTGGTTTGCGCAACCCTAGCTCTCAGCCTCAGGTTCCTATGAGTTCAACAGCGGTGCTGGCGGCCCAACGCGAGGCACACAAGTTGCATCCCGAGGGTGGACCAGTCCAGCTGCGACCGCCCGACGCACAGCGCCCTTACCTCCTATTGTTCTACCTCGACGAAACTCGGATCTACGCAGATCCAATGACCGGCGCCGTGGTCAAAGTCCGCAGCCGGTGGTCGCACTGGACGAGTGCGTTACACCCACTACATACTCTGCAGCCGCTGGGGCCAGTTGCGCCATGGCTGTCGGCAGCACTTGCGGGCTGCTTGGCCTTCCTATGCTGCCGCGGCCTAGCAAACTTCAGGCAGACGCGACGTCTGACTCCTACCGCAAATGGCACTCCCCGTCCGACCGAGTAAGGACCTCGACTCTTCGTCACCAAACCATGCTAGACAGCGACCTGATCGCCGCGATCAATTTAGTGGCACAGGTGAAAGCGAGAAATTTTGCTGGAATTGAAGCAATGAAAGCCTGTGGCGCGAGAGGATACTCAAAGAGCGCTACAGCATCCTATTGGCGCCTCTTGCCCTATTGCCGCTAGCATTTGATGATGCGCCGCCCTAAGATGCAGGTCTTATCCAGAAGTCAGCCGGTTAACAGAAGTGACTGACCCCAAAGGGCGTGGTTTTTGACCAAAAAAGGCAAAGGCAAACAACACAAGAAGAAGAAGCGCTTCGGCAAAGCCCCCTCCGCCGCCAAAGCGGGTCAATCCCGTCCAGCAAAGCCGGGTGAAAGACCACCTGCTGGCGCCAAACAGACCGCCGGAGGCAGCAAACGCTTCGCCCGCCCCGCCGGGGAGGAGTCGCGTCACCGTCGCTGGCAGGGAGCCCCTCGCACCGAGGATGAGGGCGATCGCGTCGCGCCAAACCCAGCAGGACTCGCAGCGGCCAAGCTGGCGACGCAGCAGCAACTCAGCCAATGGTTGGCCCAAGGCGAGACCATCAGAAGGCAGCGCAGTGCCGACGAGGTGAGCGATCACATCCGGCTTGATCCATGGCAGGACCAAGTGCTCAAGGCTCTGGTCGCTGGGTCCTGCGTCGTAGTCGATGCGCCGACGACGGCCGGCAAGACCCGTGCGGTCGAGGTGTTCTTTCGCGAGAATTTAAAGAACCCGAATTTTCGCGCCGCCTATACGACGCCCGTCAAAAGCCTATCGAACGACAAGCTGCGCGAATTTCGCCAGATGTACGGCGCCGAGAACGTCGGAATCGCGACCGGGGATATCAAAGAAAACCTCGATGCACCGATCGTCGTCGCCACGCTTGAGTCCTACCGTAACTCGCTGCTCGGGGTGGAGCCAGATCTCGGCCGCACGCTCGTGGTGTTTGATGAATACCACTATCTACAGGACGAAAGCCGCGGTAGCGCCTGGGAAGAGGCGCTGATCCTTACACCGCCAAGCTGTCAGGTCCTCCTCCTGTCTGCGTCGGTGGCTAATGCCGAGGAGTTTACGGACTGGCTGAGCAGTATCCGCGGTGGGCCCAAGTGTCTGCTGGTCCGCACCGAAACAAGGCCCGTGCCGCTGGCACACTTGATTTACCTGCATGGTCAATGGCTGCTCGCGGATACCTTACCAGAAGAGGTCTTTAAGCAGCTCGATCGTAACCGCTTGCAGACGCCGATGCGACAGGAGGAGCTGGCCGAAAAGGCGGTTCAACTCGTCGATCTGGGCTTGACTCCCGCCATCTTCTATTGCGGTCGGCGCCTCGCCTGCGAAACCATGGCTTCGTTACTCTGCCGCAATCTGCCACCGCTGGACACCGCTGCCGCCGAGCGCATCGGTGCGTCGCTACAGACCTCGCATCAGGAATTTAGCGCATTGTCCTTTATCCCGCCCAAGGTCCGGCAAATGCTGCAGGTCTACGGTGTCGGCTTTCACCACTCCGGCCTCGCGGCTCCGGCACGCATGGCGATTGAGGCCCTGGTCAAGAACGGTCTACTGCGCTTTTGTACGGCAACCATGGGACTGAGTCTCGGCATCAACTTCTCGGTGCGTTCAGCACTGATTTGCGAATACCAACGTCCAGGCGAAGGCGGTTTTACCGACTATGCACCATCGGAAGTCCTACAGATGCTCGGACGCGCTGGCCGCCGTGGCAAGGATGCAGTCGGCTACAGCTTATGGCCGACGGTCGAGGCCTATTCCCGGCTGGGCAAGGCTAAACGCGATAACGTTGAATCGCGGCTGCGGGCCGATCCGACCACGCTGCTTGGCCTAATCGGTCGCGGCTTTGATCTGGCGCATATCGAGCACTTTTACAGTAAGAGCTTTCGCCGCTTCACCGACCGTGGCATCGACCTCAGCATGGTGACTAAACCGCGCTTGCAAAAGCGCCTAGGTGCTGGCGAACTCCCGTGCCAGTCGCCAGCGGCAGCCTATGCGCAGTTTCTCCTGGAGCAACCGACGACGCCGTGTCACGGCTGCCCTGCGCGCTCGTCTTGTCACCCCCTGCTCAAAGCCAAGCCGGGGGGCTCGCTCGCCGCCTTGCAGATCCATCTGCACAAGATTGGCGCCTTAAACGAAGATGAATCGCTCACCGACTTTGGGCGGATCGCCAGATATTTCCCCCAGGCCGGTGGCTTGGTCATGGCCCGACTTATCATCGACCGCGTCATCACCAGCGACAACCTGGCCAAGGCTGCGGAGCTGGCGGCGGCTTTGACGCTGGCCAGGTTTAAGGCGCCCGGGGGCGACCCGCGCTACCGCCTGCCGTTTAGCGACTTGGACATCGAGAAGCGAGTCGAGGCGATGTATCCGGTGGCGCTGTTCGAAGAGCTCTACGATCCGCCGTTTCGCCAGCGCACCTTTCCGGTCATCCGTGAATTTAATCCGGCCGGGGGCTACGTCATCCGCGAGTGGATTCAAGGCATGCCGTGGAAGGACTTGGCGCAGACGGTCACGCACGAACAATATGGTGCCGGCGACATGATGTCCTTAATCTATCGCAGCGCCACTTACATGCAGTCGATCATTCAAGCGCGCATCCCCGACCTAGCCCCAGTCGCCAAAACCCTCCGCGAACTCATGCTGCGAGAGCCCCTGTCGTATGCTTTGTCATTATGACGATAATTATGACACTATGGAATTATATGATATTTCAATAGAATTCTTTGGCCATTTGGCCAGTTACTAAATTTTGTTTTAAAGATTGACAGTGTTGACTGACAATTGTACAAAACGTGGCTGAGACCAGGAACGACCACAGACTGACTGGGATAGATAAGTAATCCTGTATTTTTGGGATCTTAGCTATCCAAGACCTGTCCGATTCCGCCGGCGCCATAGATTTGCAAATGTTGGCATCGCTATTGCAAACCTATAAACAGAACGCCGGAATCGGCGCTTAGTAAGGTCTTAGTCGTGTTGGTTTAAGGTTGGTTCACAAGTTTACCGAAAAAAGCTCTACCGCTGCATTTTTTAGTCTCGCCCGTTTCTGTTAGCACTGCATGTACTGTCCAATCCAAATCTATCCTTTCCAAAAATTTTCACCTTAGGTGGTCAGAGCTTGGGGGTCCCGCGAGGGGCCCCTTTTTCCTTTTCCCACGCGCCCCGGTGGCTCGACGTGAGCGTGCAAAAAATGTCCAGTCAGTCGCGGCTTTGCTATGATGATGGCAACTCAAGGAGTCACCATGCAACGCCGCTATGCCTTCCTGCTTATCCTGAGCTGTCTGTTTCATGCTGCGATAGGTCGCGCCGAGACCGCCAAGATCCTCACACCCAAAGGGATCGGCGTGAGTTCCTCGGTCGTCGAGACCTACGCGGAGGTGCTGCGCCTTGCCGTCACCCAGGCCAAGCTGCGCGTCGTTAGCAACCCCAAGGCGAAAGCCGACATCACCCTGCGGCCGACCATCTCCAAGATCGGCGGCGGCTATCTTCTCGTCTTGGAAAAGCGCGCCAAGGGTGCCGAGCCCTATGAGGACAGCTTCAAGATCGCCAGTGAGGACGAGTTGGATGTCGGCACGAAACGACTCGTCAATGCGGTCCTTAAGGAACAGCCAGCCAGTACCGAGGATACAGTGGACGACGTCACCAAGGATGAAGTCACCGCAGGAACCGCCCGCCGCCAAACCGTCAAACGCGTGCTAGTCGCCTTTGGCCCAGCCTGGGGCTACGGCCTCGGCAGCTCCGACCTCCTCTATCATGTCAAAACCGCCTACACCTGGGAGGGGGAGCACCTAGCTCCACGACTGTTTGGCGACTTCAACTGGGCAGCAGGAAGCTCGCAAATGGCTAGCGCCGCCGCTGGCCTCGGCCTCGACTACTACCTCGGCGCTGCTAAACAAGCGCCATTTATCGGCATCGATGCCGGCCTCGGTGTCTTGCACCGGGCGCACACCGCACAGACGCGGGCCGACGGCCACTCGATGTACTATTCGGGCTTCTCGCTTGGCGCCAACGGTGCTAGGCGGTATCGTCGGCAAGGCCGCTGGGATTTATGGTTTTGACGTCGGTATCTTGTTTTAGATCGTCGGCTTTGTTGCATAAATCCTGCCCTCCAGCCTTCCCGCTCTCCCAGTTGCGCGGAATAAAGCCGCTGCCCAAAAACTGGGAGGGCGGGAAGGCTGGAGGGCAGGATTTATGCGATAAAGCCTAGTTCATCGGTCCTAAAATAAGCAGACATTCCCACGCAGGAGTCGCTCCACGCAGGTGCCACGACCCCACCGTTTGCTGCTACTGTGTAAAAAATCCGCAAAGAACCGCTGGTGGCAACAAGCCATTATTATGACTATTTTTGACATTCTTAGATATGCCCTCAAGTTTTAATCTCCGCAAACCGATACGCTTATATACGGACGATGGAACATTCACATGCAACCTGAGATGGAACGTATGACCATCCGGGTACCGGCGAAGGAGATAAGAGTATGGCTCACCTAAACACCAATGTTTTGCTGATAGTCAGCGCTTTACTAGTGAATATTTCCTGCACCCACACAGCACGGCTGGACGCCACGTCACCGACGGCGATCGCCCCTGAACCGCTGTCGGAAGTGCATACGCCAACGCCGCGAGCCATGACGTCCGCCGTCTGGACCGGCGGCGCCATGATCATTTGGGGTGGGGTGGGTGCCGGCAA
>JAPLFX010000233.1 GCA_026390445.1 Pseudomonadota bacterium
TTAAAGGTGTTTTTGACTGCCAGTCTCGAGGAGCGCTCACGCCGCAGGTTGCAGCAACTCGGTGAGAGTGAGGGCAGTGCGGCAAGTGCGACCTTAGCAAGTATCCAGCAGGGCATTGCCCGCCGCGACGAGCGCGACCAAGGTCGTAAGACAGCACCGCTGAAGCAGGCCGACGACGCCGTGCTGTTGGATACGAGTGCGCTGAATTTTGAGGAGTCGGCGGATGCCTTGATCGATCTGCTGCGGCGGCATGGGTTGACGACATAAGGCTCGCCGTTTCAGGCGGTGAGACCTGGCTGTCGTTACCTAGGGGAGCGCCGCCTCACGATACCCGTAGCCTTAGCACGCGCCTGCAACTTCAAAGATCGCTGACTTTGCCCTCCAGTCAACGCACCGCTCCCCGCCCCAGCATCTCGAAGCGACAGCGCCCTAATCCGCCTACTCGCAGCCAGACTGGCCAGCCGCGTCTTAACCGCACCCTTGCCCTGCAGCTCTATGGCCGCAACCAGCTCGTCGCGCAACTCTCTACCTAGGTCAAGGCGCAGCGCCTCTTGACTCGCCAACAGCCCCTGCTGCAACTCCTGCCAGTCAGCCTTTTGCAACAGTGCACCGGCTGCCACCTCGCCGACTTCGCGCGTGATCATATGCAGCAGCAACTGGTGTGCATCGAGCTGCGATTTGAAGCTCTCCAGCAGGCTCGTTTGCTCCGCTAGACTCTGCTCCAGCCGGCTATCGCTGGCGACTAGGCCAGCCTCCAGCTGCTGCCACTTGGCGCTGCGTTCCACTTGGTCTGCATCGAACCGCGCCAGCAATTCGGCCGTCGTTTCATCGATTTTATCGATTCTGTGCTGCAAAACCTCACCCAGAGCTTGCAGCTCCTGCGGCACCGTTTCAAAGCGGTCGCTGAGCCGCGCGCTCTGCTGCATCAGTTCACCGGCCGCGTCGTGAAGCAGGCCCGACGATTTGAGATGAGACGCGGAGGCCCTGGTCCAATTTAAATACGCCTCGACATCCTCTGGGCGAAACACTGGCGAGACGTAGCGCCCCTTGCGCATCCGTCCCACTCGCAGCTCACGGCCGGAGATTTGGGTCAGGCGTGAGCGGCGGATCCCGAGGCGCTGCATCACCGCGTCGGCGTCCAGGCTAAAGTCAGAGCAGATGTCCTCGTCGCCACGAAGCCACACCATCATCGGCAGCTCCTGCGCTGAGGCGCCGCTCACCGACGCGGCGGTCAGCTCAGAAGGCGCAACCTCTAGGTGTGCGGCAGGAGCGTCTGACAGCGGTAGGTTCATGTCTGAATCGTGGTTCATCGGGCCTTCAACCTAGCGCCTCCAGCGGCGCTTATTGGGTCATACGGGTCGCCGTGATGACCCAGTCGCCTAAGCTTTTGAAGGCTTGTAGGCGGCGTTCATCGTTGACGTTCTCAAAGAATAGGCGAAAGGCCATCGCGTGTTCGCCTTCGTTAAACTTGGTCATATCAAAATACAGCGCCATATTCACTGGTCCTTGTCCGAGTTCTGCCGGCTGCCCGGCATTGCGATCGACGACGGTGCTGCCGACCACTGGTTCGGAATAGAGCATGGGGACGGCCCCGCGTTTACGCATCAGGTCAGATGGGCTGATTTCCATGTACAGCATCCGGTCCGGGGCCGACGCCGAGATCCAGTACAGGCTTTCGGCCTTTTGCGAGGCAAAAAAGTCGAGAATCCCCGACTTTTTATAGGGGGGCATATTGCTTTCCAGCTTGATATCACGCGGATTGTCGATCAACGCCATACCGTAGTAAAAGCCGCTTCCCGTGTTGAGATTCTTTTTGCCATCGAGTGGGTTGTAGAGCACCGTGGGAAGGTAGACGGCATTGGAGAAGAAGCTGACCTCGGTGTACATCCCAAGCTCGAAGTTAAGCTTCAAAAAGGTGTAGTGGAAGCTGATGCGGATGATCGAACGGATGGGCCCGGTCTTGTAGGCCTCCAGCAGACTATCGATGGAGCGATGGTTGGCTTCGACGGTGAGGAAATACTTCAAGTCGGCGCGCATATAGAAGGTACTCGACGCCAAAAGTGGCACAAAATCCGGTGGCGAGTCCGGCTTTGGCCCTTTGCGCAGCATGTCCACTCGGCGCGACACCAGCCAATTTTTTTGGTCGAAGCTGTAGCGATAGCGCGATGTCAGGACTTCGGCTTTGGGACGATCAAAGCTGACGTAAGAGCGCTCGGACAACTTTGGCACGTTTTGGAAGTAGATCCCGACATATACCGCACCAACGGTATCACCTGCGGTCTGTTTGCCTTTAAAAGACAGCCGGATCTCAAACACCACCGAAGGCTTGCCGTAGGTGCTCCAATCGGTCGGTGACTTGGCCGGCCCCACATCGTCGCCCATAAAGCTCAGCTCATCTTGGACGTCAAACATGCCGCTGCCGGTCTTGGCTGTGACTGAGCCGCCTTCGGGCAGGACATAGTCGCCCCATTCATTGATCTCATCGATTTGAAACGGGATGATCACCGCCTTGCCACTCGCCGAGTCGGTGCGAAACAACCGGTACATAGGCAAGGGATAGCGCGTGATGGGGCGGATCTCCTGCCCCTTGATGATGACCGGCGCGGAATGGATCATCGCGCCTGCGTCGGTGGTGGCCGCGAGGCTTCCCCAAAGCATCAGCATCAGTGCAACAAACAAGCGGTGCATCGCTGGCACGGGAGCCCCACAGCTTAAGGGTCAGATTCAAAGTCGGATAGGGGGTCAGAGTCGATGTTTCTATATTTCACTAATATAGATAAAATGGACTCATGAGTCGATCTTTTGCCCGCTTTGGTTTTATTCTACTACTGATCGGTCTGGCTGGTCCGGCCCGGGCGCAGCCGATCCGCGTTGCCGTTCCGGTGACGTGGCAGCTGACCCACACCCATATTTCCGGGCCGGTGACGCCTAGCTTGACCGAGAGCTTCCGCGAAACCTGGCGGCTAGAGGTGGACCCCAGCGGCATGGCGACCTTGAGCTCACCGCGCGCCAAGGTCATTGCCTACGGCTTGGGCGAGCCGCGTGAGATGGTCCCGAAACGAGTCGCCGTGAGCGAATGGGATTTTGCGCGGCTCGTCGGGGTCCAGCCGATTACGGCCTTTGAGACTGAGGATGCAGAGGCCATGGGTCTGTTTAGTCGGCCGGTGTTTCTCAGCCTCGTCGGTGGGACTCACGGGGGTAGCGATGTGAATCTGTTGTGGTCGGATGATGAGAGTTACTCGGTGCACTTTCAGGTGGCGACTGGAGGGTGATAGGGTAGGGGCATGCAGCATGAGTCGCCGATTTTGGCGGGGCAGATCACGTACAAGCAAGCACCAGGTAGCCCGGCGGTCGACTGAGAGCTATAAGGGGACTTGGAGGCAAGTCTGAGCCACGCACAGAAATGAACAGGAGGAAGTCCCTTGCATAAAAGCCCCGCACTGAAACTGACTCACTGGGCCGTGGGCCACTTCGAGGGCAATGACCTCACGCCGCTCAAGCTACAAAAGTTACTCTTTTATTGTACCGGAGTGGCCGCAGCGTTCGAATTTAGCAGCGAGCTTGGGGCCATACCATTTCAAGCTTGGCGCCTCGGTCCGGTGAACCGCGAGGTTTACCAAAAGTTCAAGCCTATGGCCGCAACACCCTTAACACCAGCTATGACCACAGACCTCCCGTCGCCACAGTATTCACCCGAGTGCCAAAATCTTTTGCGCGCGGTCCTCACGGTGTACGGACATTTGCCAGCTACGGCTTTAGTGAATGAAACGCATCGGGAAGCACCTTGGAGGGATGCCTACGTTGCAGGGGAGGACCGGGTCATTGACCCGACCAGCATCGGGCGTCACTTCGAGAGTAAGTTTCGGGACGGTTTTATGCCTCCGTCTGTCGCATTTGCGGCCGGTGATTTTTTAATCGATGGCATCCCGATCTCGCAGTTTGAAAGTATCTTTGCGCTAGCCGATGCGCTTAAAGATGCTCGATCTCAATGACCAAATTGCGTCGCACCCTATGCCGCGTGTGCCGCAAGGTGCAGCCCTATGCCGCCGATGCACAGGTCTGCACCAAGTGGGACCGACTGTGTGATCGAATCGACGTCGATCTCCTAACGAGTTTTCACTCCGAACGACACACCCCAATTAAATTAATCGATGTGCAGGACGCAGCGCGTCGTATTACAGCGAACATTGCGGAGTTTAGGAGCAACATCCTTCGCCGCGAGTATGATAAGCCAGACAAAGGACCCAATGGATACAAGTCCATTGAAGCTATAAACAGGAAGATATTCCAAGGATGCGGCTTATTAAGCTTAGGTCGCTTCCGTGAAGGCGACGAGACCGTTTTTATTGACCGAGGCCAACACCAATTTAGCGGAGTAGCCCCTAAGAACATTAGGGATGAATTGGCCAAGGCTTGGGTAGAGACGATGCACCGTTTGGATCAAGCTGACACGAAACGCGAAATTGCCGTCGCACTCGCCTTCCTAATGGTTCAGGTTTTCCGTATTCATCCATTTTTCGATGGCAACGGGCGTACCACGCGGCTCGCCTTAGAACAAATCGCGGCTAGCAAGGGCTGGGAGGTGCAGCCCTTCTCGAAATCAGCCAATGACCGGCGCGGTTATCAAAGAGCCTTACGCTATGCCCATAGGCGTCGTTTAAAGCGAGATGGCTATCCAAACGATCAGGACTGCATACTCGTCAGCAATTATATCGAGCAGCATTTGGCTAGACCACTAGCGGACGAAGTCGAAGAAGAACCTACGGATTTAGTTGATGACCGGATGGTCAACCAGCCTTCTGCCGCACGACGATCCTGACGTCAGCGCCGAGTTTCTCAGCGAATTCAATGAGTTTTTCAACACTAAAGCGACTGATTTTTCCGCTAAGAAACTGGCTTACATGCGGCTGGGTAATGCCAAGGAGCGTCGCTAGCTTCTTCTGGGTCACCCCCTGGCTGTCCGAACTGCTCGCGACAGGGCGTGCCTGCAGTGGCAAAGCGGGCTAGCGGGCTAGCGGGATTCTATAGGGCACCTCATCAGTTGCAAAGCATTAAGTGATACGTTATACTTAATGGATGAACTGGCCAGACCTCACCGAAAAGCAAAAGATTCTCGATAAATATCGGCCACTTTCCCCAGATATCGTGCGCAACCTCGACGACTGGTTCCGGGTGGAGCTGACCTACAGCAGTAATGCTATCGAAGGTAACACCTTAACGCGCCAGGAGACGGCAGTCGTCCTGGAAAAGGGCCTCACCGTCGGTGGCAAACCGCTCAAGGATCATATTGAGGCGACCAACCATGCAGGCGCCCTCGACTACATCCGTGATCTAGTGCGCGGGGCACCAAGCCAGCTCGGCGAATCCGTCATCTTGAGCATTCATGATCTGGTGCTAAGGGGGGTCGATGACCGCAATGCCGGGCGGTATCGCGATGTGCCGGTACGAATCTCCGGATCGACCGTGGTCTTGCCAAATCCGCGCAAGGTCCCCGTATTGATGGCGGCCTTCGTCGCTTGGCTGGCGGACGCCGGGCGTCTGCACCCTGCGGCGCTGGCTTGCGAGGCGCACTATCGGCTCGTGACGATTCATCCGTTTGTCGATGGCAACGGCCGGACCGCTCGGTTGCTGATGAATTTGATGTTGCTCATGCATGGCTACCCACCTGCGATCATTCAAGTCACGGAACGCTTGGCGTATCTCAACGCCCTCGAGACGGCCCAACTTGGCGGTCCGAAGGACTCGTTCGAGCAGCTTATTGCAGCTGCGATCGCCCGTTCGCTGGATATCTATATCGATGCGTGCCGTGGCGGTGAACTTGTAGAGGTGACGCCGGGTCGACAGTTGCGCATTGGCGAGCTGGCGAAGGTCTCAGGCGAGTCGACTTCGACGATACGTTTTTGGCTAAAGGAAGGCCTGATAAGCGTGGCGTCGGTGACACCGTCCGGCTATCAGCTGTTTGATGATGGAGCTGTAACCAGGTGTCGGCGCATTCAGGAGTTGAAGCAGTCGCGGTTGACCTTGGCTGAGATCAAACAGAGGCTTGTTTGAGATTTGCGCGATAAATCGAGTAAGAAAATTTGACATCGAAAGATCTGGCGGAGTGATACTAAACGCGGGCAACGTCGGGCAGGCTGCGTGATGCCGGTGTGATGTGAAGATGCATCCAAAATTACTGGTTTATTGTGAAAAATCTTCCGATGTTCGGATTCGATGATCTCTTGCGCTATAGAACAAGCTGATTTAACGATCTATTTTATTCCGGAAGGAAATTCACGAAAAAAGAGGGTGATTTTGGATAAAAATTACCGATTGTCCATGCACGCGTGCCACTCCTCGGGCAGAAGTTCACGCCCGCCGGGAGGCCTTATGCGACCTGTCATCCGTCAACACCTCATGGGCGAGTTGGTCCTTTCGACGGGCGCTGGGACTCTCGCAAATGCTATCGGAGGGTGTCAAGGTAGGGGAGCTGCGCCGCCTCGCCCCTGGCGTCTATACAACCGCAATTGCGGAAGAGCCGGCTGATGTGCTCCGGCGTAATCTATACCAGGTCCTGGGCGCTCTCTATGCAGGTGCGATTATCAGCCACCGCAGCGCTCTGGAGGCAGGCCCAACCAAGCTGAGTGACGGCTGGCACATCGTGCTCGCCTACAAGTACGATAAAAAGGTGCGACTCCCGGGCCTCACCGTGCATTTGGTCAAG
>JAPLFX010000200.1 GCA_026390445.1 Pseudomonadota bacterium
CGGGAACTCTTGGCTCGGGAGAAGTGCGATTCTTGGTGATTTAGCGAGCCCGAAAAGGGCGGCGCTGAATTATGAAGCTCTCCCATCGACGGCCTAGCCGGCGAATGAGCAAGGCGGGAAACTGTTCGCCCGCCGCCTCGTAATCAGATTTGATTACGGTTTAAGGAACGGTTTCTAGCTGGTTTCTAGTTGCTATCCGCTGCCACTGCACGGCTTTGCTGCATAAACCCTGCCCTCCAGCCTTCCTGCCCTCCCAGTTGCCTGGAATAAAGCCGCTGCCCAAAAACTGGGGGAGCGGGAAAGCTGGAGTGCAGGGTTTATGCAACGAAGCCCCACTGCGAACCTAACCAGCCAAGATAAAACACGATTTTCGGCATCAACCGGGACTCCAGAGCAGCGTCGATCTGCCCCTCGCCGGCGCGGTATGGAGCTCGTCTTGATCCGAGGTCTGGGGGCGACAAAAAAATAGGCTGCTTGCACATTTTGCCGAAGCTAGTAAAATCCCGCCCTGGCTCAACAAACCATCAACAGGCGCCAAGCAGGAGCACCCCTTGATCGAACAAACTTTGTCCATTATTAAACCCGACGGCGTCTATGCGGTGCACAAAGCCCGTCCTTTCTATGGTGAGCTGGTGCAGATGATGACCGGCGGCCCAGTCGTGATTATCGTCCTCGAGGGCGAAAACGCGATCGCCCGCAACCGCGAGCTGATGGGCGCCACGGACCCAGCCAAAGCCGACAAAGGTACGATTCGCAAGGACTTCGCCAAGTCCATCGGTGAAAACACCGTGCACGGCTCCGACAGCAAGGAAAACGCCGCCACTGAAATCAGCTACTTCTTCAGCGCAACCGAACTAAGCTGAAGGGCAGGCCGTAAGCTACGGGTCATTGGTAAGCAATGATCCACTAGCGAACGGCCGAGATTGCAGCGATAGTGGAGCATCGTATGTGACGATGCAGCGTCCTCCACAGCAAAAAGGTCGCGCGACCGTGGTACCTCTGTAGCACGGCCCGACCTGACTTTTTCAAGGCGATGGGCTCATGTCGATTCAGTTGATCCAAAAAGTCGCGGCCGAGATGAACCTCAAGCCGGCCCAGGTCCACAGCACGATCCAGCTCCTCTTCGAAGAGGAGTGCACCATCCCCTTCGTCGCCCGCTACCGCAAGGAGATGACCGGCACCCTGGATGAAGTCCAGCTACGGGACATCCGCGACCGGTATCACTATCTAACCGAGCTCGAAAGCAGCAAGGCCAAGTACCTCAAGGTCGTTGAGGAGCATTGCCAAAAGAACCCCGCGTTCAAGGGCAAGTTCGACGAGCTAAAAAAGCGCTTTGAAGCCTGCCAAACCCGTCAGGAACTCGAAGACCTATACCTGCCGTTCAAGCCCAAGCGCCGCAGTCGGGCCATGGTCGCCAAAGAGAAGGGCCTCGAACCCCTGCTTGAACAGATTCTCGCCCAAAGGGATACCGTCCAGGACCTGTTGGTACTGGCCGGCGCCTTCGTCACCCCGGCGGATAAGACCGACGTTCCCGAAGAGCTGCGCGTCCTCACCGCCGAGGCCGCCTTGGCCGGAGCGGCGGATATCATGGCCGAGCGGGTCAACGAGACCGCCGAGTTCCGCGCCATCGTCCGCACCATCAGCCACGAAACCGGCATGCTCGTCGCCAAAAAGATCGAAGACCGCGCCTCAGCCGTGGCTGCAGCGGCGGCAGCCACCGCGGCCAGCGACGAACCCGGACCCAAAGACTTCAAGCCCAAGGGCAAGAAGGCCGATGCCTCGAAGTACGAGAACTATTTCGAATACAAAGAGCCGCTAAAGAGCGCCCCCTCGCACCGAATCATGGCCGTACGCCGCGGCGAAGCCGAAAAGATCCTGCGCGTCGGCGTCGAAGTCGACGAGAGTCGCATCACCCATGATCTACGCACTGCGGTGCTTGGCCCTAAAGTCGCCAGCGACGCCGTCAAAGCTTGGCTCACCGCCGTGGTCGAAGACGCCTACAAGCGCCTGATGGGACCATCGATTGAAACCGAGCTGCGCCTGCAGCTCAAGAGCCAGGCCGAGGACGAGGCGATCAACGTCTTTTCCAAGAACCTGGAAAATCTTTTGTTGCAGTCGCCGATCCCGCACAAGACGGTTATGGGCGTCGACCCCGGCATCCGCACCGGGTCCAAGTTGGCCGTGGTCGACGAAACCGGCAAGCTGCTCGGATCCGCGACCATCTACCCCGACTACCGCAAGGAAGACTCGGCCAAGACCAAGGAGGCCAAGGCCGTGGTCGCTGGCTTTATCGATAAATTCAAGGTCGAATGCCTCGCCGTCGGCAACGGCACCGGCAGCCGCGAGATCGATCGCTTTATCAATGGCGTCATCAAAGAGTTCAACATCAAGAACGTCAAGCGCCTCGTGGTCAACGAAGCCGGCGCCTCGGTCTACTCCACCGACGACCTGGCCCGTGAGGAGTTCCCCGATCTTGACCCGACGATCCGCAGCACCGTCAGCATTGCGCGGCGCTTGCAGGACCCTTTGGCCGAATTGGTCAAGATCAATCCCCGCTCAATCGGTGTCGGCCAGTACCAGCACGATGTCAACCCGACCAAATTAGGACGCAGCCTGGAAGAAGTCGTGGAATCCTGTGTGAACAAAGTCGGCGTTAATCTAAACACCGCCTCTTACGCCCTGCTCGGTTACGTCTCCGGCGTCGGCCCCGCACTGGCCAAGAGCATCGTCAGCTACCGCAACGAGCACGGCAAGTTTTCGTCCAGAGCTGATGTCACCAAGGTGACCGGCCTCGGGCCAAAGGCCTACCAACAGGCCGCCGGCTTCCTCCGCGTTCCGGAGTCGGACAATCCGCTGGATAATTCCTCGGTCCACCCCGAGCGCTACGACATCGTCAACATGGTCTCCGCCGACCTGAAAAAGCCGCTGCGCGAAATCGTTGGCCACCGCGACATCGTCGAGTCGATCGCCTGGGAGAAGTACGTCTCCGACGTGATCGGCATGCCAACGCTCAAGGACATCGCCAGCGAGCTGGTCAAGCCGGGCCGCGACCCCCGTGAAGACGGTGCGCGCCTGATGTTCTCAGACGAGGTCAGCGAGATCGAAGACCTGCGTGCCGGCATGACGCTCAAGGGCACGGTCACCAACGTCACCAACTTTGGCGCCTTCGTCGACATCGGCGTGCATCAAGATGGCCTGATCCATATCAGCGAGCTGTCAGACACCTTCGTCAAGGACCCCTCCCAGGTCGTGGCCGTCGGCACCGTGCTCAACGTCCGCATCCTCGACGTCGATGTCGCTCGGCGACGCATCAGTCTGAGCTGCAAAACGCCGAGCGCTGAGCGTACCCAGCAATCACCGCGCCCCGCCGGCCAGCAAGGTCAGCACGGCCAACAAGGTCAGCACGGCGGTGGCGGCCAGCAGCGCCGCCCCGAAGGTGGCTCACGCGGCGGTCCGCAGCACAGCACGGCGCAGAGCCAAGGCCAAGGCCAGCGCGGCAATCGCCCGCCGCCGAAGCCCGAGAAGGAATTCACCGCAGCCGACTTACTCAGCAAGTTCAACCGCAAGTAAGCGTGTCGTCAAAGAGTGTGGAGAGGATCGGTCTTGCAAGTACAGCACAAGAAAGCAGTGAAACTAGCCGTCATCGGCGGCTCGGGTCTCTATCAGATGGACGCCGTCAAGGTCGTCAAAGAGCATGATGTCACCACGCCCTTTGGTAAGCCCTCGGACGCCATCATCGAAACGCAGATCGATGGCCGAGTGGTGTACTTTCTCCCACGTCATGGCCGTGGTCACCGCCTGACGCCGTCGGAAGTGCCCTACCGCGCCAACATCTACGCGCTGAAGCAGCTGGGCGTCACCCACATCTTGGCGGTGAGTGCCTGCGGCATCATGAAAGACGAGATCAAGCCGGGCGATATGGTGGTGCCAGACCAGATCTTTGACCGCACCAAAGGGGTGCGTGAATCGACCTTTTTCGGCGAGGGAATCGTCGGCCACGTATCCTTTGCCGACCCCTTCTGCGATGAGATGCGCCAGCTCATCATCGCCGCCTGCACCGCCAACAAGGCGACGACGCACGGTAGCGGGACCTACGTCTGCATGGAAGGTCCGATGTTCTCGACGCGCGCCGAGTCGCAGCAATACCGTAAGACGCTCGATCCAGCCGTGATCGGCATGACCGCCATTCCCGAGGCAAAATTAGCCCGCGAGGCCGAGCTAAGCTACGGCATGCTCGCACTTGCCACGGACTACGACTGCTGGCATGAGACCGAAGAAGACGTCACCGTCGAGGTCGTCTTGGCCGTACTCAAAGCCAATGCTGCACTGGCCAATGCGATCGTTAAGTCGGTCGCCGCCAGCTTGCCGCACGAGTCGTCGAGTCCAGCTCTTCATGCGGCAAGGCACGCGATCATGACGACTCCGGCGCTGATTCCGGCGGCGACTAA
>JAPLFX010000103.1 GCA_026390445.1 Pseudomonadota bacterium
CCATCATACGACGACGCGCCGCATCGTCGACTTTGCCGTAGCGCATAAGATCGAGCATATCGCCTGCGGCGACGTCCTTGGAATACGCGATAGAGACAGCGGCAAGCGTCAGAACCAAGCCAACAGCGACTGGCCGGTTGGAGTGTTTATGACCCTTTTGACCTACAAAGCCCAAGCATTTTCGATTCAGACACACCTTGTCGACGAGTCTTACACGACGCGAACCTGCCCCGGTTGCGGCGTAGTCAAAACGTCAAAAGTCTCTGGTCGAGTCTACCAATGCAGCGCCTGCGGCCTTGAAGGCCATCGCGACGGCGTTGGAGCGTGGAATATTCTGACAAAATGGTACGTGAGTACCAACGGACATCGTCCGGCGTTTAGGCAGGACATCGTGGCATCGGCCACACAAAAGTATCATGTGGCTGTGGGAGTCAAAGGGGTCCGGCGTAGCCCAGTCCCTCGCAAATTCCAACCGTTCATGTGTAGCGCGGAGCAACCCCGCTCAGGCCCGATAGGGTTTGAAGCACGGCCCAGGCAATCACCAGCTGGACGTGGAACAAGTCCCTCACGGGACAGTGTGGAAAGTCGACAAGCCTAAGTATTTTAGGTGAAATGGACTTTTCGGACAGGTTGTAAGACGCATCATCGAAAGCCTCCGCCTTTGAGAAAATTCATGATCGGGATCTGCGAAGTACGTGCTTGACCCTTCCACGGCACCAACTCATAGAGCAATTGTCCGCGTCAGCTCGTGACTATCGCATCCATCGCAATGCCAAGCGATCGGCAGTGACAGACCAAAGTCGAAGCTCGCATTCGATTTGGTAAAAAACCCGTTGCCACCACTGGTCCCACCGCGACCGATGCTGGCCGCCGTGCCCAAGCTTAGCAACAGCATGCTAAGGACGTATAAATAGCGCATGGAAGTCCCTCGGAGTTCAATCGGCAGGGCTATCCTGCCAGCGGGTGAGTGGAAGCAGTTCGATGTGTAGATGGCAGACCTCGTCACGGTCCTGCTGGGCCTCGACCAGGGTATCAACTTCGCGGATAATGCGCTGCGTCAGCTCCTTTAGCTCGGGCATCAAGCGCTTGGGACAGCAGCGGGGGGCCTTAAAGCCTGCGCGTTTAGCCACCCAGCGCTGGCTGAATTTGCGGTCGCGGCTCTGCAGGTATTCGGGCTGATCCTTTAAGAACAGCCGATAGTCCATGTAATCGAAGATATTCGGCAACACAGCTGCATCGGTCATGGCAATCTCCGGGGCAGATGGGTACAGAGTGGCAGGGGCTGTGTAGGACCAGTATAAACCGGAAGTGAGGTCCGGGAAAGGGAGCGCGACCTGTGTGACTGAGCTTACCGCTCACAGTCTGTGATCACGCGCTAACCCAGGCCGACAGCGGTCGACCTGGGTTATGTTTGGGCTGAATGAGTCGCAGCGATTACTTGCGCAGGTAGACGAGGCCGGCTGCAGCTGCGTAGCTATCGGCGATCAGCGCCTCGGAGCTTATCGTCCGGTTATCGATCATCAAACCGGTACTGGTTTTGGCCAACTTGCGCAGCGTGGACGCAAAGGTACCCAGACGAGCGCTGCTGACAATGCCGAGCATTTTGCTCGCCGACTCCGGCAGATCAAAGATCTTGCTGGCGATGCCATCGGCGGTCAGTTTACTCCGATCATAGAAGACCTCCAGGTACGTGAGGCCCATGCCTTCGACGTACAGACGCGTTTGCTTATAAGCGCCGATGTCTGGATCAAAGGTCTCCACGATATTGAAGCCGCCGACCTGGCAGGTGCGCGCTTCTTGGGTATCGCTACCTGAGGTATGCGTCAGGATATCCTTGGTCGTCTGATCAATGACGATATCTTGGGTTTGCACCGAGTAGTCATCAGAATTTTGCATCGACAAGGTGTAGTTACCCGCGATACCCGGAATCACCACGCTGTTAGCATCCTTGCACAGCGGAGCTAAGGTGTAGTTATTGCAAGCAGTCATACCACTAACCAAACCAACTAACGACAAAAGACGCAAAAAGTTCACGTGACGCATCGATTTTTCTCCAATTGTAAGTGAAGTAAAGACTGTTTTTCTTGAGTGGTGGGGGCCCTTGATTAGAAGATAGACGGTGCGTGGAGGGCCGACAATATGGGTCTCTTACTTTGCGATCACGCGCCGTGACCAGTGTTCCAGAATAGACTGAAGGGCCTAAAACGACTACGATTCGCCATTAGCGGTTGATATCGCGAGATATCCCTGCTTAACTGGGGGCATCATAAGTAAACACTCTTTTCTTAATGGCATATTTTTTTGCTCTGTTACGCGGTACGGACGGACCCATTTCCACCGCCAAGTAGATAGATCGAAGGAAGGCCCCTGTGAACAAAGCGCCAAAGCTCATCATTGTCTCCAACCGCCTGCCGGTCACAGCCTCGCTCGAACGCAAGAAAGTCAGCGTCAAAACCAGCATGGGCGGCCTCGCCACCGGGCTAGACCCGGTACGCAAGGAGCAGGAATCCGTCTGGGTCGGCTGGCCTGGAGATACCGCAAAGTGGTCCGACGAACACAAGGACAAGCTGCGTGTGCAGCTAGAGGAGATCAAGTGTTTACCGGTCTTTTTGACGGCAAAGGAGGTGCGCGGCTTTTACCTCGAATTTTCCAACGGCGTACTTTGGCCGCTCTATCACTACATGCCGTCGCTGATCCCGCTGGAAATGCAGGGCTGGGACGCCTACCAGCAGGTCAATCGCCGGTTTGCTGAGGAGGTGGCGTCGGTTTATACACCGGGCGACAAGATCTGGGTCCATGACTTTCAGCTCAGTCTGGTGCCGCAGATGCTGCGGGACATGCTGCCTGAAGCCAATATCGGGTACTTCCTGCATATCCCCTTTCCCTCGTCGGATATCTTTCGCATCCTGCCGTGCCGTGAGGAACTGCTGCGCGGCATGCTCGGCGCTAACACCATCGGCTTTCACACCACCGGCTACGCGAACAACTTCGCCAGCGCCGTGCTGCGCGTGACCGGCTGCGAATCGAAGATGAATCTCATCTCCTACGACGACGGGCGCACGGTGGACTACGGCTGCTTCCCGATGGGTATCGACGTCGACGGCTTTGCCGCTGAGGGGTCGGCCAGCCCCATCAGCTCCTCGCTCGATTCGATCCGGCAGAGCAACGAGGGCGTCAAACTGCTGCTGGCAGTCGATCGCCTCGATTACACCAAGGGCATTCCACGGCGACTTTTGGCCTATGAGCGGATGCTCGAGCTGCACCCCGAGATGCGCGGCAAGGTCATTTTGATCCAAGTGGCCGTGCCATCGCGCTCCGAAGTCGTCGCTTACGAAGAAAACAAGCGCTCCGTCGATGAAATCGTTGGGCGCATCAATGGCCGCTTTGGCGCACCGGGTTACCACCCGATTCATTACTTCGCCACCGGGTTCAATCAAGCCGAGCTGATTCAAATGTACCGCGGCGTCGATGCGATGATCGTCACCCCGTTGCGCGACGGCATGAACTTGGTCGCCAAGGAGTTCTGCGCCAGCCGCACCGACGAGCGCGGTGTCTTGGTGCTCAGCGAGTTTGCCGGTGCGGCAGCGGAAATGGGCGAAGCGGTGATCGTCAACCCCTTCGACTTAACCGGCACGGCCAACGCCTACGCGACCGCGATCCAGATGGATCCCGAAGAGCAGACCAAGCGGATGCGCGCTCTGCGGGCGCGCATTAAGGGACAAGATCACCGTTCTTGGTCGAAGTCGTTCCTTGGTCGGATGACCGATCAGAGCGGTCGCGACCAGCTCCAGGGCGGGACCGTAGCCAAAACCCAAAACATCAGCGCCGAAGGCTTGGCCGATCTTTGCAAGGGACGACCGCTGGCCTTGTTTCTCGATTACGACGGGACCTTGGTGCCGATCACCAAAGTTCCTGAGCTAGCCACCCCTGATCGGCCTTTGCGCGAGCTGCTCAAGCGCTTGCTGCAGCATCCAGACCTCTATGTCGCCATCGTCAGCGGTCGTTCGCAGGAAGCTTTGAGCGACTGGCTGGGCGATCTACCGGTGCACCTGTTCGCCGAACATGCCGCATGGGAACGCATGCCTGAGGGACCCTGGAACTCGCATTTGAACGCGGCCTCCACCAGCTGGATGAAGGGCGTGCGCGACGCTCTGGACCGCATCACCAGCGAAGTTCCCGGATCGTTTGTCGAGGAAAAGAGCCATTCTCTGGTGTGGCACCACCGCATGGCCGATCCCGAGCATGCCGAGGCGAAAGCCCGGGAGCTGCATTTCCAGCTGGTTGACTTGCTAGCCAACCTACCGGTGCGCGTCTCTTCAGGCAAAAAGATCGTCGAGGTACGTGCCTCCGGTATCGATAAGAGTCACGCGATCCGCAGCGTCAGCCACCACTTAGCCGACGCCGGTTATCTGATGGTCGCGCTCGGCGACGACGCGACCGACGAGGATATGTTCAACAATTTGCCCGAAGACGGCCTATCGGTGCATGTCGGCGGCAATCGCGGCGTTGCCGCCTACAACCTGCGCAATGTGCTCGAAGTGCGCAAGTTCCTCAACCTCCTAGCTGATCGCCCGCTGCTAGGGACACCTCCCGCCGCACCCACGGAGGTCTCGTGGAGCACCAGTCCATAATCGGCAACTGCCAGTATAGCGCACTGGTTGGAGCCGATGGGAACGTCTCCTGGATGTGTTGGCCGCGCTTTGATTCAAGCTTTCTGTTTGGCAACCTAGTCGACCGCAAGAGAGGCGGCGATTTTAGCGTGCAGCCGGCGGCTGGCGGACTCGGCGCGCAGTCCTACTTGACCAATACCAACGTCCTACGCACCCGCTTTAGCGGCCCGGACGGGGTGTTTGATGTCATCGATTTTGCGCCACGCTTTTTCCAGCATGACCGCTATTTCAAACCAACCATGTTGATTCGCGTCATCGACCCGGTGGAGGGCCAGCCGCTGATCAAGGTGACCTGCCGCCCGACGAAGGACTACGGCGCGCAAGCACTCACCGCGACCGTGGGTTCAAACCACATCGCCTATCAAGGTGGCGAGGCGCCGGTGCGCTTGACCACCGATCTGTCGTTGACGCGGATCGCAGAAGAGCGGCCCTTCGTCCTCAACCGACGCCACTACCTCGTGCTGACCTGGGGGACTCCCCTCGAGGCGTCCCTGCGGGGGACCTGCGAGGACTTCCTCGATCGCACGGTGATGTACTGGCGGCGCTGGGTCAAGCATTGCCACCTTCCAGAGGCCTACCAACGGCCGGTGGTGCGTTCCGCGCTGGTGCTAAAGCTGCATCAATTTGAGGACACCGGCGCCATTATCGCCGCCACGACCTCGAGTATACCCGAAGCACCGGCGTCGGAGCGCAATTGGGATTACCGCTACTGTTGGCTCCGCGATGCGTATTTCACGGTGCAGGCGCTGATGCGCCTGTCGCACTTTGACGAGCTGGAAGGCTTTGAACGCTTTTTAAGCGATGTCCTGCGGGCAAGTCCCGGCCATGTGCAGCCACTGTATGGGATCGCCGGGGAGCAAGAGATCACCGAACGCACCATCGATCACCTGAGCGGCTTTCAAGGTTGCGCCCCGTTTCGCGTCGGCAACGCGGCTTACACACAGATCCAAAACGATGTCTACGGCCAAGCCTTGATTGCCTTGGCGCCGCTGTTCACCGATATTCGCTTTACCGACGACGGCTCGCAGCATGCCCAAGATCTGCTGGAAGCGCTGGTCGAGGGCATTGCCGCGAGCTTGGACCTAGAGGACGCAGGGATCTGGGAGTTTCGTGGATCCAAGCGTAAGCACGCCTTTACCATGCTGATGCAATGGGCAGGCGCCACCGCGGCTGCCAAGGCGGCTACGGGACTGGGCCGTAAAGCTCTCCTTGAAAAGGCCACAAGCCTAGCCAGCCAGGCCCGAGAACGGATGTTCGCGCAGTTTTGGAACAAGGAACTCGGCACCTTCACCATCGCCGAAGGCAGCCAAGACCTCGATGCCTCGATGCTAATGGCGGTCAACCTTGGCTTTCTTCATCCCGATGACCCCCGCGCCAAAAGTACCGTCAACGCCATCGTCTCTGGTTTAAAGACCAAGAGCGGGATGCTGCAACGCTACCGCTGCGAGGACGATTTTGGCGAGACGACCTCTTGTTTCACCGTCTGTTCGCTGTGGGCCGCAGAAGCACTAGCCCGCGTCGGCCAACTCGAAGAGGCCCGGACAATGTTTGAACTGGCGCTTAGCTACCAAAATGCCACCGGACTGCTCAGCGAAGACGTCGAGCCAGACACCGGCGAGCAGTGGGGCAACTTCCCGCAGACCTATTCCCACGTCGGCCTGATCAATGCCGCCTTCGCCCTGCAGACCGCTAGCGAAAGCCATATGAGCGCCGAACAAAAAGTAGACGCCGCACCATGAACCTCGTTCCCGTCAGTACCATCATTCACGAAACCTGGGCGCGGGTCACCATCATCGCGCTACTGGTCTTGTGTGGCTTGGGATTACGGCTGACCTTAGTGGCCATTGCGCTCCGGTCCAAGTCGCTACAGGCGGTATTGCCCAACTGGCTGTCTTTGCAAAAGAAGTTCGCCGGCTCGCTCGACCTCATGCTGATCGCCGGGCTTACCAGCGCGGCCCTGCCCATGTTGGAATTCTCCGAAGCCGATGAAAAGGTGATCAATCACGTCATCACCGTGATTCTGACCATCGCCGTCACTTGGTTTTTAGTGCAGCTGGCCGACTTTACCGAGAAGATCATCCAAAATCGCCTCGCGACCTCCAATGCCGACGACCTACGCCAGCGCCGCATCCAAACGCAGATTCAGTTTTTATTTCGCCTCGCTGCGATCCTGCTGCTCACGGTCGGCTTAGCCGCAACGCTGATGAGTTTCGACGGCGCACGACGCATCGGCGCCAGCTTGATCGCCTCGGCTGGCGTCGCTTCGGTCGTGGTCGGCTTTGCCGCGCAAAAGTCGTTAGCCAACCTGATCGCAGGCTTCCAAATCGCCTTCACCCAGCCGATCCGTATCGGCGACGTGGTGGTCGTCGAAAGCGAGTGGGGCATCATCGAGGAGATCTCCCTCACCTATGTCGTCGTCAAGATCTGGGACCTCAGGCGCTTAATCTTGCCGATCACCTACTTCGTCGAAAAGCCCTTCCAAAACTGGACGCGTACCTCAGCCACCATGCTCGGCTACATTTACCTCTATACCGACTACCGCGTGCCGGTGGAAAAACTCCGCGAGCGTCTCAAGGAACTCGTGGAATTGTCGCCGCTTTGGGACCGTCACACCTGCATCCTCCAGGTTACCAATATCACCGAAAAATCCGTCGAGCTGCGCGCCTTGGTCAGCGCTCGCTCGGCTAGTGAGGCCTTCGATTTACGCTGTGAGCTGCGTGAGAAGATGCTTGACTATATCAGCTCGTCGTTTCCTGAAATCCTACCGATGCAGCGGGCGCAGATGTCGGTGTCTCCGGTCCAAGTGAACTAGCATCGTCGACCTTGAGCTGCATGGCAATTCCTTCCGAGCCATGTACAATAGACTCGTTTGAACGACGCTTTAGTCAAACAATCGACCGGGACGCTCGATGTTCATCTTCCCACTCAACCCCGCCGATCTCTTCCACGAACGCTTTGATCAAATGCGGATGTGGGGCATCCCGGTTGCCATCATTCAAAAGATGCAGACGATGATCGACGATCCGTGGCGAGAGGCCAAAGGTGGTTGGACCTTTGCGTGGAGTCAGCAGGCCGAAGCGGCGGAGGCAAGGGGCCAATGGTTACTAGCCTCAGCCTGCTACGCTGCAGCGCGCTTTCCTTCGGCTTGCACGCCCTACCGACAAGCCGCTCACGCCAAGCATGTGGCCTGTTACCTAAAAGCGGCGCCGAGCTTTCCTTGTCACTTCTATGGCATGCCAGGTATCATCGGCAATGCCCTGCGGCAGGGCCGCCTGCCAGATGATGCCTTGGTCAACACCATGTTCACCGGCTTCTCTCTTAAAACGCTGGGCCTACTCGACCCAGGCCGAAAGATCCCGCCGCTTCTGGCGATCAACGGCGCCCAAGATCAATATATCCCACGGCTAGAAACCGAGGGCTTACGCGCTTTTCCCAGCGCCGAAGTCTGGCTCGTCAAAGGTGCCACGCACTGTGCGGCAGAAAAACTGCCGCGCTGCATCCCCGCAGTCATCGCCTGGCTGCGGGTTCAGCTGCACGGTGACACGGCCGGCAACAGACTGGCGCTGGCTGCCGGGAAGGCGCTCCTGCCACCGCTACTTAAGGCTAATTAGGATGAGTCCACCGATGGTGGGGATGCGGTGTTCAAATAACGGGAGGGGCTTCGATGGTGTTGATTTCGAGGTGGTTTCAGAATGTTGCTCTTTTAACTCTCGCCTGTTTACCAATTGGCGGGTGTGTCTCATCCTCTAAAGGAAAGTCCGCCCTGCTTGCTCAGGGTCAGTTCGCGCCGCCTGCAGCGAGTCCGACGATCGATGATGTCCGCAAACTTATCGTTGATCATTCCGTTGCTTCCGTCGACGCGTTGCTCGCAGCTTTGCCAACGTCCTACCGTTCGTTCTACACCCTGATGCAGGATAGTAAGAGCCTCCAGGGCGCGAGCGGTGCCAATCCGCGTGCCATCATTTATGGACATGACGCCAGCCTGATCATGACCTTCAATGGGTCCCCCGACCAAAAGGGCTATAACACCCTCGAGATGCTGCAATTCAACCAAGCGACTCGCCAGTTTGAACTCTATGAGGCGACGTTCCCCGAAACTGCCGGTGCAACCGCGACCCTTTCTGAGCGCAATCCCGCCAAGTGCCTAAGCTGTCATACTGCTGCTCCGAGGCCAAACTGGGCGCCGTACTTTAACTGGCCAGGTGCCTTTGGTTCAGAGGACGACGGTAGTCTTCAGGGCTCGGACGAAAGCCAGCAAATCGCCGCTTTCGTTGCCAACTACCACAGCAAACCACGGTACCGAAATCTCATCAGCGCCGAGCAACAGTACCAAGTTGCCTTCAGCGACGATTCTCGTTTGCAACCAGGCCATAAGTTATCCAACTACCGAGGTCAGACTAACCGCGCGCTGACCATCCTCGTATTCCGTAACAACATACTCAGACTCGGTCAGCTGCTTGAGCAGCAATCGGCCTTTCTACAGAACAAATGGCTAGTGGCGAATATTCTGACCAACTGTCTGCCGGGCCTTGATCCCTCGACGCCCAATCCAAATATGCCGGCTGATGAGTACGAGCGTCTTCAGAAACAAACAAGTCAGCTTGCTGCCATGCAAGACGCTTTTGCTCATCTCGACCGCAATAGTCCTGACATGAAAATGTACGTTTTCGGCGCTGCTGGGCTGTTAGATGTTGCCAATGCGAGCCTTAAACTGGGACTGCAGATCGACCTGTTCAGCTGGGCGACCCCCTTTTCAGATCCAAACCAGATTCATACACTCGGCAGCTCTATCGCGGCTCCATTCAACGATGGGTCAGGTGATGTCAGCGAGCTTATCGTAGCTCGGGGGCTTTCAGCGATCGACGCCGACTTCACCGGCCTAGATGACTTCGTTTGTCCTGACAGCGGCAACACAGTGAACGTAGCTGGCTCAGTCGTCGTCGGGGATCGCTTCTGCCCTGATCTCTCGGCCAGGCGCGACGTTCTCCAAGCTAAGTATGGGACCTTCGACCCCGATGGCCACAAGATGATCTGCAAGGTCCTGGCGCAGCGTTGGCTCAAGGTGTTGGCTGCGGCAAAGCACTAAGCGGCGGCATCTGGCAAGGTGGACGTTGGCGCAACCGTGGGCGGCAACGTCCGGCAAGGCGCGCAGGATACATGCATGTCGGCAGCCCGCCCTGACCGAGTTCTGCAAGCACCAGCCGCAGACGGCAGGCTGCAGCAGCGCTACTGCGAGCGTACCCCTTGACCCTACCCCACAATTAGCGTTAAAATATGGATTATGCTTCCACGACTATGTAACTTAACAAAATCAAATAGCTTTTTCCTGTTCGGCCCGCGCGGCTCCGGCAAGACAACGCTCATTCGTAGCCAGTTTTCCGATCAACAGGCGGTCTACGTCAATCTGCTCGACAACTCCCTCATGGACCAGCTGCTTCTGGATGCGACCCGATTTATCGATATCATCGATAGTCCAGAAAACAGAGCAAAGTCCGTCATCATCGACGAAGTGCAAAAGCTGCCACAGCTCCTGAATATTGCGCACACGCAAATTCAGGAGCGAAAGCGTCAATTTATTCTGACTGGATCAAGCAGTCGTAAGTTAAAGCAGGCGGGCGCCAACCTCCTAGCCGGTCGCGCGTGGCTATACCACCTCTATCCGCTCAACACCGCAGAAATGCAGGACGCCTTCGACTTAAAAAAAGCTCTTGAGTTTGGTGGACTGCCCGATGCTTTCCTAAGCAACAGCGATGATGCCAGAGAATATTTGAACGCCTACGTTGCAACCTACCTGCAAAAGGAGATTCAGCAGGAGCAATGGGTTAAAAACTTAGCGCCATTCAGGAAGTTTCTCGCGATTGCGGCGCAGATGAACGGGAAAATCGTCAATAAGGCCGCAATCGCCAAGCAGGTCGGCGTGGATCCTACGACCGTGACAAACTACTTCGAAATTTTGGAAGACACCCTGCTCGGGTTTATGCTCCCAAGCTTTTCTCGGTCTGTGAGGAAAGCGCAGCGCCAGCTGCCTAAGTTCTACTTTATCGACACCGGCATCAAGCGGGGGCTTGACCGTACCCTGACCGTCGAGCTGCTGCCGCAGACCTTTGCTTGGGGCGATGCGTTTGAGCATTGGGTGATTCTAGAGTTCGTGAAGGGCTGCCAATATAAACGTTTGGATTGGACCCTCTCCTACCTCAGAACCAAAGACGACGTCGAAATCGACCTCATTGTCGAGCGCCCTGGAGATCGCGAGCTCCTCGTCAAAATCAAATCCAAATCCCGTGTCGACGCCGCAGACGCCAAGTCCCTCGAGACCCTTGGCGCCGACATTAACCCTAAGGCCGAACGTTGGCTCCTGTCGTGCGATCCTTTGACGAGGAGCTTCGGAAAAACCACGGCCCTATATTGGAGAGACGCGCTTAAACGTCTTTTTGATTAAGCTAAGGATCGCAACTCCCCGAAGTGATTGACTGCCGTACAAACAAGACTTGTTTTTTGCGGCAATATCATTCATACCTCCCGCTACTTTGGAGGGTACCACCTATCAGCTTTTTCTCAATCAAATCTGCGATCCTTACGCTCACTCTTGCACTGAGCGCCTGCGGCGGTGTCCAAAGCACAAGCGTCCCACTCGCCCTGGTACGCCCCAAACTTACCGATTCCGAGCCGTTAAACTTCGCCCTCGCACGCAGTCCAGTACCAGCTAACGTTAGTCGTCAAGGGGTCGATGGCGGCAAGTACGCCTTCGATTCCTTTGTGCACGCGATTGAGTTCGCGCCGATGACTAAGGACACCTTTGAACAACTCAAACGCACCTACGGCAGCTGGAGCAAAGCGGAGAGTTCGGTCCCATTTGATGCAAGCAGGCGCTACCACCTTGAGGATCTATTGCCGCCTATGTTCGCCGCCTTCTTGAACCTGCAGTACCAAGAAGACCAAGGCGACCTGGCTTTGCCTGATGGCCGCCACTTGCCAGTGCGAACCCTAGCCAACTGCTGGGGAGTCGCCTACGAAATCCTGCGCGAAGCCAGCGATCCTAAACAGCACCTTTCGATCTTCTATGCTCATGACAACGTCATGAAGGCTTTTCTTGCTGATGAACGCTACAGCCATACCGTGCGACCATATAGCCAAGACCCGCAGCTCTTCCAATCGAAGGCACGCCGCAATCAGGATCTTAAACCCGGCGATGTGCTGATGGTCGGTAGTCAGTGGTTGTATCACGTGGCCATCTTTATCGATGACGATCTGTTTTTTGAGAAGTCGGGGAGCGGCGATAAAACGCTCTTTCGCTTTGTCACCTATGATCTGTTAGCCCAGGCCTGGAAGCCCGAAGTCTTCGGTTGGAGCTTTCGTCGCTTTGACCGCCAAGTCCTGCCCGACCCCATGACGCTCTTTGGTATACGCCAGGTGTTTCCGGACGCTCCTAGCTTGCAAAGCCTGCCTGACTCGCTCGCTGCCGAACTTTCGGCAGCCCCCTCGACGCGGGATCCGACCTTTCCCTTTATCTTAGTGCGACGCAGGACCTTCGATTTGTCCAACAGCGACGGGTTGGCGGCTACGAAAAGCACTATGAACATGATACCATCACACTAATCTAAAAAACTTCTATGCAACTTGCGGTTGATGACTCTTGGATGATCGGCTGCAAACCGCCATGAGGATTCGACATGAGATTCGCGTATTCTCTGCTGCCCTTAGTTTTTCTCGCGCTATCCTGTAAAAGCGTGCCGCAGTCCGATCTAAAACACGATGCCGATCAATTCACCCGTGAGAAATCCCCTTTTCAATGGGTATCACTCCCAAGGGATAGAGCTTTTGAGCGCATGTTGCTACCTCTCAATGATGGCTATCCAGAGGACCAGCCAACAGTCCGCAGGCTACAGTTTTGGGTGGATCAGATAGATAGCATCGTAAAACGTGATCTTGTCAAGGGCCTAGGCGAAGTCATCCCTAAGCCTAAAATCGCAATTCTTAATCAAACAAAGTTCAACGGCTATGCCGGGGCGACGACCTTCCAAGTACCGAAGCGAGTTGTCTTTGGTTTGTCAGCAGCCAATGCAACTGTCAGTCCCATACCCTATTTCATCGTTAGGTATAACCGTAGTCGAGACCAGATTTTAGCCGGGCCCTTACCAGGACCAGTGGCCCACGATAACCTACCTTTCAAACCAGCGGAGATTTTGTCATGGGTCCGGTGGCAATTGTCGCCGCGAGCAAGTCAACAATGCAATCTGAGCCAGGTGATTGAATCAGACGAATTAATCTTGATTCCGCCAGGGTGCGCCAATGCAGCCGAACTTGCGAAGATTGGTCCGTATAAACAGCCCTTTGAAGTTTATGCGATGATCGATTGGATCTTCCTTACACACGGATTACTAGAGAATATGAGCGAAGGTCAGGCGATAGCGTCTGCCGCACATGAATTGAGTCACTACTATAGAGCGCATTCCATCGTACCGGATCGTGACAAATTGTATGACTACAAGCTTGGTGATAAAAATCCTTCCAGCCTTCCAACCAGGACTCCCCAAGGCGAGAAAAATAATGAGCTTGCCACTAAGGCAGAGCTTAATAACTGGGACAAGGAGCCTGACTGGCCCATCACTTCGGTTCAGGGCTACAAAGACAACATGTTAATCGTTACCATTGACTTTGGAGTTGCCGGCTATAAGGCGCAGTTTGGCGAACTAAGTAACACCTGTCCCGACTATGCAAAGGCCGCCACGCAGATGGCGCGGCTTGGGCGCAAGATGGCACCTGTCCCTCCGAGACTGCGCCAAGATTGCTTCGAAAAGGTAACCCTTGGCTCGAAGGCAGGTAGGGAAGTGACGCAGTTTTGGCGATCACGCACTAGCTCGGATAATTTCGATATCCGAGACCTTCCATCCGCATCGGAGACGATGACATTAAATATATGGCTCGATAAAATGGCCGAGGCGTTGCGAGACTTTAGATTAAAAATCCGCGACGCATTGGATTCCGAGCCTGCAACCGGTTACTATACCCACGAGCAAGAGGCGGATGAAATGGCCGTGGAGATTCTCGCCAAAATGGGTTTTGATCCAGACCTCATGGCTCAGGCCGTCTTAAAACTTTCTGAACAACTTGATAGCCCTGACTATGTGCGAACCTGCAAAGAGCAAAGAAAAAATAAGTGGATCGATCCTAAGACAGCTAAGCCCTATGAAGTTGACATGGGTCCTAAAACTAATCTACACCACAGAAATTGCTTCCGTATTAGGAACCTGGATCGGGACATTGAGGCTCACCAGTGGAAGCAGGGAAGTGTCAAGCCTGTCGCAGATCTTTTGCCGCCCAGTGAATGGAACGTACTGAAGGGTCGCCTCGACGCTTTATAGAATTTGGATCGTTAACTCATGCGTTCACGATTAAAGGCAACGGCAAGTTCTCAGGGAAGCCACCATCGGTGGCTGCCCCAATATCCCGCCGACCTCCCCATAGCAAGATCCCAACCTTTGCTGCTATCGCCTCACCTGTGCATAGCCGCTACCGAACTCGCGATGACTGCGGGGTCAAGGTAGCCGCGGTACAAGGGAGTCACCTCCTTCTCCAACTGCAGTAACGTGTAGACAGCGATTTGGGCAGCTCGCACCGAGTATTCGACCGTAAACACCACATCTTCGGGAATTTCCGCATACTGCCCGATAAAGGCGAAATTAGCGGCTCCTTTCGGCACCACCAGTGGGCGATCACCGGCCTTTCGCGGCATAAACTGGCTGGTGATATACGGCAACATGCAAGGGATGCAGGTCGAGGTGGCGAGGACTTTTTGCTGCTCGGCTTGGAACCCCAAGTGGCCTATGAGTTCGGTCAGCAGCTCAGTGCCCGTGCAGTCGGTCATCTTTTTGGCGACAAAGTTGCCCACCGCATCCGGGAAGAGTCCGTAGCTCCAGAACACCTGGACATGGTCTGGTTGGTTAGCAAAGTGCGGCTGGTAAGGCACGACCATCGACATCAGCCAGTTAGAGTCCTTAAAGGTCATGAGCGCGCCTGTGCCTGGCTCGTTGCCACTGAACTCCTTGACCAGCCGCAAAAACGTCGGATCGCGAAGGGTCGTCGTGAAGGAGAGGAATTTAGACCGATCGACGTCACCGGCAAAAACCTCTGGGTGCCCGAAGTCTGGTTGCTTGAGCGCTAGCTTTTCCCACAAGGCCCAAGAGCCACCCGCCGCTAACTCACTGCGGTGACGAGGCGTTGCGCTAGCGGCGAATCTCGCCGGCTCGGTCATCGATCCGAGGCTTGAGGCCGCAGTCATAGACCCTATGGTTAAAAACACCAGATCCGACTTAGCAAGAGCTATCGTGTCTGTATGCTCCCCGCGAGTGTAATGAATGTTCGTCGCGTAGCGGTGGTCGCCCTTGGAGCTAAAGTCTACGTCGGTCACGCATATGCCGAGATCAAACTGGACTCCTTGCTGTGTCAGCCAGGCGGTGATTGGCACGATCATCGAATCATATTGATTGAGCGCTGAGCGGCGGACACCCGCCAGCGTGTCGATCCGAGGGAATTCATGCATGAAGCGCAGCATGTAGCGTTTGAACTCAACAGCACTATGCCAGGGCTGAAAAGCAAAGGTGGTACACCACATAAACCAAAAATTGGTCGTAAAGAAATGCGCCGGAAAGAGGTCCTCGATCGTCCGCGTACCCAAGGCATGTTCGGACGACATCACAAGATGAATCAAGGCATGACGATCGTGGTGGTCAAAGCCCATCGTTGACACGTCGAGCTTCGCCGCACCTTTGGCGATTAAGCGGGCCTGCGACTTGGTTTTAACTTTCTGGTTGAAGGCAAGCATTTCATCTTTCACCGATGTTCCCGCCACGGATAAAGAAGGGATGCTGCTAAACAAATCGTACATGCAGCTATAGGCCTCTTCATCAAACATCCGTCCACCACGGATGACGTAACCTGATTCTGCCGAGCCGCAGCCGTCCATACTGCCGCCGACCAGCTTGGTCTCTTCTAGGATATGGATATTCTTGCCGGGTACATGCCCTTCGCGGATAAGATAGGCGGCACTAGCAAGAGAGGCGATGCCGCCGCCGACCAAGTAAGCATGGACCTGCGCTGGGTTGAGTTTTTCGCTGGGCGAAGACCTTTTTATGATTCTATTGCTTAGAGACATGGGCCGGATCCTTTGACGGGAGGAGAAGGAAAAGAGACCTCACTAGCATCCATCGCAAGACTTATACCAACGAAATTTACCCTGTAACTAGGCCTCCAGATTGCTGTTTATATTGCATATAGTCCGTCCATACGCTTTAGTACCACAAACTGAGGGTGCGGCATTTGCCACACCCTCTGCAGCCAGATTCGGCGTATGGCGCGAGTGTTTATGGCTCCAGAAGAAATCTGCTCACGGACGGGATATAGGCCGAAACATGATGACTAAACCCGCACCTGCCCCGTGCCAACCACCACGAACTTCTCGCTGGTCAGCGCCGTCGCCCCCATTGGACCAAACGCGTGCATCTTCGACGTCGATATGCCCATCTCAGCGCCAAGACCAAGCGCGCCGCCGTCGTTCATGCGTGTCGAGGCATTCCACAGCACGCAGGAGGCATCGACTCCACTCAGGAAGCGCTCCGCAACATTCTTGTCGTGAGTGACAATAGCGGCCGTGTGGTGAGTCCCATGCTGGGCGATATGTGCGAGGGCTTCTTCGACGTTCGCTACGGTGCGGATGGCTAAGATCAGTGCTTGAAATTCACTGTCAAAGTCCTGCGCGGTCACAGGCGTGGATGGCACGCCGACGCGCGCGAGGCTATCCCTGCTCGCCGAATCAGCACGCAGCTGCACACCGGAGGCGGCTAAGCGCGGGCCGAGCACAGCCATGATAGGGTCTAAACACGCAGCGTGGATCAGCAGAGTCTCCATCGCGTTGCAAACACCCGGACGCTGCACCTTGGCGTTGAACGCAATCTCAACCGCCATCGGCAGCTCCGCGGCCACATCGATATACACGTGACAGATGCCTTGGCCGTGACGGATCACCGGCACGCGCGCGTGTTCATCCACTAAGGCCATCAGGCTAGCTCCACCGCGTGGGATGACGAGGTCGACTAAACCAGTAGCGCCGAGGAGTTGAACCACGGCGGAACGGCTCGGATCCTCGATCAATACGACAGAATCTAAAGGCAATTGGGCCGCTTCCAGGCCCAGGCGGATCGCCTGCCAAATGGCCTGATTGCTGGCGAATGCCTCTTTGCCTCCGCGCAAGACGACGGCATTGCCAGACTTGAGCGCTAACGCAGCGCATTCCGCAGTCACGTTTGGGCGAGCTTCATACACGATCGCGATCACACCCAAGGGGATGCGCTGGCGGTAAACTTCGATCCCCGAGGGGCCGATCCCTACCGACCGCCGCTCTGATAAAGGGTCGCTTTGTTCTGCAACCTCAGTCACTGCACGCACCATCTGATGAACACGCTCTGGTGTCAGCAGCAGTCGATCTTGCAGCGCCGCAGGCAAACCTACGGCGTTCGTCCGGTCGCGTGCATTGGCCGCGAGAATCGCCGCGCTTCCCTGGTCAATACTTCGAGCGATGTGCGTTAGCGCGAGACGGCGTTGTTCTGCCGAACTTTGGCGCAACACAGCGGCTGCGGTCCGCGCCCGGCTGAGGATATCACGCACCTGATTCGCTCCATTGGTGGCCGCACTCATGCCAGATCTCCCGCCAGAACTTCCACGTCCTTCGTCATCAGCAGCACCAAATCGTCGCGGTGGATGACGGCATCACCCATGGAAAACCCGAGGATCTCAGCGATGCGCGTCGAAGGTTGCCCCGCGATCCGGCGCAGCTGGTCAGCCGAATAGCGGACGAGACCGCGGGCGAAGGTGCCACCCTTCGCCGTGACGATGTCGACAGCATCACCTTCATTGAAGTCGCCGTGCACCGCGACCACGCCGGGAGCCAGCAGACTTTTGCCACTTGTCATTAAGGCTTTCTGCGCACCGCCATCGACCAACAACGAGCCAGCCGGACGCAGCGTGTGGGTAATCCAGTGCGCACGGCTGCGCAGCAGGTCCGCATCCGGCAAGAGTAGCGTCCCGACATCCTCGCCTGCCAGCAGAGCTTCGATCATCCCGGGAGTTTTTCCTTCAACGATCGCCACAGCGGCGCCGCGCGCAGCCGCAGCACGCGCGGCGCCGAGCTTGGATGCCATGCCACCCGAACCGAACTGGGAGCGCGCGGTGCGGACCATCGCATCAAGGCCGGGATCCGAGGCTTGCGCTAGCGCAATGCGGCGGCCATCGCCATCCATCACGCCACCCGCCACGCTCAGCATGATCAGGAGGTCGGCCTCGACTAAATTACAAACTTGCGCAGCGAGCTGGTCGTTGTCGCCGAAGGCGATCTCCTCAAAAGACACCGTATCGTTTTCATTGATGACCGCTAGCGCCCGGCGCGTCGCCAATTCGCGCATCGCTTGTCTGGCGTTGAGGAAGCGGCGCCGGTTGGCCAAATCCGCGTGCGTCAGCAGAACTTGCGCGACCGGCACATCAAATTTAGCAAAGGCCCGCGACCAGGCCTCAACCAGTTTGCTCTGGCCGACGGCTGCGGCAGCTTGCAAGCCGGGCATGGTCTTTGGTCGGGTCTTTAGCCCAAGGTTGGCGATACCAACCGCGATGGCGCCCGATGAGACCACCACCGGCCAGCGCCGTGGACCCATCAAGGGTACGATCTCCGCTGCCAGGCGCCGCAGTGTTTTTGGCTGCAGTTGGCCGTGGTCGTCGCAGAGCACGCCGGAGCCAATTTTGATGACGATCCGCGTCGTGCGTGCGAGGTGCTTAAGATGATGCTTGCGATCCATTGTGTCCTAAGCCTTATATATTTTTTAGAGCCGACCACGCAGAGACTCAAGGTCAAGCACTACCAGGGGTCGGTCGTCACGCGCAGTTCGGTAAAGGTTGCAATGGCCGAGAAATCCCGGTCCCGGTGCCAAACCGGAAGGTTTTGCCTGATGGCGAGCGCGGCGATCAAACAGTCCACCGATGAGCGAATCGTCAGTCCACGGCGCCGACCAGCGCGGAAAATGTCTGCTGCGCGGACGTAGTCATCGACGCCAATTTGCTCGGGTAGGCATGGCAGGGCCAGGACCGATTGGCGCAGGCGCTCAAAGATCGTTCCCGATGACAATCCCTGCAATAGTTCTTGGAGGATCGGGGGCGCCACGCAAAGTTGGAATAACTGCTCAGGCTCCAGCCGGAACGACGGCTTCTTGCCCAATAGGTCAATCCATATGGAGGTGTCCACCAAGTACATTCACGCCCGCCGCTTCCGCCTTTTCGGTTTGTCGTCACGCATGTCCGCAAGGTCGCCAACCCATGCGCCAGTGCCGAAAAACTCTTGCAACCCACGGATTTTAAGCATCTGGATCGTTTGTGCTAAAGCCTGATTGACCGTATCTGATTGAGTGTCGGCGCCGAGCAGTCGCTTTGCTTCCGCTAGCAGCTGCTCATCGACAATCAAATTGGTGCGTTTCATCGAGAACTCCTATACACACGAAGTGTACTAAATATGTGTTTTCGGTGTCAAGAGTCGTCGATTCAGTAGCAGACTCGGGCCCGGGATCAGGTCACTTGACAGACACAGGCAGCTGTGTGGATAATTACCATATCTGTGTAGAGGAGTGTGTATGCCGACTAATTTAGCGATTGACGACCACCTCCTGGAAGAAGCGTTAGCGATCGGTGGCAAGACGACCAAAAAAGCCACGGTTACCGAGGCGTTGGTGGAATACATCGCGCGTCGGCAACGGATGAAGGCTCTTGAGGCATTCGGCACGCTACCGATCGATGAAAAGTTCGATATAAAGAAAGACCGTAAAAAGCGATGATTGTCATCGATACTTGTGTGCTGTCGGAGGTCTTCCGAAAACGCGCCAAACCATATCGATCGGTGCTTGCTGACACAGTCAGACAAATGATTCAGGACGATTGGCCGCTCGTCATTCCCGGCATCGTGTTGCAGGAGTTCTTAACGGGCTTTCGCCAGTCGGCTCATTTTCACAAGGCCGAAGAGGCGCTGGCGGGATTTAGAGTTGCCTACGCTGACCATGAGGATCACGTGTTGGCGGCACAAATACGCACATCCTGCTCAAAAAATGGCGTTCAATGCGCGGCCATTGATGCGTTAATCGCGGCGACTACCATCAACATGAACGGTCGGCTCTTGACCATTGATGCCGATTTCTCGCGGATCGCCAAACTGTGCCACCTGAAGATCTTCGATCTTTAGGTGTTGCAGGTGACAGAGCTTCAATCAAATGCCATGACCGAGCGACGCAGATAAGCCTCCATGTGTCAAAAACTTATAGGATCCAGAGCCGTTCGCCGTGGTGCCGCTTGAGGTTGTGCCAGAAGCGACCATGGACGCGGGCAACACCTCGACGATGTCTACCGACGCGTTCACCACTGACTCGGCTCCAGCATGATTGTTGGATTTGTATCGAAAGGTCGCGGCTTAACTTGCCGACCGCAACCAACCCTCGGTCCGCTGTAGAGTGCCTATACTGGACGGGCCACGTTCGCTGCTGTAACGTTTTCGTATCCGTTCCGCGCAGCGATTGAATTTAATCGGAGGCCCATATCAATGATCCCATTTTTTAAAACTTTGGGTTTGTACAATCTAGACCGGCTCAATCCAAAGGCCGTGCACGTCGCGACTATTGTGACGCTCATGATGCTGCAATTTGGCTGCAAAGCCCACGGGTCCGGCGTGACCGCAGCCACAACTGATTTGTCCCCTACCTTTTCGTGTGGTGCCAACAAGACATTTTATTTTCATTGGATGTCAGAAGCAGGAGCTAAAGGCTGGCTCAATGATGCTGGGGCACCGCCGGCGTTGAGCGTCACTACGCTCCAGGGGGCATCTTCACCACTCTATCCGCTGAGTCAAGCAACGATCAGTACCCTCATCCGCTACTATACTCCTAATGAAAATTCTGTTATTGGCCCGGGTGTTTATCTCGCCTCCGAACCGACCCTAACTTACACCTATGGCGATACTTTGCTCATCTTCCGTTACCGCGATAACAAAGGTAAAGGTCAACCTTGCGAGGACTGGAGTAAGGACCTGCCGAAGCATCTGGAACGCAATGTGCAAGCCAAAGGCTCATCTGATTTACCTTTGCTAGCAAGTTACTGGCCATCAAAGGGGTATTTTATTGGCCCCCGCGCTCCTATGGCCGCCCGTGGGGAGAGTGTCGTATTTAGCGTGCCCCAGGAGGGCGATGCTGAGGCTTTCGCGGACGAAATCATTAACCAAGTGTCAGGCGTTGATGCGATGATTGATACTTATCAAAAATTGTATCAAAACACTCAGTGGACTGTCGGAAGTTGTGTACTTGAAAAGACGAATGGCAGTAAAAAGTTTCTTCGAGAACTGTATTGCCGCACCTTCGTCAACAAGCTCTTGAAATTTCTGGCGCAGTCTAAAGTCACTCGTCTTTCTGCAACAGCAAAGACAGGGCTGGATTCCTTGATTTCGACCTTCTCCATAATGAGTTTGAGCCAAGACCTGATGGTCCCAATGAAGCGTTACCATTCGGACCTAGCGGCGCCGGGTGGGTCGCCAGATTGATTTTTGGCAAAGTCATGCGACTTCCGTGATGGCTTGCAGCCATGACGCCATAGGTCCAAATCAACCGACCCAGGCCGGCCTTTGTCTCTTCAGACAGCTTGCTGGGTTTAGATTGCGCCAGGATCTCGGCAAGCTTGGTGACGAGGCTGCGGCAATACACCTCTTGAAGGAAAGCCTCGCTGCCGGCGTAGGCCTCAGCGTCTCCAACCTGCCAGGTTTCGCAAAATAGACCCTGACCTTGACTGTTGCGGTAGCAGAATATGAGTAAATTATTTCCGTAGTCACGAGTACTAGCTGGGGCGGCTGCGAGATAAACACGGGGACCGGCCGCCTGATGTACGCCACAGTTCGCAAACCTTCATAGTCAGGAACATGGATCCTCCAATCTAGGACGTCAATCACGACATGTCATCATAAGGTGCTATTAGGAGATCCAGTGTAATCCGGGTGGCGAATAGTCAGCAAGCATTGGTATGGAGACAGAGCCGTTGAGCGAACAGCAGCGGTTGCAGTGAACGCCCGGCGAAGGCCGATTCGAAGCCCTAACCTGCTCAATTCGGCCGCTAGTTCCTGGTCATGGTGAGTAACCTCAAGTCTACGAAATCGCCGCAGCCACGGCGTCCATGTGTACTTCTACTATAAATAAATTCGTGTTACTATTGTTGCACCAATAAAATACCTAAACATTTTAATGAAAAAAACTTATGGAGAGACTCTTCCATGCCAAATTCCAAGTGGCAGATCGTCATTCAATGCGGTGCGGCCGTCGCGCTCATTTTATCATCTCTACATGGTTGCAAGCATGCTTCCGACGACGCCGGGTCGGAATTGCAGCATACCCCGGGCAAAACTGTATTTGCGGGTCGATATCCGCAGTTTCCAGTCTGGAGCGAAGTGGCAGATAAAGACCTTGGAAAGGAGTCAAATCTTACGATCAGTGACACAGACCTTGATACCGTGAAGATGCCCCAGGTGGTTCAATTCCAATCTCAGATCGACAAGCTGCACGCCGCGATCGTGAAAAGCACCGGCCAGAATATTCCCAGGCCTAAACTTATCGTGCGCGGCTCAACGAAGGACCCGAATGCGTTCGTCCTGTCGGTTCCTTATTGCCTACCCATCGAATTCAAGTGGGATGATGCGCTCCCTCAGGTGCGGGTTCTGTGGCCAACCCGCGGGACAACCACGCCGATTAACCCCCAAAGGATGGATGAAAGTCTATGCAGACCAGTGGGTAAGCTGACCGACAACGAGGCTTCAGCCCTCATCTCTGAAGTTTTTGGCTTTGATTCGAACTGCGTGACAACGACGGGAGGGGCCTCAGGAACGCAAGCCAGCCGCCTCGACAAGAAGTGTTTGACCGCTGCCCTGGCGACGAATGAAAATGCACTGATTAAAATGGTGGGCGGTGGCACCCTCGTGGTGATCCCGAGTACGTTGAACTGGATCTTTATGACACCGGCCATGCTTCGCATGCCCGAGGATCAAGCGCTAGCGCTCGTGTTTCATGAGCTTGCGCATTATTACCGCGCCCATATGACCTTTGGCCGGGGGTATGACTACTTTTACCTCTTAGATGCAGAACGAAATGAAAGCAAAGCCCCAACCCCCCTTGATCGCAGCCATCCGCTGTACAAACTCGGCCTGGAGCTTAAGGGTGTGATGTACGGGGGCGCTCTTACCCCAGAACAATTGGCGCTCTTAAAGCAGGCCAAGGAAGGACGCCTTGGCTTTTACACGACCGAGCAGGAGGCCGATGAGCTTGCGCTTGAGTACCTTAAAACCATGGGGAAAAAGCCCGCGAGCCTGGCTGATGCCTTGCTTGCGGTCCTCAGTGGAGATGATAGGACGCCTTATCCTTACCCTGAGGAGCTGATGCCTCGTTACAAAGCCTGTGCTGATCAGCGTGCCAAGGGCTTTCCTCAGTTTGTTGGAGTGGGATACTACGATGATCCCCATCATTCCCTTTGCTACAGGATTTACAATATTGAACGTGAAATCAAGGCTCATGGCTACTAAAGGATATCGCCCCTGACAACGGCCTTTGGCCGCACCGTAGGCCGTATCGGCGGGAGCTTTGGCTACACGGCGGACACCTCACTGGCCAATGGCATACGCTGGTAGTCCGTCAATGGCCTCGGAAGTTCCCCAATAAATCGGACAGGAGGCCTACTGCGCCCGGCAGCTCCCGTTATTGGGGCCGCCGATTCCAGGCTGGTAGCCAAAGCCATCGCCGTTGTTACTACCGTTAGTGCACAGTGGGTAATCGTTGGTGCTGGGTTGGCTACCGTTGCTGATAAACTGTTGGTTGCTTGAACTGGAGACATCAGTGGAATGACTCTCGCCTACGGTTCCGTCCGCGGGCAGGACCGAGCCGTTAGAAACAACACCAACAACGCGTGGGCTGCCGGTGGAATAGTCAAAAATCGGCCCCCCGGAATCGCCTGAACCAGTAATGCTGTTGGTCCCAGCCGGGTAGTCGGGATTTTCCGTTGTGCCGATGCCAGTCAGCCGGATGGCACCTTGTTCCATGGTCGAGATCTCAGCGCTGTTTTGGCCGCAGCGCAGGACGCCGGCATCGGCGACCCCTTCCACCTGACTGCTATTGCCGTAGCCAGCTAAGATCACTGGGGCGCCGGCCGTCACTGGCGTCGTAGCAACATCCACATAGCCTCCAGCAGTGCCAGGCGGGAAGGCGATAATGGCTAAATCGGAATTTGTGGTTGTATTAAACTGTGAGTTATTCTTCGCCACGGACGCGTATTCGCCTTTGTGGACTGCCACGCCGCGCACGTTAGCCCCCTGGGGATTGGTGGTGCTCCATTCGCTTGCGCTTTCCGTCGTGCAGTGGGCGGCAGTCAGCATGTAATCGTGCTGGCTGTCACCTTTGAAGAACGTGCCTGTGCACAAATAAGAGTTATCCTTTCTGGAATAGGTGATTTTGCTGACCGCCGAAATGCCTGGGACTCCCGCGCAACCGGCCCCCGATATGCCATTAGTCACGAGTGCCAAGCCCGCTCCGGCCTTGCTTTGTCCCGCCAGCGCTAACGCGACTAGGGCAGCCAGATTGTGGACGTGTTGGGGCTGAGGACTGAGGGCCAGCGGCTTGACATGGCTAGCGGTTTGGGTCGGTTTGCTGGTCGGTACGCTGCCTGTCAGGTTAAATGCCCCGCTCTTCTTGACGTACGAGCCGGCCAGGTTGGCGAAGGTTTTATGACTATAGTACCGACCCGGAGCGACAGAAAAGTTGGTGTTAGCCGCAGCCCGCGCACCCCAGCTTTTATATTTTCTGTCTAACTCCGCGAACACCTCAGCGGCCGCGACTAGGCGCGAATGAACGCCTCTCAACTCATGGCCGCCTACACTAAACGATTCATCGGTGGTTGCGGCTAACAGGGTTTGATAGTACTGGGCGATGGTCACCTGGTGGTACGCTGTCACCACCCTGCGCGGAATTGGCGCCATGATTTGTGTTGCAACGTCATCATAAGACAGCGCCGCGTTGGCCGACGAGAGCTCTGAATTCGCGGCGGGAGCGCAGGCGCAAGTCACTGCAGACAACACGGCTGCATACAGTCGGACCATGGGCGTGGGCATGAGCGGCCTTCCTCTAAGTGTTGGTCCTGTGACCTGGAACGATGTGCTCAAGCGAAGATAGATGCTTATCGGCAGAATGAGGCTATAACTTTAGGACCGTCCCAAATAGGGTCGAAAAGTGTATTAATAACCATTAAATAGATCCAGTCGTTGGGACGTCATTTTGCCCTACACCGGCACAACAAAAACTGGCCCAGGGAACTGGTCTTAGATTTGGCTCCTAGATGGACACCAGGCGGCCAGCGCCCTCCAGCAGCTGATTATGAAACCATGCGTAGAGCCAAAGTAGAGCCTGGAGGCCTGATGCATGCTTGGTGGTGCAC
>JAPLFX010000243.1 GCA_026390445.1 Pseudomonadota bacterium
GATGAAGGAGAACTGTGCGATTCAGGCGACTTTGGACTATGCCAAGCAGGTCTATGGGCGTAGATTTCGCTATATCGATATCCGCTTTATCAGCACCGGTAAGCTACAGACGGTAAGCAACATTAAATTCTGCGACGGTAAGGACTGAGGCCGTCACTGAGGGCCCTGATGACCTGTTTGTTGACGTGCCGCATGGTTCTGCTTCACCGCCTCGCCGTTCTACTTGAGGTGGGTTTGTTGGTTGGCGCGTGCTCTTGTATCAATACGAGTGGTAATGCGGCGACCGAGTCCTCCGGTCGCATCAAGGAAGGACCAACGGTGAGTGCTCCTACTCCCAACCGCGCCCCAGCCTCGACCAGCAAAGCCTTAGGGGGACGGGTGGCCCTGGACTGGCAGCAGGTCATGCTCGACAAGCTGGCCAAGGATCCGGGCGGATTCCAGGAAGCCTGGGGCTTGTTTAGCGAAGGTGGTTGGGCCAACGCCGGTCAGGTCATGGTCTTTGGCGATGCTAAGTCGACCTCCTGGCGTGCCGTCGTCGTCGAGCCAGAAGCTGACCGCATCAGCACGGACCAAGTGCTCAGCGCGGCGGCTTTTGCGCCAATCGCCAAAGCGGCCAAAGCCGCTGCATCCTTGGTCGATCTTGACATGGTGGCCCTTGACGCTTTGACCTTCGAGTATGTGCATGTGCAAAAGGACGGCAGCGGCAACTTCAAGGTCGTTAAGCGCGTCTTTATTCGCAATGGCGGTAAAAAAGACACGCGTGAGTATGACGCGCTGATCGCGGCCTTTCAGCTGCTGCGCGGTGTCGCCAAGTAAGACCGCGGCATGACGATAGACCGGCGCATCAGCTGGCCTTTTTGCTCAGGCTCTTTTCGATCTGGTCCAAGGTGTTTTTCGCCTTTTCGAAATCCGGACTGAGTTCGAGGCATTTCTTCAGGTTCTTTTGCGCTTCAACATACGATTCCCTGGTTTTATGCGCGATCTGCGCTAGCGCGATATTGTAGTAAATGCGGTAGTTTTCTTTAAACTGTGGGAAGAAGCTGAGCGCACGTTTGTATTCCCCGAGGGCTTCACTGGCCTCGCCGTCTTTGGACATCATGACGCCCTTATTATTATAGTGGCGCACGATCTCCATGGGCTTTGCGGCTTCCTTGCCAAAGTTTACGGCGTGGCTGTCGAAGCCGTGGTCGAAGAGCTTGGCAAACATGCCGAATTTTTCGTCGGGATGTTCTGGGTTGAGTTTAATGAGTTCTTTCATCTTGGTGATGGCCGCGTCGGGTTCCTTGAGTTCGAGGTAGGCGCCGACGAGGTTGTTGAGTCGTTCGATGTTCTGCGGGGCATAGCTGTCGGCTTTGGCCAGCGCCACTTTGGCCTCTTCAAAACGCCCCAGCTGCATGAGTAGGCGCCCTTTGGCGTTGAGCAGCACGATATTGCTTGGATCGCGTTCGAGCATCGGGCCAACCAGGCCCAGGGCTTCTTCTTTCTTGTCGGCCTTTTCGTAGAGATCATAGAGGAGGGGTAGGCCCTTCGCGCCGATCTCGGGTAGCTTTTTCTGCACCAGCTCTGCGGCCTTGGCGAAGTCCCCGGTCTTCTCGAAGTAGTTGATGACGCGGGATTTCAGCTCGACGAAACTGGCCATGCGCTTGCGCGTGGCCATCCCACGGCTGAGAAAGGGTAGCACCTGAATCGCACTGCACGGTTTATTGAGGACTTCAAGATCACCGAGTTCTTTGACCAGACCCTCGTTGTTGCCGAGTGATTTGTTGCCGCTCAGCATGATGAAGGCGCACGAGCGTTTGTCGACCATGTCGTGATTGCGCCACTTTTGGACTAAGGCCAAGCCGGCGAGGGGCACGAATTCGATCTCGATCAGCGCGACGTCATAGCGGTTGGTGTTGAACAGATATAAGGCCGTCTCCAGGGACGTGGCTTTATCGATCTTGATGTTATAGCGCGCGAGGGCTTCGTCGAGGCCCTGGGCTATCGACGGATCATCGTCGACCAGCAGGATCTTGTTCGGCATGTTTTGGCTGTTCTGACTCATCGATCCTCGCGCGTCGAAGGCTCCCCCGCCGCATGGTCACTCCGTGGTAAAATCCACTAAGTCACGTTTGAGGCATCGGCGAGGATGGCGAAAACTTGACCTTGGCAGCCTAAATTTCACATTAAATATCTAATACGATTGAGTTTTTATGAAAAAGCGCGGACTGAGATTGGGCCTTTGCACCGGCGGCGGCGACTGTCCTGGGCTCAATGCGGCGATTCGCGGGGTGGTGCTCCATGCCGAGTTGAGCTACGGGATGGAGGTCTATGGCATTCGTGATGGTCTCACCGGCCTGTCTCAGGGATCAAGCGGGGTCGAGCGTCTGCCTGTGGCTCGGGTCGAAGAGATCTTGACGCGGGGCGGGACCATCCTCGGCACCAACAGCCAGGGTAGTCCCTTTCGCGATAAGCAAGCCGCGCAGCGGCATATCGCGGCCATCAAAGCGGCCGTGGCCCGACTTAAGCTCGATGCCCTGATCGTTATCGGCGGCGATGGCAGTCAGTTTATGGCCAAGCAGTTGGTGACGGCCGGACTGGCGGTGATCGGCATTCCCAAGACGATCGATAACGATCTGGTTGGCACCGAGCAGACGATCGGCTTTGCGACGGCGGTGGATATCACGACCGAAGCCGCTTGCCGTCTGGCTAGTTCGGGGGAAGCCCACAACAGGGTCATGATTCTGGAGGTGATGGGGCGAGACGCGGGCCACATCGCACTAGCGACGGCTATCGCTAGTGGAGCGCACGCGGTGTTGTTGCCGGAGCTACCGTTTGCGTGGGATACCGTCGTGCAGCACCTGAGCGCAGCGAAAAAGAACGGCCAAAGAGGCGGACTCATCATCGCCGCCGAGGGTGCTCACGCTTTTGGCAGTGATCCGGTGTTTCAACACAGCGTCTCCGGCAGCAAGCTGCTCGGCGGTATCGGGGCGCAAGTGGCTGCCTTGGTGTACGAAGCCATGGGTATGGAGGCCAGGTCGACGGTCCTCGGACACGTGCAACGGGGCGGCACGCCGAACGCAGCCGACCGGATCTTAGCCTCCAGCTTTGCTCGCCATGCTGTGGATTTGGCGCACCAAGGCGCTTTTGGCCGCATCGTTGGAATCCGTCGAGGACGAGCGTCCGAAACGACCTACGCGAGCATCTCCGAAAAGCGCCGCACCATCGATGTGGCCGATCCTATGCTGCAGACGGTCGAGGCCCTTGGGACTACCCTCGGTCGACCGTCCACTGTCCATAGGCGGAGGCGTTAGCGCCAGCGACCGTTTGGCTGGTTCTTGCGACCCGGGAATTGGCGACGCTTCTTGCGAATGCGCAGCTTTTTCTTGGCGCGGTAGCGAGCGGATTTTTTGCGGTTACGAGCGGGACGGGTACCTTTAGCTGCCATGACTCTGTCTCCTGAAATCTTTTAGAACCGCATACCTAACGCTACTTTAAAATCGTTTAAGCTGCCGGCACTCTGAGCGAATAATTCGGTCCTCTTGGTCTCTGACGTCGTGCTCACCTTGGGCGGACCAAAGGCGGTGGTGTTGGACTTTTCTGTGGCGAACAAGGCGCTATCAAACAACGGCACCTCGAAGTCGACAAAGAACTCCTTCTGCAGGCTGAGCCTTATACCAAAGTCGGCGTGGTAGTATAAGCCGTTTTTTTCGGTTTCTCTGTACCCGCCTGGTTCTGGCGTGGCGTCCTTGCTGTTGCGGACTTCCCCAATGAGGTTGCCATAGGGCTCGACATGTTCGGCTAACTTAATGAAATAATAGCGAAGACCGCCGCCTAAAACGATGCTCGTCGAGCTGCTTGGGGCGGCTGCGTTGTCGCCTTTGGAGTAGTTTTTCAGGCTCAAATCACCTTGGGCGAGCCAGTAAATCCGGCCGTCGAGGGGCGCTGAGACACGGCTACCGAGATCGATGGTGGTCTTGCTGCCAGCATCGTTGCCATTGGTTTTGTAGGATTCATTGCGAAATAGGCCACTAACCAAGCTTAATTCGGTCGCTTCCGCTGGGCTAGCTTGGGACATGGCCGCTGCAGCGATCGTGAGAGCTGCAATCACCGCGTTGCTTAGCTTGTGCATCTGGTCTCCTTAACGGCAGGTATCTTGCCGATAGTCCTTGGGCTTCCTGTTATTCAGGGGGCGCCAAGAAAAGGCAAGCAGAGTTTCTTGGTCACCGTCTAGCCTAAGTTTGCTATGCTGGCGCGTAGACCCCCTTTTAAGGACACTGTCGCATCATGGCTCTCCCAACGCCCTTAGACCCTGTTCCAGTCGATCAGTTGGCGCATATGGATTACGACAAGGGTGCGTTCATCCTTGGCTTGTTTCCACTGGTGGCGATCGGTGTGATCTGCGCCGCTGGCGTGGGCCTATATTTTTTTCGCCGCGGTAAAAATTGGAACGAGATCGGCCAAGAGATGCGACTCCCGGAGGACGATGTCACCGTGCAGACGATCCCGGACGACGAGCCGCTGAGTGCTGCGCGAGGGGACTTAAAGTCCATCCCCCGGACCCCCTACGAACCTCCCACGGATGACAAATAGCCTCTGCAAAGGCTTGCTCCTGATGGTAAGCTCGCGGCTGTAACGGCCTGATGTGACGAAATATTAAGGTTTGACGTATGAGTGATGAGGTGTCGATAGAGGATCTATCCAGCGAGACCGAAGGCTTCGTGATGGATCTGATCAGCCGCAATCTCCAGGGCTTCGAGGAGGCGGGCAGCGTCTTGGCAGCGACCTTTAGGCGGTTGCAGAACCTGACGGGGACCTACGGCGTCGAGGGCGCGCGCTTCTTTGTCCTGCGCGATAAGACCAGCGGTCATTGCATCGGTGCGGCGGGTATCGGGTCGCTGCACGGGCTACCGCCGTCGGAGGGTTTAGGTGAGGTCCGGGATCTGGTACTCGAGGAGGGTTTCCGCGGTCGAGGCTACGGGACGCGCTTGCTCAAGCGCTGTATCGAGGAGGCCAAGCGGTTGGGTTACCGCAGCCTATATCTAGAGACGACGCCGCAGATGGACAAGGCGCAAAAGTTGTTCACCCGTTTTGGCTTTCGACCGGTGACCCAGGCGCAAACCGACCTGCGTGAAGCGGGCCCGCAGAAGGTGCCTGGGTATTTCATCCTCGAATCGCTGTAATCGCGTGGCGATAAAACTATTTGCTAAGCTTCGTCAGTTGGCAGCGAACCCGAAGCCCTTCGACATTGGGGTCCTTGGCCAAGGTCAGCACGCCGCTATGCGTCGCCGGTAGTATCCCAGCCTGCGGGTTGGCCGTCAGAACGCCTGAGAAGAAGCCCAAGAACAGTGATCCTGTGGCTGATAGGGCGCCGTGCCCTTGTTCATGATCAGCCAACGATTCGGTGTGACCATCGTTGGTCTTGGTTGCCGACACTAGGATGTCCTGGCCCTCGTCGGTCGGGCTGACGGCGCCTTGAACCTGCAGCAGATAGGTCGATTTGTTGGCGTCGCCTTCGGCGCCGACGCAGCTGAGCGTCCAGTCGCCGCCTTTGGCTACCTCTGGCCCGCTGGAGGCGGACGGTTCCGACAGTAAACCGGCAGCGTCGGGATTGCGTGCCTTGCAGCCGCTGCTGAGTAACGTCAGCACGGCAAGAAGTGGGGCAGAGGCTCGGAGCATGGAGATCCTTTCCGTCGTGAACTGAGAGCGGTCTATGGTGAGTGTAGACGGCGCCGTGTGCGGGGACAACTCCTATAGCGTGCCTTTGCAGTCCAGCGCCGATGTCAGCCCTATCATTTCAATTTGTGGATGACGATGCTAAGATTTCAAAAATCGCTTTGCGGGGTCATGATATTGGTAACATCGAACACGGTGATGGTTCGTTTCCAAGCCTTCTTGCTTCTGGTCTTAGTCGAAGCTCTAGGTGCGTCCTGTAGTCTAAACCGCATGGCCGTTGGTGCCGCAGGCGGCCTATTCCAGACCGCAAGTGCCGAGATGGAAAGCGAATCCGACTGGGATATGGCGGCCAAGGCCCTTCCGGCCAATCTGAAGACCGTTGCCGGACTCCACTCCATAGATCCGACCAACAAAGATCTGTTGCAGGCCTTGGTCAAAGGCTACACGGCCTATGCCTTTGGCATCAACGAAACCCTCTATCTGGATGAACGCTTTGCTGATGTCACCGGTGGCCCATTGCGCGCTGAGACCATCCGCAACTACTCGAAGGCGCTGGCCTACGGCTTTCAATTTCTGGCGACCTACGACTTGACCGCCGATGCTCTGTTCAAGGCCAACGCGGAGCACCAGTTGGATGCATTGCTTGGCGCCCACTTCAGCGCCAGCGATTCCGCTGGCGTGGCCACTCTGCTGTTTACGGTCCAAGCCTGGGCCAATCTGATCAACCTGCAGAAGTCCAACGCGACGCTTTTGTCCCAGCTCAGCATCGTCAAGCAGCTAGCCGACTTTGGTTGCTCTCTTGCGCCGGACTTTCAGTACGGGTTTTGCGAGATGTTTGCGGCAAGCTATGAGGCCTCGCGGCCAAAAGCATTGGGCGGTGATCCGGCCAAGGCGCAGTCGATCTTTCTCGCCGCCATCAAAAAATACCCCCGCAGCTTGATGGTGCGAGAGGCCTATATCGAGCGCTATCTGGTACCACTCGGCCTCAAGGATGAGTACCTCAAGGAAAAGACCTCGGTTTTGCCTTTGCTCAAGGAACAACAGGAGCAGGCCAGCTTTATTCCGGGTGAAGCAAGCAGCCAGGATCCCTTGCAGGTCAAAACCGCCTTCTTATCCGCTGTCGCTGCCAAACGCTTGAGCATCATTCAACGCCATGAATCCTCCTTATTTTAATCATTGAAGGGCCACCGGATGCAAAGACCTGCCATTAAGTTAAGCTTCGCGATCGCACTGGCCGGGTTCGCCTTGGCTGCACCGCTTAAAGCCGAAACGCTCAAGCTCGCAACCATCATTCCAGATGATTCCGCGTGGACGAATAATCTGAAAAAGTTTGCCCAGGAGGTCAAAGAAAAAACCGCCTCTCGGGTCGAGATCAAACTTTATTCCGGCGGGGTCCAAGGTGACGAGCCGGATATCCTGCGCAAAATCCGCGTCGGCCAGCTGCAAGGCGGCATCCTCACAGGATCGGCCATGGGCAGTGTGTACAGCGACGTGAGGGTGCTGGAGCTGCCGTTTAACTTCGTGGACGACCGCGCCTTGGCTCTCAAGGTGATCAAGGACCTCGGGCCAACCTTTGCTGAGGGCTTTGCCGCTAAGGGCTTCAAGGTTCTCGGCCTGTACGAGCAGGGTAAGGTCTATATTATTTCGAAAAAGAGCGTCGCTAGCTTTGAAGAGATCCGCAAGACCAAATTCTGGTCTTGGACCGGCGATGAGATTGTCAGTGCTATGCTCAAAGGCTTGCAGTTTACTCCGATCAACCTCGGGCTGACCGATGTCCTGCCGTCCCTGTCTACCGGCTTAGTCGATACCGTGTTTGGTCCACCGCTTGGCATTTTGGCTCTGCAGTGGAACACCAAGGTTGAGTACCTACTAAATTATCCAGTCACCTATGGCTTCGGTGCCCTCATGTTGTCGAGCAAGGCCTTTGATAAAATCAGTAAAGAAGACCAGAAAATTGTCGAAGACCTGGGCCAACGCTACATCCAGCTGACCAACGATGAGGTGGTGAAGGGCAATGACGAGGCGCTGCAGACCATGAAAAAAATGGGCATAAAGTTTATGGACCTACCCAAGTCCGATCTGGAGCAGGCGAAGAAGGTACGGCTCGCCGTGATCGCCGAGCTGACCGGCAAAGTCTTCTCGAAAAAAACCCTCGATTTGTTCGAGAAAAGTGCCAGCGGCAAATAGTCGGACGGTGTGGAGGTGAAGATGCGTTGGCTTAAGGGTCTTGACCAGTTATTGGAACGGGTATCGTCCAGTCTACTGGTGGTTGCCATCCTGGGTATTTTTTTTCTCAGCCTCGGCGGCATCGTTGGACGCTGGGTTCATCTGTCGCCGGACTGGATCGATCCCTTGGTGCGGCATTTAGTCCTCGTCAGCGCCTTTCTTGCTGGCGTCTTGATCACTGGTAAGAGCAAACATATCGGCATCGACCTGCTGGTGAAGTACGTCGAGCACGTGCCGCATTGGCACCGACTGCTGAGGCGCGCGATTGCGCTGATTTCGGCGCTCGCCTTGCTGTTTTTGGTCAAGGCGAGTACGGATTTTCTCCGTTCGGAAATCGAGTTTGGCAAAGCTGAGTTCCTGCAGATTCACAGCGCTGTGTGGGTCGCGGTGATTCCGGTGGGCTTTCTCTTCATGGCCTACCGCTTCTTCTACTTATTTGTCGTGACCTTCCAACAGGAGTAAATGCTTTGCTTGGAATCATCGCCACGATCTTTATCTTGATCTGCGCCCTGATCGGGGTGCCACTATTTATCGTCTTAGGGATTGCCTCCTTGGTGTGCTTTTCGTTGTTCCAGATCGAGCTGTCCTCGATCGGCATCGAGATGTTTCGCGTCGCTAGCACGCCGAGTTTGGCTTCGATCCCGCTGTTTACCCTCGCTGGTTATATGCTAGCCGAATCGCATTCGCCGCAGCGGATCATTCGCCTGGCCAAGGCCCTTTGCGGTCACTTTCCTGGTGGGATCGCCATCGTCTCGCTCGTGGTGTGCGCCTTTTTCACTGCTTTTACCGGTGCTTCTGGAGTTACAATCATTGCCCTCGGGGCTTTGCTCTATCCAGTGCTAAGAGAGCAAAACTACAGCGATATGTTCTCGCTTGGACTGCTGACGACGTGTGGCTCACTTGGGCTGCTGTTCCCGCCAAGTCTGCCACTCATCCTTTACGGCGTGATCGCCAAGGTCGATATCGCCGATCTGTTTAAAGCTGGCATCGTGCCCGGCACGGTCATTATGATCGTCTACGCCCTATGGGCGATCAAAAAGGGCGAGAAAAAGGACGTCGAACCATTTTCTTGGACAGAGGTTCGGGCCGCGGTTAGGGGCGGAATTTGGGAGGTGGCCTTACCGGTCGTCATCGCAGTTGGCATCTACGGCGGCTATGCGACGGTGTCGGAGATGTCGACTCTGACGGTGCTCTATGTCTTTATTGTTGAGTTTGTCGTCTTTCGCGATCTGCAGGTGAAAAAGGATCTGACCAGAATCATCATCGACAGCATGTATCTAGTCGGTGCCATCCTCATGATTCTGTGTTTGGCGCTTGGCTTTACTAACTTCCTTGTTGATCAGGAGATCCCTCTCAAGGTCTTGGTGGTGATGAAGCAGGTCTTTCACAATCGCTACAGCCTGCTGCTGTTCTTCAATGTGTTCCTATTGGTGATCGGTGCGATGAAGGACGTGTTCAGCGCGATTATCGTCGTCGTGCCACTGATTTTGCCGATCGCTAAGGAGTACGATATTCACCCGGTGCATATGGGGATTATCTTTCTGACCAATCTCGAAATCGGTTATATTGCGCCGCCCTTTGGTATCAATTTATTCATTGCGAGTGCCAGATTTAAGCGGCCTATAGCCGATGTCTACCGGGCGACCTGGCCGTTCTTGATTCTTTCGTTTATCGCGTTGATGATTGTGACCTATATTCCCTTTTTGAGCTTGATGTGGATCAAGCAGTAAGGGGATTACGCGACTACCTCGGTGGTCTCGACTGGATCCAGATCGGCGCTAGAGTGCGCCAAATTCATCGACAGCTGCTCGTAGAGGAATTGCTTTCGCTCTTCGCTGTTGCCGTGAATCTTGAAGCCATGGATGAATCGGCCGCCATATTGCTGACTCCAACGCACGACGACCATGACCCCTTGCAGCAATTTGTTGCGCAGGGCTTGATTCACCGCTTCATTCGTGGTCACGATTCTGACCATAACCACTGCTTGCCGTCCGATCAGGGTGGGGCCAACAGCTTTAAAGCCGTGAATCGAGAAATCGAGGACTTCAAATTGGCCCAGGTCGCTATCAAGAAAGATTTTCGTGCCGCGATCTAGGGTCCTGCGCATATCCTTTCGCCTGAGTCCAAGCTGGTTGAGAAACTCTGCTTCGATGCGACTGAGTTCGTTGCGGGCAAGACTAAAAGGGTCGTATTCATACGCTAGGGTGAGCCCTCGTTGATGCTTGATGGCGACCGACACCGGCGTAAATAACTCCCGTGAAAAGCCGTCTGTAAGCAGTTGACTCATCGTTGCCTGGCTAAGCATAATCTTAAAGGGACTACAGGCTGTCTCAAGTCGGCTGGCAAAGTTCACTCCGGACCCGATCATCGTGTAATCCATATGCTTGGAGTCGCCTAGATTACCGATGACCACCCGTGAGGAGTGAATGCCAATGCGTACCGGCAGGATTAAAGTCTCAGACGCGGGCTCCTCATCGCTGCTCGTTCGCACATAGAGTCGCTGAATCTCCTCGCCGGCGCGCAGGGCGGCCGTCGTGTGCGACTCCCCACTAGACGCTTCGGAGTAACCAAAGAAGCAAAGGATCCCGTCGCCGAGCGAACGGTCGACGGAGCCACCATGGCGTTCGATGATCGTGATCATGTCGCGCATTTTTTTCGCTAGCTCGGTATACACCTCAGCCGCTGGCCTGAGGTCTGAAACCACAGAAAATTGGACGATATCCACGAACATAATGGACACGTCGGCCTGCACCGTCGCTTCGCGCTCCTCATAAACCGAGCTGAGGAGACTGTTAAGCTCGGTTTTGGCGCGGTCCTCCTGCAGGACGCGCGTGATTTTATCCTGCCTGGTGCGCATCGCGCGTAGCTTGATGGCGCTTGATGCTGCATAGGTGACACCAAGAAAAATCAGGCCTATATGCGCTGCGTAGCGAGTATAGTCGCTGGATATAAACAGATCAAACACATCGATCGCGCTGATCAATACACTAATCAACGCACCTGCGTGCGCGGCAAACATCCAGGTCACGGCGTCCAAATGCAAGTACCGGTATTGTGCGATCATAATTCTAGTGATCAAGGCCGAGACGGCAAAGGGAACCAAAATAGGTGCGATCGACATCGGCGCGGTCCATGCAATGGCGATGACCATCATAAATGCAATCTGAACGCGGCGATTGATCTTCACTAATTTAGTCGAGCTGCGATCCAGGCGTATCTCGCTCCAAACCAGGTACACGATGAGCGACGGAGCGATCGTGGAAAGCGTCAGAGCCAATCTGATCCAGGGCTCGACATGCAGGTCTATGGCCGGGGGCGCGATCCGGTCATATCCTAGGAATAAGTAGACGCTAGCAAAATAAGCGAGCTGAATCATCAACATCAGCGCGGTGCTGCGGTTTCTCAGCACCACGAGCAGGGCCAGATTATAGAGCAGCAGTCCAACCGTCATCCCGGTAAGGATTCCCATCAAGGTGATGCGCCGAGCGTTCTGCTGCTTGAAGGCCTCTGGAGTTTTCATCAGGATACGGGGAAAGTTGGCGCTGGCGGCATCCGAACGGATGTAGAGTATGCGCGGCGTGGGTCCAAGTGGTGCCTCAAAGTCGTAGAACGGACTTAGGGTAAAGCCACGGTCTTCTGGGTGATCCCTTCCAGTCAGGTGGTGTTTGATGGGTTTGCCCTGATCGACCAGAAAGAATTCAAGGTTGGTGAAGGGAATGAACCGCGACTCTGCGATCAGCCTGTCGGCACCGCCTAGAGCGCCTAGCGGCGGGAGTCGTATGCGCGTCCAATAGATTTGCTGCCAACCACTGTTGAAGGAGTTTGTTGCCGGGCTGGGTGTTTGCCACGCTGATTCCGCAGCGGCTTGCACGGATTCAATGGTTTCGAGTGGACCCTTCGGTGTGTTTAGAATCTCGGCCGAAAGAAGGCTGCTTGGCTCTGCGTCAAAGAGCCAAATGGGCAACAACGACAAGGCGAGCGTCGGTAGCAAGACGTATCCTAGTCGACGGAGATTTTGGTGTGCTTTCGCCATGATATATTTGATCGGACGAATCCGCTGTGAAACTGAATTCGACCGCTTGGGAGTTCCCTTAGGGCTTGGCTTTTATGCTGCGATATCCGTAACCAATGGTGCCCCTGGGTGGGTCAGAAGCACACTCAAGCGGTAACTCGCTTGCGCGGGTGTATCGCCAACGATGTACAATCCGTGTTCATATCCCTCGCCCTTGCTGCGACTCCAGCGGACTTCGACGCAGAGGTGGGTGAGGAGCTTCTGTTCGAGGCTTTGGTTTAACTGCTGGTCACCGGTATCAAGTTGCAGCTCGATCATCGAACCCTGAGCCATAAACGTCGCGGACGTCGCTTTGAATCCGTGCATGGAAAAGTCTTCGACGGTGAACTTTACCTCGCGGGAGGTGAGGCTGACTCCGTCTTCGACTTTGAGTCTGTGGCGGACAATCCGATGGCTATTGTGGATGCTGCTTTGCTGGGCCCTTACGACGGCGTTGAGTTCCTCGAGCTCTTGGCTGAAGGGCTCGTGTTCGTAGGCCAACATCAAGGTGGTGCGGTGCTTGACTGGGATTTGAATCGGCGAAAAATCCTTGGCACGAAAGCCGTGATCGCGTAGATGGTCAAAAGTTTGGCAGCTGATCATGATGCGGTATGGGGCGCAGGCTTGTTCTAGTCTGTTAGCCAAATTGACCCCTTGCCCGACCATGGTGAAGTCGATGCGTGAGCCACCGCCCATATTGCCGATGAGGACTTTGTCGCTATGGATACCAATCCGCACAGGTAGAATCGGTGACTGGTGCTTTTTGCTGGCCTGGACCATCGCCTCAGCAATGATGTCGCCTTGAATGCGTTTAGCGGCGTTTAAAGCTCGCAGGGCATGATGAGTCGCACCAGAAGGAAAGTAGCACAGGAGGCCATCGCCGAGCGAACGGTCGATCGTTCCGCCGTGGCTTTCAATGATTTGAATCATGGCAAGCATGCGTTTGGATAGAAGGTTGAACATGACCTCGGTATCTTCTGCCTCGGCTATCGTCGAGAAGCTGGCGATATCGATAAACATGATCGACACCTGAAGGTCCGCGGGGATAGCCGCAGAGCCACTTGCTAGCATTTGCTCTGAGGAGTTTTGCAGTTGCGCGATGATTTTTTGCCGATCGTATTTGATTCTGCGCATGCGCCTGGCGATATCAGCCATGAGGATGGTCGACATCCAGCTGGCGCTGACGAAGGGCGCGAATTCAAGATAGACAGAATTGACGATGAGTCCGGTCCAGACGAGGAAGCCGCTAGTGATTGCAGCGATGAGGACGCTGCCGGAGATGGCGATAAAATTGGCGTCATCATGCCGCCGTTCGACGATCTGCTGAGCGCTGAACAGCGATAAGACTGTGATAAAGTATACGACAATGGCGACATTTCCCATCTGGGTCGAGGCGAGTGGCAAGATCAAGATGACAGCGAGCGTTAGGACGCTGATTTTTTTGCCGATCAACAGGGCCTCGTAGCGCGTCTTTTCGAGCAAGTGCTGCATATACGAGCGGGTGGCAAGGTAGGTCGCAATGAGAAAGGTGTCTTCCATGAGCATGAGATGCAGCCTTTGCTCATGCGCTAGAGCGGGTACCAGGCGCAGCAATTCTCCGGTATATATGAGCGTACAGAGTATAACGAACGCTTGCTGAGCGGTGAGGAGCCAAAAGATTGGCTGACGTAAAATAAGTAGGAAGACCATACAGGCGATGATCATCGCCAAGCCATAGCCGATGACGACGGCGACGGCGATCTGGCGCTGGGTCATCTTAGCGTTGAAGCCCTCGTCGTCTTGGACAAAGAACGGCACCGCCCAAATCGCACATTTTTCGATGTTGATATAAATCCGCTGCTCTGCCATTGGCGACCTGGAGACGTGGAAACTAGGCTCGGTTGGCAACGACCACGTCGCGGCATCTTGGCTAGAGCCGATAAGCTGAGGTGGTTCACCATGGTGGATCCCAAGGTAGAAGTCTGCGTTCCGCACGGAGACGTGGTTGATGCGACCGTTGACGTGCTGGTCCGGCTGTCCGACCGGAACTTTGACGCGTAGCCAGATCCCTTTCTCCGTCCAGTCCGCTTCGTACATGCGGTTACTGGTCATCGGCGTCCACTCATCCTCGGCGAGTTGTGCCACTGCAGCGGCGGTCAGAGGCGCGGCGCCCTCGGCTGGGTAGTAATAGTCAAACGGAAGTGGTGGGCTAAAGCCGAGGTCCCAGACCGAAGCCGCCACAGCGAACAGGCAAAGACACAGCGCCGGGACGATGCTCGCCGCAACTAAAAGTTGGTCTTTGACTGAGTTTTTGCTCCCCACCTGGGCGTATCCTCCGGTTCGCTAGCCTCATCGGTCAAAATGGGTAGGAAGTTAAGGCTGTTGCCCTCGGGCGGGTGATTAACCGTGGTAGGTAGTCCTTGGTCCCGTGTAATATACTGATATATATGATAAATAATTGATTCCGGGTGGCGTATCAAAGGCGCTTTGGGCGCAAAAATCTACCGATGCGGCTAAAGCCATGGCCCGGTATGGGGCGCCGCTGATACGATGCGAGTTCCTTTTAGGGGGTTTTTAGTCATGTCGTTATCCGTAATCTTCCGCCAACACATCGCTCTGCGGCAAAAATCCACCGAACAGGCGCTGCGCGAATGCCGCTTTGACGCCCTGGTCATCGGCGCTGGTGAGTTACAGTATTATGCGGAAGACGATGCCGCAGTGAGCCATCGCAGCTATCATCATTTCAACCACTGGTGCCCCCTCATCGGTGAAAATCACCTGCTGCTGATCCGCCCGGGACAAAAGCCGGAGCTGTGCGCCTATATCCCTGACGACTACTGGCATGAGCATGCCGATTTGGAGGACGCCTTTTGGTTGGCGGAGTTCAACATCACATCCTTCGGCAACGTCGAGGCGCTTTGGCAGCATGTCGCTAAGGTGCGCGATGGTATTTATATCGGTCCAGACAAGGCCCGGGCCGAGGCCGCAGGCCTCAAGACCGATGCCGCCACCCTACTGCCAAGGCTCAATTGGGAGCGCAGCTTTAAGTCCGAATACGAAGTCAAATGCGTCGAGCGCGCCACGCGACGCGCGGCAACCGGTCATGTCGCTGCGCGCGAAGCCTTCTTTGCAGGTGGATCTGAGCTGGATATCCACCACGCTTATATGCGGGCGATTCGGCAGATCGATCGGCAGCTTCCCTACGAAACCATCGTCTGCCTCAACGAGAAGGCAGCCGTCTTGCACTATCATAAAAAGCGCGACAAGACCCGCCTCGGCAAGACCTTTCTCCTGGATGCAGGCGTGCGGTACAAAGGTTATGCCTGCGACATCACCCGCTCCTATGCCGCCGATGCTGCACCGGCGGAGTTTCGCTCCTTGCTCGGCGGGATGAATAAGCTACAGCAAAATCTTTGCGGCTTGATCAAACCAGGTCTGTCCTTCGAGCATCTGCATGCCCAGGCGCATCTCGATATCGCCACCTTGCTTCTGGAACACGGTGTGCTGCGCAACCTCAGCAAAGAACAGGCGGTGGAGCGTGGGCTATCACAGGTGTTCTTCCCACATGGTCTTGGCCATATGTTGGGTATCCACGTCCATGATGTCGCCGGTAAACAAGTCGATCGCACCGGCACTCTGCCGACACCGCAGGGCAAGCACAAAACCCTGCGGACAAGCCGCATACTCGACGCTGGTAATCTCCTGACGGTTGAGCCTGGGCTCTATTTTATCGATATGCTGCTTAAGCCGCAGCGCGGCGGGGAGCATGCGGCGAACTTTAATTGGGCGTTGATCGACACTCTGATGCCATGCGGTGGGATTCGCGTGGAGGATAATGTGCTGGTGACGCGAAGCGGTCAGCGTAATATCACGCGTGCCTTTTTGCCTTAGCTTTTGCCCTTTTCAGGGGGCGTACCACAGCTGTACTTGGGCTCTCTGCGGACGCACGGCGCTGTCATGCCCGTTCCTTTTGCCCTCGGCGGGACGCGGTTAACGACGGGGCCGAGGTGACAAAGTTGCTAAGGCCGGAAGCAAATGACGGTTTGCTGTTTCAGGACCTACTGCTGTAAACGCACCTTGGTGCGATCCTGGCGAGAGCGGTGCGGCCGAACCTCCGGAGTGGCGCTCACTTTGGAGTGGGATCGGCGGGCTCGCCCAAGCCTATGGCCGGCGAGTTTTTCGCGCCCCTCAAAAAGGGCGAAAGTTGAGCTTGGGATCCGCCAATAAACAATAAAGGATTTATTGGCGCCCGTTACTTGGCCGCTTGCCGAAGCTCCACAGCCCTATAATCAGCGCCAACACCAGCAGCTGCGGCACCAGAGTTTCGTAGGTCGGAAAGAGCCCCAGGGTTTCAAAACGCAGCGCCGCCAGCGACGTAGTGACACTCAGTGCTCCGGTCTCTTGCAACGCGTGCAGACCCTTACCCGTGAGGATCACCGCGAGCAAAGCCATCACCACAGCGGAGAATGCGAATAGTTTGCGCACCGGGATCCGCGCGCTAAATCGCAGCAAGGCCCAGGACGCCAGGATGATCAGTGCCAGGGTCAAGAACACACCAAGGGTCAAAGCAGAACGCGCCTGCTCGCCGCTGTCCAGCCAGATGGTCCGTAGGAATAGCACCGTCTCGAAGGCCTCGCGAAACACCGCCAAAAAGGCGATGCTGGCCAGACCTAGAAAGCTGCGGTTTTGTACCGC
>JAPLFX010000058.1 GCA_026390445.1 Pseudomonadota bacterium
GACTTGAAGAAAGGAATGGCGCACCCGGAAGGATTCGAACCTCCGACCCCCAGATTCGTAGTCTGGTGCTCTATCCAGCTGAGCCACGGGTGCAATGTCTAAAGCCCACCGGGTATATAAAAAGGTCGGCGACAGAGCAACCCCATTTCGGCATGTTTTGCTAACTTACCAAGATAACAGAAGTTAAAGTTATCGCCTCTGGCCGGGTGGCGGCTAAGGTTTTTCGTCCAGGGTGCCGAATAGTCCCTTAACCACGGGAGTTCACCCGTGCTTTGGAGGCACCCTAGTCATGAAACAGTCAAGTAAACCTGGTGTAATCAGCTTGATTAGCGGCACATTTAAGCTGCTAACCCTAACGTTTTTTGTCGGAGTCGGCCTAGCAAGCTGTACCCACAGCAGCGGCGATGACAGCGTCGAAGCACCGGCGGAAGTGACCCCGGCTGAGGCTTCTGCAGCCCCTGAAGCTGGCGCCGCCGAGCCAGGCTCTGCTGAGGCAGCAGAAGCTGCCGACGTCACCCGGACCGAGACGACCCAAGTCCCTCCGGCCTTAGAAGAAGCAGCCCCGCCGGCTGAGGCGCCTGTGGTCGAACAGCCAGTCGCAGCCGTCGAAGAAGGTGCCACGGCACCCAAAGAAGAAGAAGCCGTCGCCGACCATCCCCAAGAGCCTGTCTTGCCTACAGATGATGTGACCTCAGAAACCGTTAAGGCCGAGCTAACAGATACCCCCCCTACTCCCCCCACTGCTGCTCCAGCAGCTGCCGTAGCACCAGAAGTTCCGGCTGCAAGCGAATCCCTTGCTGATGCGTTTGAAAGCAAGCCGGCAAACGCCGCCGCTGAACCATCTCCAAGTCCAGCCGCGGTCGTCGATGGTAACTCAATCTCCAGCCCTGGTGCGGCGCGCTTTATTACGAGCCATCACGAAGGCAAGCATGCCAGCCACAAAGTAGCCAGCCATCATGCCAAGCACCACGGCGGTACGGCTAAGGCTGCCAGCGCGGCGAAGGGCGTCCCAGCCGCAGGGGCAAGTTACTTGGTGCTTCCTGGCGACACGTTAGGCACCATCGCTGCTAAGATCTACGGCACAAAAAAGGAATGGAAGACCCTGGCGGATTTCAATGGTTTGACCAGCCCTTATCTGATTCGTGTGGGCGACATCGTCAAATTCGATGATCACAATGACAAAGCCAAGGCCTTTGTTGCTCAATATCAAGCGTCGATGAAAACCGTCGTCGTCAAAAAAGGCGACTCACTAAGCAAGATTGCTGCGGCCGTATACGGCGACTCGTCGAAGTGGAAGCACCTTCTGAGCCTAAACAATGGAAAGATTGCAAACCCAAACCAAATCGCTATCGGCATGAAGCTCAGCTACCTGGAGCTTGGTGCTGCCACAGCGGCAGCGAAGCCAAAGGCAAAAGTCACTGCGAAAACGCAGCCAAAAAATGCGGCCCCAGCCGCTGGCGCAAAGCAGAGCGAATAATCACTGCCATAAGTGCTTAAATAGTGGGTGCCAAATCTAACGTCCCGGAGCCTTGTGCTCCGGGACTTTTGCCTTTGCCGCGGCTTTTAGCGTATAGGTACGCTCAGTCCCGCCATGGGTGAATTCAATCTCTAGGGTGTGAGTGGGTCTGAGGTAGGGATCATCGGGGCAAAGTTCGGGCCATTCGACGAACATCCCGCTGAAACTGTGAGCATCGACCAAGCCGAGGTCTTCTGAACTCACTGTGCCCCGAGTCCGGTATAGGTCTAGGTGCGCGTACCAGAGCCCATTGATGTCATATTCGTTCATGTAGGTGTAAGTCGGCGACGTGACCGGTTCGTCCTGAGGCAAGCCGAGCTGCCTTAGCAGCATGGCCGTCAGCGTGGTTTTGCCGGCACCAAGTGGGCCGCTCAACCAAAGGCAGAACGGCGGCGGCACAGCCTGAAGATCGGCTAGTAGCTTGCTTGCGAGCAGCGCAAGCTGAGTCGAAGGGCAGGTGGTTGTCCACAGGATATGCACAGCGTTAGACCGTCTCGAGATAGGGGCGGTGGCGCAGGTCGTTAAGTAGGGCCTTCATCTCGGCCACAGCGTCTTTTAATCCAGTGAACACCGCGCGAGCGACGATCGCATGTCCGATGTTGGCTTCCTCCGCCTCGGCAACATGCTGTAACCAATTAGAATTTGTGTAGTTTAGGCCGTGGCCGAAATGGGCCTGAAGGGAGCACTGGCGGGCTGCCTTAGCTGCCAGCTGCAGGCCCTCAAGCAGCTTTTGCTTCTGCCGCGTGGTCTTGGCAAGTGCGAGCTGGTGGCAGAAACGGCCGGTATGAAATTCTACGGCACCGGCGCCGATTTGCTGGCTCAGTTCGATGTCGGCCAAGGTCGGTTCGATAAACAGTGAGACCAGAATGCCGGCGTCGTTCAGGCGCCCAGTCGCTTGCGTCAATGACTCGCGTTGGCCTTTGAGATTCAAGCCACCCTCGGTGGTGCGTTCCTGACGTTTTTCTGGAACCAGGGTGACGGCATCAGGGCTAAGCTTTAGGGCCGCAAGAAGCATCGCCTCGGTGGCCGCCATCTCGAAGTTTAATGGGATCTGAATGGTCTCTTTTAATGCGTAAACATCGCGGTCTTGGATGTGTCTACGGTCTTCACGTAGGTGGCAGGTGATATTATCGGCGCCACCCAATTCGGCCATGACGGCGGCTTGGACCGGGTCTGGATAGCGCTCACCACGCGCCTGGCGCAAGGTCGCAACGTGGTCGATATTGACCCCTAAGCGGATCATCAGGTGCTTCCTTTGTATTTGGCGATCGCTTGGCTGGTCTCGTGCGTGAGCTCGGCTGCCATCGCTTCTATTTCGTCGGTGTTTTGCCCTTCCACCATGATCCTGGCAAGGCTTTCCGTGCCAGAGTATCGAAACAGGATACGCCCGGTGTTGCCGAGCTTGTTCTCCATTTTCTCGATCAGCTTGCCGAGTGCGGGTAGTTGATCAAGGGGCACCTTCTCGCTGACCCGAATATTCTTGAGGACTTGCGGCAGACGCTCCATGCAGCCTTTGAGGGTCGACATGCTCTTTTGCTCACCAACGACGATTTCAAGCACATGGAGGGCGGCCAGAATGCCGTCACCGGTGGTTGCGCTGTCGCGAAAGATCAAGTGGCCTGATTGCTCGCCACCGAGGTTGAAGTCGCCTTTGAGCATCTCTTCCATGACGTAACGGTCCCCAACCTTGGTCCGTTTAACCTTGGCGCCGACACGGCCGAGGGCGATCTCCAAGCCCATATTGCTCATCACCGTGCTGACGACGGTGCCATGGCGTAGTTTGCCTTGTCGCATCATCTGTATGCCGCAGATGGCGAGGATTTCATCGCCGTCAACCAGAGCGCCGTGCTCGTCGACAATGACCAGGCGGTCGGCATCGCCGTCAAAGGCCAAACCCAGGTCGGCTTTGTAGAGTTTGACCTTCTCCGCCAACCTTTGTGGGTGGAGGGCACCGCAGCCGTCGTTGATGTTGGTTCCATTTGGCTCGACACCGAGGAGGAAGCACTCCGCACCTAGTTCGGTAAAGACCTTGGGTGCGACTTTGTAGGAGGCGCCGTTGGCGCAGTCGATGACGAGGCGCAGGCCGTCAAGGGTCAGGTGTTTGGGGAACTGCTCCTTGAGATAGACCGCGTATTGGCCGATCGCATCGTCGATGCGCTTGGCGCGGCCGATGGCGTCGTCAACGGGGAGGCTGTCGCCTAGGCCTGGGTCATGGAGCAGGGTTTCCAGTCGCTCCTCGGCGTCGTCAGGCAGCTTATAGCCATTGGCGCTGAATATCTTGATGCCATTGTCTTGGTAGGGGTTATGTGAGGCCGAGATGACGATCCCAGCAGACGCTCTGAGGCCGCGGGTCAGGTAGGCGATCCCGGGCGTGGGAAGAGGCCCAAGAAACTGCGCATCGACGCCGACGCTGCAGATGCCTGAGGCTAATGCCTGCTCCAGCATGTACCCACTCAGGCGGGTGTCTTTGCCGATCAAAATCCGGGGGTGTGGGTGTTTCTCTTTGAAAAACAGGCCGATAGCTTGGCCGAGCTTGAGCACCAGATCGGGCGAAATGGGGTAGACGTTGGCTTGGCCGCGGATACCGTCAGTGCCAAAGAGCTTTTTCACGCGGGTCTCTCCAGTGGTCGCGAGCGGAGCGTCAATTTTGCCGTCGCTGGTTTTGGACTTCAATCGTAGCGGTCTGCGGTGCGGTTTCAATCAGAACCGTGTCGGGAGGTATCTTGACCTGAATCGGTCGGCTGTATTGCTTGCCTGGGGGAAGATCACGGGCGTCAATAAAGGCCTCTAGGTCACCACGTTTGACGAAGCTGAGCACGCCTGGGGTGCCTTGGATGACGATTGAGACGAGTTGGGGCCTGGTGGTCGTCAGAAAGTCGCTGCCGACGATATCGAGCGGGACCGAGGTAAACCGCTTGTTGATCTTTTGTTCTCCAAGCAGCAGGTTGACGGCGACGGTGGCTGGGGTGAGCACGGCTTTGGGTGCATGCTCAGCGCCGACTTTCACCTCGAAGGTCTTAGAGGTCGATAAGCCAGAGATATCGATGGGCTCGGTGAGGACCTCTTCGACGTGGCTAAGCTCGGTTTTTAGGCCGCTGATCGTGACCACGTTCGGTTTGATCAGGGTTTTCTCGATGATGTGGCCGTCCGAGGGCACTCCTTTCAGGAATTCCTTCACCGGCACTTTTTTCGTTGCCCGTTCATCGACGAAGATCGTGATGTAGGGATCATGGACCGTCAGCTTGATGCGATTGTCCCAGTTCTTGATGTATTCGCGGTCGATGCGGTAGCGCACCTGGCCGACCTTGCCGTCTTGGATGCGCAGGGTCGCCTCTAAGGGTTTGGTCGAGAAGTCGCCAAGAAGGACCCGTGAGCCGCGCAAGGTAGCGTCCAGAATGCGCGTCTCAGGACCTTTGATCAGACGTCCCTCGGGAACCTGGATGTTAACGACAATACGCCGGTTAATCTCGAGGATCTCCTCGCCCTGGACGATATACCAAAACAAGCAGGCCAGGACCAAAGCGGCGAGCTTGTACTGTAGATTGCGAAACAATGAGGCGATGACCCGAATTTTCATGGCTTATCGCCCCCTGTTTTAAAGAAGCGAAACAGATTGCCGGCCTTCGCCTCCAGGCTGCCGCTGCGATCACCGAGGTCTTTAACTTCAGCAAGCAGCTCGGTAAGAGATTTGCGTAGGTCCTTTGGGTCCATGCGTCTGGAAACCTTGCCGTCCACAACCAAAGAGATGGAGGCCCCTTCCTCGGACACTAGGACGACGATGGCGTCGGTCTCTTGGGAGATGCCGATGGCAGCGCGGTGGCGGGTGCCCCAGTTTGGGTCGAGGTTTTCATCCCGGGTCAGCGGCAGAAAACATCCGGCAGCCGAGATCCGCCCGCGCTGGATGATGGCGGCGCCGTCGTGCACCGGGGAGGAAGGATGGAACAACGACAGCAGCAATTCCTTTGAGACACGAGCGTCGAGCAAGGTTCCCACCTCAACGTAACGCGACAGGATAATGTTGCGCTCAAGGACAATAAGGGCACCGATACGCTTGGTGGCTAGGGCCGCAGCCGCCCGGGTGATCTCGTCGAGGATCTGACTGGAGGATAGGTTGTCTGAACCTTGGATAAATGACTTCTTGCCCATGCGGCTGAGCACATGGCGGATGTCGTCCTGGAACAGGATGATGATGATGATAATAAAGGACGAATAAAACTTATTCATCACCCAGTTGAGGGTCGTCAAGGGGACGATCGACGAGAGCAAAAACGTGGCGATCACGATCAAGATACCGGTGAGCATCTGCGCAGCTCGGGTGCCACGAATCAGCAGCAGAATATGATAGATGATAAAGGCAATGATTAGGATGTCGACGGCGGCCCAGATATTAAACTGGTCGAGAATTTCAAACATGGACGCCCTCTCCCAATAGGTCCAGCAGCCGCTTCAGAGGCAGCACTGAGTGCGTTCTGATGAGTCTCGCGCCAAGCATGGCAAGGCCAAGTTCGAGGGTTTTGCTTGGCGCATCTCGCTGTTTTGGCGCGTCGATGCCGAGGGTTCTGCCGAGCAGCGACTTGCGCGAGACCCCGACGGCGATCTGGTAGGTCGACGCCCAGGTTTTGACGGCGGCCATCGCTTGGACATTGGCGGCATCGGTCTTGCCAAAGCCGATGCCGGGATCGAGCCAAATCTGCGATGGCTCTAGCCCTGCCTCCAGCGCCGTTTGGTGCCTTTGGGCAAAAAACGTTGCGATGGCGGCCAATGCTGGCTTAGGCCCTAGCGGGGTCGTCTGCATGATGTCGGGGGTCCAGGGCATATGCATGGCAATGTAGCTCATTTGCCGATAGGTCGCGAACCTTGCGAGGGTTGCATGCGAGGCTTTTCCTGACGTGTCGTTGATCCAGTCAGCACCTGTGTCCAGCCCTCGCACCATGATGTCTTCTTTGCAGGTGTCGACGCTGATGGGAACGCCGAGTCGGGCCTGCTGCAAGCGCTTGAGTAGGGGCTCCAGGCGGCGCCACTCTTCTGGGGCGGAAATACTGGTCGAGCCAGGTCTGGTCGACTCGGCACCCACATCGATGATCCCAGCACCTTGGGCGACCAGTAGGCGCGCATGGTCCACCGCCGCACCCGGGTCAAGGTAGTCGCCGCCATCGGAAAAGGAGTCGGGCGTCACATTGATGACGCCCATGATCAGAGGACTTGGTGGTGGTGCCAGTGGGCTTACATGCACGTCGAAGACCGGTTCTCCTCGGCTGGATTAGGTGCCCAAGGGTAGTGCCGAAAGTGGCGGAGCCTCGGACACATCCGGACGATCGACGCTTTCTGCTAAGTTGGCTCGCTGTGGAGGATTCTTTTTCAATTCTTTGGCCTTCTTTTGCGCATCTTCGAAGGCTTTGCGTTCCTCGTCGGTGACCACTTGGACACCGCGCATGAGGTTTTCGATTTGGGTGCGGTCGAGGGTCTCTTTGATCAGCAGAGATTCGGCCAAGGACTCGAGTTGGACTCGGTTGTCGCGTAGGATGCTGACCGCTTTGCGGTAGCCGCCAGAGACGATGCGGTGGATTTCCGCGTCGATTTCTTCGGCAACCTTTTCCGAAAAGTTGCGTCCTCCACCCATCTCTCGTCCGAGAAAGACCTCGTCGCTTTCTTTGCCGAAGGAGAGCGGCCCAAGGCGTTCGCTCATACCCCAATTGCAGACCATTTTGCGGGCGATGTCGGTGGCCTTGTTGATGTCGTCGCCGGCACCCGTGGTCTGTTTGCGAAAGACGATTTCCTCGGCAGCCCTTCCGCCCATGGCGTAGGCGATCATGCCCTCGGCATATTCTTTAGTCAGAGTGTAGCGGTCCTCAGCAGGCAGCATGATCGTCACGCCAAGAGCCTGGCCGCGAGGAATAATACTGACCTTGTGCACTGGGTCGACGCCGCCGATAAATAGGCCGACGATGGCATGGCCGGCCTCGTGATAAGCGGTATTGCGCTTCTCCTCGACGCTCATAATCATGCTCTTGCGTTCCGGGCCCATAAGGATCTTGTCCTTAGCTAGCTCGAAATGGTGCATCGAGACTTCCTTGCAATCCTGCCGCGCAGCGATCAAGGCCGCTTCATTCACTAGGTTTTCGAGGTCCGCGCCGGAAAATCCTGGGGTCCCTTGGGCGATCGTTGGCAGGTCGACGTCCTTCGCCAGCGGCGACTTTCTGGTGTGGACCTTGAGGATACCCTCGCGGCCTTTTACGTCGGGTTTCGGCACGATGACCCGGCGGTCAAAGCGGCCTGGTCGCAGCAGCGCAGGGTCCAGCACATCGGCGCGGTTGGTGGCGGCAATGATGATGACGCCTTCATTGGCCTCAAACCCGTCCATTTCGACCAATAGCTGGTTGAGGGTCTGTTCGCGCTCGTCGTGCCCACCGCCCACTCCGGCGCCGCGGTGACGGCCAACCGCATCGATTTCATCGATAAAGACGATGCAGGGGGCGTGCTTCTTGGATTGGTCAAAGAGGTCGCGGACGCGACTGGCGCCGACCCCGACAAACATTTCGACAAAGTCGGAGCCTGAAATGGAAAAGAACGGGACGCCGGCTTCGCCGGCGATCGCCTTGGCTAGAACCGTTTTCCCGGTCCCCGGCGAGCCCACCAGGAGGACGCCCTTGGGAATGCGTCCGCCGAGACGCGTAAACTTCTTTGGATCTTTTAAGAACTCGATAATCTCTTCGAGCTCCTGTTTAGCCTCGTCGATTCCAGCGATATCGTCGAAGGTGACCCGGGTTTGATTTTCATTGAGCAGTTTGGCGCGGCTCTTGCCAAAGGACATCGCCTTACCGCCGCCGATCTGCAATTGGCGCATAAAGAAGACGAACAGGAGCAAGATGATCACCAGCGGCAGCGAGTTGATCAGCAGAGTCTTCCACCAGCTCATCTCCTCTGGTGGCTCATAGTTGACCTTGACGCCCTTTTCCGTGAGCGTTTTGCGCATATCGGCGTCATTCGGACCGTAGGTCTTAAAGGTCGTCTTGTCGCCCCGCACGCCGAGAATCTCATTTTCCTTGAAGGTCACCTCGGCGACGCGCTGCTCATCGGTAAGCGGCAGGCTGACGGCCGTCATGAAGTCGGAGAACTTCACCGTCTTAGGCTCATCTTGCGGCTTGACCATCAAATGAACCAGTAAAAACAGACCTAGGATCCCCAAGAACAACATGGTGATCCGCATCTGTTGGTTTTGCTTCTGAGGGGGCTTGGCCATCGGAAACTCCTTGGTCTCAAAACACACTTGGATGCGTTAAGTCTGGCATCGAAAAAATCTACACACCGTCTTTCAAGTATCGCAGATTGAGGCCCGCTTGGCTGCATTCCGTTTGCTGTGCCGCTGCATTTGGCTGATATAGGTCACTGCCGCTCCACAGACCGATCAGCTGGCCTTGTACTTCCAGCAGCTGGTAGGCTGGTCGCAAGGCCAGGGGGACGGCCCACTGCCGCAGCAGCTCCTTGAGCTTAAATGAACGCTTTAATCCATAAAAATTCAGACTTTGTGTGGACCCTGCCAAGCGCAACCGAAGCCTGGTTGGCCCCTCGCCTAGAACAGCATCCGCTGGGTGACTAAAGCGCAAGCATCCCCCATCCTGCCTGAAGAATGCATAAGAGCCACGGTCCAGCAGGACCGCTGGTGGCGTTGACACGATGCTGCGGCCGTGTTGCGTGGAACGCGCGGCTTTGGGCAGGTCACCGTCCATGTGAACCCGTAAGCGGCCGTCTCGGTAGCTAAGGCGTCCGCCGCCGGGGACCGAACTGACGCGGCACCCGGCCGTAGGACCTTTCGCGAGGACACTCGCCAGAAACCTTCGTGACAGCGGCCGTGGGTCCTGAGTGGGGTTGTCGAGAAGTGTCGCGAGGTCTTGGCGGGCAAGGGCTGGGTCCTTTCGTGCCAAATCTTCGAGAACCAAGCTGCCGCCGCACGTCGAGCTTGCCTGGTGGTGGGCCTCTGCCAGGGACCTGGCCTCGTCGGCACAGGCAATGATGCGCCGTGCCGCCCCCGGGAACATCGCTTCCAGTTCGGTTAAGACCCGGTGTCTGATGACATTGCGGCTATAGTGCAGGGTTTGATTGGAGGCGTCTTCACGGTAACTCAGCGCATGAGTCGTCAGATATTGCAGGAGCTCGACTTTCGTAAAGCCAAGCAATGGCCGCCACAGCGGCGAACGCCAAGCCCGCATGCCGAGCAAGTGTCCTGGGCTGGCGCCTCGAGCTAGGCGAAGGAGGACGTTTTCCGCCAGGTCGCCCTGGTGATGGCCGAGAGCGATCAGCCATCCGGCAGCACTATAACGCTGGAATTCCTCGCGCCTAAGGCGTCTAGCCCAGGCCTGTGTACTCTCGCCATGGCGCAGCTCGCGCTCCTCTTTGCTCACCACACGTCCATGAAAAGCGACGCCGTGGCGCTCGGCGAGCTCGCGACAATAGGCTTGGTCGCCGCTCGAAGCGGCCCCGCGCAGGCCGTAGTTGAGGTGCAATACGGCCACTTGAAAATTTTTTTTCTGCTTGGCTAAACACCAAATAAGGTGAAAAAGCGCCGTAGAATCAGGCCCTCCCGACAGGGAGACCATAACCCCCTGAAATCGCTTTGAAACGAGCTCTTTTTCGACCTCGCCCCAAGCCTCCAACCGCTCTAGTTCATTGGACAAAATGACTAATCCGCCGTGACCTCTGCGGTCTTCGCCGCAATTATTGAAAACACAAAACTCAATTAAAGTATTTACCAAAAAAGCCGTTGGTAGGTTTGTAAGTTTCGCAACGGAACTTATCCAGGTCAAAAGGTTGTGACCCGGCTTAAACCATCAAGGAGGATCTATCATGGGTATGCGTATTCGGACGAACGTAGCGAGCTTAGTAGCCCAGCGTTCCATGGAAAAGAACAACAACGATCTGGCCAATAGCCTTGAGCGCTTGTCGTCAGGCTACCGGATCAACAAGTCGGCGGATGATGCCGCCGGTCTGGCCATTTCGGAGAACCTCCGCGGCCAGGTCCGGGGTCTCAATGTCGCCAAGCGCAACGCTAACGACGCCGTGTCGCTGGTTCAGGTCGCTGAGGGCGGCATGAACGAGATGACCAACATTCTTATTCGTTTGCGTGAACTGACGACTCAAGCGGCCAGTGACACTTTGGGTGAACAAGAGCGCTCCTTCCTCAACAAGGAGTACACCCAGCTGGTCGACGAGATGGACCGTATCGGCAATGCAAGCGAGTTCAACGGCAAGAGGATCTTCGACAAAAACAACGATTTGACCCAGTACATCATCCAAGTAGGGACGCGCGGTACCGCCCCAGAGACCAATACCGACACCCTGACGATTAGCCTGGAAGGGCTGAAGTTTGACTCTGAAACCCTCGGTTTCGGCAAGGCCTCGGAGATCGGCGCGCAAAACGTCGGCGATCAGGGTCCCACCCGTGATGAAATCGCGGAAAAGCTCACGACGGTCGACACCGCTTTGGCGCGTATCTCCAGCGAGCGCGCTACCCTGGGCGCGATTCAAAGTCGTCTGGGCAGCGCCATCAGTAACCTCGGCCTGTCCATCGAGTCGCAGCAGACGGCGATGAGCCGCATCAAAGATGTCGACTTCGCGTCTGAGACGGCCAATCTGACGCAGGCCAAGATCATGACCCAATCGAGCAGCGCCGTCCTACTCCAGGCCAATGCGGCGCCGGAAATGGCGTTGCAGCTGCTGCACGGCTAATAGCTTAGCGAAAAATCTTGGTGTTGTTCGGCTTCATAGTCAACAGCAAATGGTTTGCTGTGTCTAATTTCAAGGAGGATCGTCATGGGATTACGGATTAAGACAAATGTGGATTCTTTGGTGTCACAGAGGCGCTTAGAAGAAAACCGTAAGGGGTTGGGCGAATCGCTCGAACGGTTGTCTTCAGGCTTACGTATCAACAAGTCAGCGGATGATGCTGCCGGTTTAGCGGTCAGCGAACGCATCAGGGGGCGAGTCTCCAGCTTGGGGGTCGCTAAACGCAACGCAAGTGACGGGATTTCCTATATCCAAGTCGCTGAGGGTGGCCTTAACGAAGTCACAAACATCCTGATACGGATGCGCGAACTGGCGACGCAGGCGGCCTCTGACACCTTGGGTGCACGTGAGAGGTCCTTTCTCGATAAGGAATTTGTCCAGCTCCGCGACGAAGTCGGCAGGATTGTTGAGTCGACGGACTTTAACGGTTCGAAAGTGCTGCAACCGGGCGACGGCGACAAGCCGAT
>JAPLFX010000004.1 GCA_026390445.1 Pseudomonadota bacterium
GAAATTCCCGGCATGAACGGCCAGGAGTTGCTGGCAACGATGCGCAGCGACCACCACCTGAGCCAGATTCCCGTCATCATCCTCACCGGACGCGGCGGCGAACAGACGCAGATGGAGCTACTGGAACAGGGCGCCGACGACTTCATCGAAAAAGGTGGACTACCGGCGGTCCTCATCGCCAGACTACGCGCGCAAATGCGCCACAAGCTCGCGGTTGATCGCCTGGAGCGCCTAGCCCTCGACCGCGACCTGTTCGCTGCCGCCGTGCTCCAAGATATTGGTTCCAGCCGCGGCACCATCACCTCGCTGTGCCAGCAGGCTCGCGCCGCTCTGCAGCAAGGCGATGCCCCGCAACTGCTCGGGCTGTGCGATAAGTTGAGTTCGCACGCCACCCAGCTTGGCGCCTATGCGCATGACGTCATTCAAAGCGTGCGCGATAGCCAGCACGCGCCAAAGCTGACGGCGCTGAATTTCGCCGACATCCTTGCCTGGACGGCCGAGGTATCGCAAGGAGCGTTTACCTGGCATGCCACGACTCCGCTGGCGCCGGTGCTTGCCGACCAAACGTATATCCGTCTGGCCCTGCTGAATATCGTGCAACGGGCGTTGCGTGGCATTAACCCCACCGGTCAACTGGTCATCAGTGTCGCCCAAAGCGAGCATGAAGACACCAGAGAGCACAGCGGCAGACGATTTTTGACGACGCAATTTAAAGACAACGGCTTGCCCCTAGCGCCGGCCGATGTCGCCAACCTGTTCAAGCCGCATCTGCGCTACTTGGGCAACCAGGATGGCCTGACGCAAACAAGCGATGGTTCAACGGCAAGCGACGACGATCACGGCTTCTCGATCGGCCTGTCGGTCGTCGCCAAGGTGATGGTGCGCATGGGCGGGCGCATCTGGGCTGAGCGCGAAGAACAGCCTGCTGGGACCAGCATCTATCTGCTACTACCGGCTGGCTGAGAGCGAGGCACGCGGCACGACGTGACTGGTCACGGGCCACAGCGTCGGAATGCGATCGTTCGCATAAAGGTCCGCGCGTTGCTGGGCCGCTTGGTTGGCCTGGAGTTCGGATTCGATGCCGACGGCGGCGTCGAGCACGGTGGGTGCGCAGAAATAGCCAAGGGCTGAAGTGATGAGAACGGCGGAAGCTAGGATCAGAGAGCGCATGGGGGGTCCTTTGGGAATGGCAGGAAGGAGAGCAGCAGGGGGCGAGGAAAGGCCAGAAGGTCACTAAGACCGTATAGAATAATTGCATGATTTTTAAAGAATTGCAATATATTCTATATAATATCAATTATATCGTTAAATTAGGTATACGCAACTAACTGGTTAGGCTATCGGGAATTGGGGTGGATGCAGAGCGCAACCGCGCCTGATCGAGGCTGTTCTTGGCGGTAAAGTAGGCTACCGTCCGAATGAGCAGCTGCGGGTTGACCGGCTTGGTGAGGTGATCATCACAGCCTGCCGCCAGGCATTTATCCCGCTCTTCACGTAAAGCATGCGCCGTCAAGGCGACGATCGGAATGGTCAGACCAAGACGCCGCAGCTCCAGCGTCGCGCCAAAGCCATCGAGCAAGGGCATCTGCAAGTCCATCAGGACTAAATCATAGGATGTTTGACTAGCGCTCTCGATCGCGGCCAGTCCGTTGTCGACCACGTCGACCGTCGCACCACTCGCCTTGAGCAACCGGGTAATCAAAAGCTGATTGTCCGGCAGGTCTTCCGCCAAGAGCAGGCGCAGGCCATCCAGCTTTTTGCCTCGAGATGGCTCCTTGCTGCTCGAACTCACGGTCCCATAGGCCGAAGCCTCGACGCCGCTGCCTATGGCCACTGGACGAGCGGCGATGGTCACGACAAAGGTGCTGCCCTCGCCGACCACACTCTGCTCTAAGGCCACGTCGCCGCCCAAGGCACGAGAAAGCAGACGCGACAGCACCAAGCCCAAACCGGTGCCACCGAAGCGGCGCGTGGTCGAGGCGTCGGCCTGGGTGAACGGCTGAAACAACGCTGATTGGCTTTCGCGCGCAATACCTGTGCCGGTGTCCTTCACTCGAAACACCACCTGCGCGTCGTCCCCCGCACCAGGAACATAGCTGACGTCGACCTCGACCCGTCCCTCGGCGGTAAACTTAAGCGCGTTGCCGATCAAATTCAGCAGGATTTGCCGCAGCCTTGTCGGATCGGTGAGGACTTGATCTGGCACCTCGGGGGCGATGTCGATGGCAAGGACGATGCCCTTGGCCTCGGCGCGTAAACCTAAGGATGTTTTGATATCGGTCAGCACATCGAGGATACGCGTTGGCAAGCGCTCGATATCGATCTTGCCTGCCTCCACCTTCGATAGGTCCAAGAGATCATCGATTAAATGACTCAGCTCGCGGGCGTTGCGCACGATGGTGGCAGTGAAGGCCGCGCGGTCGGTCGCGTTTAGATGCTGATCCTGGAGCATGTCGGCAAAGCCCAAAACCGCACCTAGCGGCGTGCGAATCTCGTGGCTGATATTGGCGAGAAAGGTACTTTTGGCGCGATTGGCGGCCTCGGCCTGCTCTTTGGCCTCACGGATTTCAGCATAGAGCTGGCTGTTTTCCAAGGCCATGCCGACGCGGCCAGCAACCTCCTCGCCGTAAGCCAAGTCTACTTGGCTATAGGAAAGTTCCTGCGAGCTACGGATAAAGGTCATATAGCCACGACATCGACCACCGACGGTCACTGGAACTGAAACAAAAGACCCGACCCCAGCCGCCTTAAACGGCGATGTCATCGCCGTCGCCAGCGTCGATGCCAGCGCCTGTTCGCGCATATGGGCGGTAAAAGGTGAGTTGGACTGATTCAGCAAGCGATTGATCTCACGCTGAAAGACCAAGTCAGCATGATCTTCGCGCTGGGCCAGAATATTGAGCCCCCAGGTGCCATGAGCATCTAACAGGTGAATGGTGCAAACCTCGGCAAAGTCCGCGACGACCTGATCGGCCACTCGCTGGACCCCTGCTTGACCCTTTGCCGACGAATTTAGAATGGTGCCACACTGCGCCAGAAGGCGTGCTCGCAGCGCCGCCACCTCGGCACGCTGGCGCCCCTGGCGGTCGTGCAAGGACTGCGCGGCGTAGGCGTAGAGTACGCGGGTAAGAACAAGACTCATCAATAAGCCGACCAAAAAGACGATGATCGGTAGGCGCGTCGCGATGCCATGATGCAGCCCAGGCATCGGCCTTACGACTAGGGTCCAAGTCCGGCCGGCAAAGGACAGGTCCCGTGTCAAAGGAGCACCACGTGCAGGATTCTGGCCCGTCGCAGCAATCGCTAGCTCGCGGTCGTAGAGCAGGGTCTGAGACCCACTTGGGTCGTTGTCAAAGATACGAAAGGTCACTTCGTGATCGACACTGGAGGTGACGCCAAAAATACTGGTGAATAAGTCATGTGCACGAAAAGGACTGTAAAAGATCCCGGTCACGGCGCTAAGTCGGGCGGCGACGGAATCTAAGGCAGCGCCGGCTTTGTACACTGGGACATAGAGCATGCCGCCCAAGGACGATGCCAGGTCCGCAGGGAGGCCCTTAAGATGAACCGCGCCACTTAATTGCACCGATCCACTCGAAGCCGCGGCGAGCATCGCGGCCTGGCGCACTTTGTCGGAGTACATGTCAAACCCGATCACTCCTTTGTTGGACTGATCAAGCGGCGCAAGCAGCACCACGGGAAACGCGTCGGCGTCGCTAACAGTCGGGAACACCCGGTAATCCAGCAGGCCATGAAGGCGCATCGCCTGCTCATGCCGCGAGAGATCTTCGGCCGGGATCCGCCGCGCTAAACCGATACCGCGCAGGCCTGGGTAACGGTTCATCAGATCGATCTGCGCGACATAAGCCTCTAGCTGGATCTGGTTGAGATTTGGTAAGAGTGCGAGCAAGCCCCGCATCTGCAGCAGGGCATAGCTATAGGTCTGCATTCGACTAGTGATCTTGGCGGCGACTAAATCGGTTCGCTGCTGCAGCTCCTGCTCAATGTCACGCTCAACCTGCCGCTGCACCAGATCGGTGGCAAAAGCCGTCAAACCCAGCCCAAGCGCCAGTCCGAACAAAACCGGCAGATACAGGCGCCACCGGCTATACCGAATCTCTCGACGGGCCAAGGTCATTTGGCTCAATCCTGTCTATGGCACAACAGCTTATTGAATGCACAGCAAGCCTAGAGCAGAGACTATGAGAAATTGACTAGAGTGGCAACGACCTCAAACTTGTTCGATCCCCACTAGCTGCCAACGCCCACCCGCGCTTGGCCGGGAGAAGGTCCAGTCCTCATTAAACTTAACCGGATCGGTGTCGCTGCCTTCGACAACCTTGTTACTGCTTTCCTCGACGGTATAATCGAGCAGATTTGCCGTAAAGCGCACGCCGACCTGATCAAACCCAGCCTCACTCCAAGCCTCGCCGACGTCGACGTGACGAATGGAGATGTTCTCGAGGCGATTGATGCGCTGCCGCGCCTTCAGGTCCTGCAAGTCCTTGTTGAGATCGGCAGCCATCTCGCTGCCGAGGATGTCTTGCACCGAACTCAAATCACGGCGGGTCCAGGCGCCCTGGATGCGAAAGAACAGATCCGAGGCCTCTTCGGCCGAGATCGCCGTCACCGCTCGGGACGCGCTGACCAAGGCAGGAGCGGCAACCTCCTGCGGCATGCGAAAGTTGACGATGTTATCGCTCGCCATAGCGGCGTTGCCGGCATTTTGACGATTGCGCCACCAGCGGTAACCAAAGTAGGCGACTCCGGCAAAGAGCAGCAGTTCCAGGAGTCCAAATCCGCCACCACCACCGCCACCGAATCCGCCGCCGCCGTAACCACCAGGATTGCCGCGACCCAGGGAACTAAACAACATGCTACCGAGAAAGCCGCCGGCTAAACCACCAGCCGCACTGCGCAGAAAGCCACCACGCGATGGCGGGGGCGGGGTCGCTGCGGCAGGTGGTGCGTAGGCATTCGAAGGCCGACTCGGCTCAGCGCGAGGAGCCGTGGGTTGATTGAATGAAGGCTGGCGATAGCTGGGCGTGCTGGAGCGACGGCCGCTGCTGCTGCGGCCACCACCGGCGCGGGCCTGCGCGATATCTGTTGGCAGCATGGCTGCGCTGAGAACAGTGCTACCGGTTATTAAGACGACGGCGAAGGATCGTAGGACCCTCAAAATCGACCAAGGACGATATAAATTGGGCATGAAACCTCCTGTTGATGGATAAAGTACTACTAGATTTTTGATGATAAATACATGTCAACCCAACGAACCGTCGGGTTGACAGAGTAACAATTTAAAATTATTAGGTTTTCTGACGCAGGCTGGCCGAGCGGAGGGTGGCGGTTTCGACCGCGCTGATCAGCATGGCCCGCAGGCCGCGATCTTCCAGCTCATGGATGGCGCTGATGGTCGTACCGCCTGGCGTCGTGACCTGGTCGCGCAAGATCGCTGGATGTAAACCGGTCTCTTTGACTAACAGAGCCGAGCCGAGCACCGTTTGGGTCGCCAAGCGGGCCGCTAAGACGCGCGGTATCCCCATCTTGACGCCCCCATCGGTCAGCGCCTCGATGACCATATATAGATAAGCGGGACCGCTGCCGGATAGACCGGTCACGGCATCGAGCAGACTTTCTTTGATCCAGTCGACTTCGCCAATGGCTTTGAAGATGCGTTCGGCGAGGGATCTTTGGACCTCGCTCAGGGCCTCGTTGCCACTGATGGCGGTGGCGGCCGCATGCACGGTTGCAGCGATGTTTGGCATGGCTCGCACGACGGCACCGTGATGCCGCAGCAGGTTCGCGATGTCTTGGATCTGCATGCCGGCAAGGATGCTGATGACGAGACAAGCACCTGGAATCTGACCAGCCAAAGGCGCTGCCACTGCAGCAAGATCCTGGGGCTTAACGCAAAGGATCACCGCGTCCACGCCAACCAACGCGGCAGCTGGTGACGTGACGGCGGTGATCTGCAGGGTGCGACTTAATTCGCTGACGCGTGCCTGGTGGATATCGTGCACCAACACCTTGAAGCCACCGGCACTCACCAAGCCCCGTGCGAAGGCTGCCCCCATGTTGCCGGCACCGATGATCAATACCGTGCTCTGGGGGCTCTGGGGGCTCTGGCGGCCATCCGTGCTTGCAGAAGCGGCTGGAGAAGTCGATCGAGACATCGGCATGGCGCACCATTCCATTCACGTCTAAGCAGGTCCAAGACTGGGGCAAGGGACTGCGCCCAACGCCTTAAGTCTAGGCGCTCTTGGCGACGGAATCCACGCCAAAGCGCTGCTCGAGTTGTGACAAACATCCTTCCCAAAGATTTTGGTCGTGATGATCCCACTGCACGATCTGGATGCCAAGCCTGGTCGTCGTGCCGTTGCCGCCATCGGCATTCTCTCGCCGCACGACCTTGCCTAAACACATCACCGGTTGGTCGAGACAGCTAGCGTCCGGATCGATGACCATCTCGATCAAGGTATTCACGATAAAAGGCATGCGGCCATCTTTTTCCCACAGCAGCAGCAGACCAGAGCGCGACACGTCCTCGGTGGAAAAGCTGTAATCAGCGCTGGTGCCAATCGTCTTCGATCTCACTTCGAGATCAAAGGGCACCCTGGGTGCACGAACCCGAGTTTGATCGGTCCGGGGAATGCGTGTCGGGGTATGCATGGTGATTCCTCCATAACTCATCGAGCTAGCAGCAAGGGCCAAGCTATTTGGCCTTTATGAAGGACTCATCGGGACGTTAGCAAAAAAGCTTTAATTCTTCTGGTTAAGACGGCGATTACCGCAGGTTATTTGTGCTTGAAGGTGTAGACGCCGTCCCAGTCTGGCTGCGCTGGAGCCTGTTCTTGCTCGGCGATCCGCTCCAGGTATAAAGCTGCGGGGCCATCGTCGGGTTTCAGGGCCAAGCACCCCATGAAGTGCTGCTTGGCCTTTGGCCATTCCTGTTTACGGTAAAAGCCGCGACCGGCTTCAAATTCACCGACCAAATTGCGGACCGCCGGTTCGGATGGAAGATAATCTGGCCGCATCAGTTCAAACACCTTCACTGGCTCGAGCTTGCCCTTCACGCGGATATCATCCAAATCGCGCACGATCAGATCAGGCCGCTTCAGCTGCTTGCGCGTCGCCTCACTGATCATGATTTTGATGCCATACTCTTTGGTCAAACTTTCAAGGCGCGAACCGAGGTTCACCGAGTCGCCCATCACCGTGTAGCAAAAGCGCTCGCCCGAGCCCATATTACCCACCGACATCATACCGGTGTTTAGACCGATGCCGATATCGACGGGCGGAAAGCCCTTTTTCGGTAGATCGACGCGCAGTTTATCCAAGGCGTAGAGCATCTGCACCGCCGAAAGGGCGGCGACCTCGGCGTGATTTGCCACGGCCAAGGGTGCGCCCCAAAAGGCCATGATGGCATCGCCGATATATTTGTCGAGCACGCCACCCGAACGCAGGATGATCGAGGTCATCGGCGTAAAGTAGTCGTTCATCAGCTCGCACAGCTTTTCAGGCGTCAGGCTCTCGGAGATCGTCGTGAAGCTCCGCACATCGGAGAAGAACACCGTCAGCTCCTTCTTGTCACCGCCGAGTTTCAAGGCCTCGGGATCATTCAAAACCTTATTGATCACGTCGGGGCTCAGATACATCCCGAAGGCGCCTTTGACCTTTTTCCGCTCGCGCTCCTCGGTCACGTATTTGTACAAGGTCGTGCCGACAAACATCGAACTGATCTCGATCACGGGCATGCCCATGTAGACCCACTGATTGTGGCCAAACCAGAAATACTTATCAAAATAGTAGTAAGCGATCAGGAACAAGACCATGCTCGCGCCAGAAAGCACCGCTTTACCGAAGATCATCAGTGGCGCAAAGAGCACGAAGATCCCGATGAGGATGCCCATTTCCGTGGTGTAGATGGTGTCGGTCCGGCGCATAAAATGCCCGCTGATGATGTTGTCGATGATCGTCGCATGCTGTTCCACCCCGTCAAAGCCAGCATCGAAGGGGTTTGCACGCAAATCGTTGATGCCGATCGCGGTCGGCCCGAGCATAAAGCTCATGCCCTTCATGCGCCGTTTTTGCCCGTCGGTCAGCGTCATATCGTAGACATCGGCAAGGCTGAAATGCTCGATCGACTGCCGGCCGCCCAAGTGATTGATCAATATGCGTCCAGCGCCGCTTGGGTCGACGGGGATCTTAATCAGGTCCTTGTCGTCGTTTGGGTTCATCAAGGAGATATCGCTGACGCCAAACTGGTCAAAAAATACGACCGGCTCCCGTCCGAGGATTTGCCCCGCCATTTTTAGACCCATCGCCGGCATCAGATTGCCATCGATATTGCGCACCAGCTGCACCCAGCGGTAAATACCGTCGGCGCTCAGCTCGTTATTGAAAAAGGCAAACTGCTCGCCTCCACTGGCGATCGTCTCGGTATTGGCAATGATGCCGTAGGAGACAAACTGATGGTAGTTTTTAAGCTCCATGCCATCGGGTAAAATGACCGCACCGAGCGCCGAATTTTGCATCGGTTTATAGCCGCGAAACGGTTCCTTACCAAGTTGTTCGCCTTCATCCTTGGTGCCATAGTAGGCATAGCCGAGGATGACATGTTTGAAGCTACGCAGCGCCTGCACGAGCGAACGATCGCCAGGACCAGCCTTCATCACCGCGGCGATTTCCTTCAGTTCGAGGGAGAACTTGTCGAAGTTCTTCACCTGGTAGCCCTGCATGCGGGCGATATTCGGCTGCACATCTTCGAGCAGTGGCCGCTCGGGCTCACTCCAGACGACGTCCATGCCGACCCAACCGGCGCCCAGCTGCTTCAGATTGTGCAGCAGGCGCTCATAATTTTTACGGGCAAAGGGCCAGCGGCCGAGCCGTTGCAGGGATTTTTCATCGATCGCCAGCACCCCGATCTTGCCTGAAGCCTTGATCTCGCCACGTAGACGAAAGCGCAGGTCGAGCAGCCGGTTTTCCATCGCTGCGATAAAGCCCTCAGGATCGTGCCGGGTGTAGTGGCGCCACATCGTCCAGGTGCAGGCTCCAGCAATCGCCATACACAGCACCAACAAGATGAAATGACCGCGGTGCTTTTGCAGAAAGTGACTCGTCTTGCTCGGCGCCATGCAGATCCCCTGCGTCTAGGAGTGTCGGAAGGACCGCAAGCGACACACGCCGCCTGGCCCACCACGAGAGCTACCCCTAGGACATCGGTTGAAGAGACTAGGTTCCTGAGTTAAAACCAGGCTATGATTTCCTAAACAGGCCAAAGGAGTGACGCGCGTGACCGCATCGATTGGTCGACCAAGCGCTGGGGAAGACAGCAAAGAACTGCATGTTCGCCAAGCGAACGAGCCGGTTGACCCCAAAAGCCTCGGCCCGGGGTTGACCGCCCCAGCCTATGCGCAGCAGCACTTAATCTCCGAGACTGAGGTCTGGCGGAGGTTACGCCGCGGTGAACTGGTCGGCCGCAGTAGCGGGGGGCAGTTACTCATTTACCCAGCGACGACCGCCCTGACGGCTTTGGACGAATTGCCGCCCTTGCCGACCTTTGACCAGGATGGACCAGCCCCTGCTGCTCGCGCCGGGGCAGCCAACGAAGGCGCCGGCTTTTTATCTCTCAGTGGTGATCGTGGCCAAGCTCCAGAACTGGCGCTGCTGCTCGACCATTTGAGCCTGGCAAAAGAAGAGAACCGCGAGATCCTGCGGATGACGCAGGACTCGATTCGGCAAATCTCCCGAATGTCCGAACAGATCGCCCACATGAAGGACGAAGTGATCGCGGCGAAAGACAGCGAACTCGCCGCGCTCCAGGAAAAACTAGCGGCCCGCGACGCCGAGATCCGGCGGCTCAAGCAACATGGCGAAGACCTCGAGATGTTGGCACGAACGATGGTGACGACGCGCCATGATTGACCTACGGCTCCGCTCACAGCGACACGCACCGTACCGTGCCAGGCGACTAGCGCTAGTCAGCCTGTGGGCTGCCGCAGTGGCGGCGGTGGTCGTCCAGACCAGCGCCGAGGCAGAGGAAATCCCAGGCGAATTTAATGCGGTGCGGCCGATGGGCATGGGTGATGCCTTTACCGGAATCGCCAATGATGAAAACTCCGTTTGGACCAATCCCGCCGGCATCGGCCGCTCCCGCAAGGCCCGCTCGCGCAGCACCTTCAATGTCAGTAAGTTCCCCAACGCCATCGCCGGCGCCAACAGCAATGGCCGTAAATTTTACACGGCATTTAAAGGCGCTCCGAGCAAAAATGTCGAAGCGGTGCTGAGTCAAAGCAATGACATCAGCGGCAAGCCGCTGTGGGTCCGCGGTGGCTTATTTCCCGTCACCATCTTCGATATTGACCGGGAGACCCCGATGGCCGTCGGTCTCTATTCAAACACCTCGGTGCAGGCCCTGGTGACCAAAGACACGCCGAACGTGGCGCAGGTGACGGCTATTTCCGATGCCGGTGCCGTCATCGACCTCGGTTTCACCAGCAGCGACAACCGCCTCAATGCCGGCCTCCAGGTGCGCCCCATGCTGCGCTATGCCTTCGAGGATCTGATCCCATCGAACGACCTGCTGAGTAAAACTTTGATGCGCCGGCATTTGCAAGAGGATGCCAACAAGCTCACCGGGCTTGGACTGGACGCCGGACTCTTATACACCTTCGCCGACTTTTGGTTTCCAACTCTCGGGATGTCGGTGATGAACCTGCCCACCGGTTGTAAAAGCAATTACCTAAATCCCTACACCCAGAAGCCAGAAAACGTCTGCGGCAACCTCTTTCACGGCGCGATCAGCAATGCCAATGCGCTGTCCACCGTGGATCCCACCGACGTGCGAGTGGGCATTGCCATCACGCCTCGCCTATCGCACTCGGTAAACATGCGTGTCGCCATCGACGCCCACCACATCCCCATCGGCACCGCGGCACAATCCTATGGCCTACAAGGCATCTCGGCCACCAAGCTGCTGCACGCAGGCGCTGAACTGTTCTATGGCAATCCCTTGATCGTGGCGCCGCTAGCGGCACGCATCGGCGTCAACCAGGGTTTCATCACCTATGGGGTCACGCTCAATGTCAGTGGCATCGATCTGGAGTTTGCTAGCTACGGTGTCGATGTCTCATCCACCAGCAAGGCCAGCGAAGACCGCCGTTACCTTGCTTCGCTGTCGCTTGATCTTTAGGCCAGACGAAAATTAGCCGCGGCGCTGCCAATGTCGGTTTTCGCGGCGCTGCCTCCCTGCTATCCTGCTATGATGTAGGCGACCGCGGCGATGAACGCCCATGCGCCACGACCGGCACGGCCCAGGCTCAAGAGGTAATTCATGCGCAGCAGCCGATTCTTCAGTTCCCTCGGACATCCCGGCGTCTGGCTCGTGGCTAGCTTAGCCGCCACCGCTTGCGTCACACCACCCAAGCGAGCCGAACCGAGCGAAGTGCCCAGCAACCTACAGAAGGCTGGGACCAAGCAAGACACCACGCCTCCCGTCGCGCCAAAGGTAGCCCCGGAAGCAGCGGGTCCATCGGTCGACGATCAGCTGCTGTTCGTGCGCCGTCAGAGCGTCCCAGACGCTCCATTTGGGGTGGCCGAGTACCAGTTCCTCGCCAGCCTGCCGCAAGGCGTGGTGGCCGGCTCTGTGACCGAAGCCGCGGTCGCTATCGGCCTCGTGCGGAACGTGTTGCATCCACTCACCGGCAGCGTGCCCAGCTTTCAAGAGACCGACCTTAGCCTCGATGCGGCAGCCGCGAAGAAGGCACCGGCCATTGCCGGGCGCAAACTACCGACGTTGGAGCAGCTATGTAAAGAGCGCAACCTCGACCTCGCCACGGCGCTCACCGACAATCCCCTGCTCGGCAACGCCGGCGTCGCCAAGCAAAGCAACGCGGCCCTGCAGCAGGGCGACAATAGCAAAGAGTTTATCAAACGCGTGAGCGATGCCCTGAAAGGGCAAGCACGGATGTGGAATGAAGTCGCTGGAGCCATTCCGAGTCCGAGCGCGGGCCCCGATTCCGTGCCAGAGCTAGCACCCTTGCCACCGATGCCAGAAGGCGCCAAAGCCGGTGCCGGACCGCAACTTGGCGCTGGCGCCAGCCCGACGACCCTGACGCCGGCGACCACGCCCGTCCCAGGTCCCGGCCCGGACATCCCAACCTTACTTCCGTCCGGCGGAGCGGGCGCTGTCGCCGCAGGCGCTGCCGGGTCTGAAGGAGCGATCCCACCAGGCCCGCCACCAGCGCCAGGCGAACATCCGCTTGCAGAGGCCCAGGCTCTTGCCGATCGCGGCGACTATGCGAGCGCAGTGAAAAAGGCTCAAGCGGTCCCTGAAGGCAGCCCCCAGGCGACGCAGGCCAAGGACAAAATCAAAGAGTTCAGCAACCTGGCGGTCCAGGACCTGCGCAAAAAAGCCGCGTCCGCGTTCCAAACGGCCATGCCGGTGACCGATCCAAAGACCAAGGCGGAATACCTCAAGCAGGCGAAATCGTTCCTGGAAGAGGCGCTGAAAGACTATCCCGAAGCGACCCAGCTACCGACGGTGCGAGAAAACCTGCGCATCATCACTCAGGATTTGGACAAACTACCCACGTAGGTGTTTATCCAACCCTGAAGTCGGCCGATGCCGTGGAGCTACTCGACAGCCTCGGCTCCGTCGCCACTTTCGATCTCCGCGGCAACGCCGTTGCGTGGCCGGCTCGACGCGATGGCGACGCCAAAGGTGAGCCCTTCCAGGGAAGCCTTGGTCGTCCCGGGAAAGTTCTCATCGAGATAACTCACCGCCTCCTCCGGGGTGACAAACAGCGGCCAGCGGCGGGTGAAGTCATAAGCCTCAAGCATCCGGCGTGGCTTTTCCATGACCCCTGCAAAGAGGAACGGCACCCGCAAGCGCTTGGCAAGCTGCATCAGCTCCTCAAGAAAGACGCCACAGACCTCTTTCTCATCTTGAAAGTCGAGGAGGACATAGCGGACGTCGGTGTTCATCAGCCAGTTGTGGATGGCCACGGCAAAGTCGCCGCAGTTACCGCAGAGGGCCTTGCTCGCACCACAGGAGCTGTTGAGGTTAAAAACGACGGCGCCGCCGAGGTTTTCCGGAACAAGATCCATGAGTTCGCCTTCACCAGGGGGTAGTATGCTGAGCTGCACGTCAAGACGCGCCGCGAGATCGATCTTCGGTATCAGTCCATTAATAAAGTAAGGTGCACAGCGTCAACAACAGAATGATCACTTGCCACGTCCGCCAAAGACACAGCGCTCTTCCAGCCACCTGCCAATCAACGACCGCTTGACCTCGGCCAGCTTCATCTCCTTGAAAGCCGCCTTCAGACGCGGCAGCTCCGCAGCCAGCAGATTGCGCGCCTCGGCCTCACTGGGAGCCGTGAGAACTGTGGGTTTCATCGCCATGGGCACCAGCTCCGTGCCGATCATCGCCAGCAGCCGGGCATCGTCATCCGGCTGCAGCACGCAAGCCCCGACCAGGGCCGCCGCCGACATCTGCGCCACGGGCGCCAGGCGGATATGCCAATCCAAGCGCCGCGGATCGGCCTTGGCCGGCAGTTGACTGGCCTGCATCTCCAGCTTCCACAGCATACCATCACCGTCCTTTAACTGATCGAACTGGTGCTCGGTCAGCCAGCGATTGATGTCGCTCAGCGCGCTGTAAAGCGACGGAACAACGGGACGCTTTGGTGGTTTGTCGTCGCCCGTGCTATATAGAGGATCCATCAGCGTTAGGCTCATGACTTGAATATGTGGACTTGGATTTGATCACCAATATTGTAACGTGTTGGTTGAAAAAAGCGATGCCGATCTGGGCATGGCCTGGATTAGCCAGCATCGCCCTCGCCCTGGGCCTGCTGAACAGCGGTTGTGCCTACCGCTTCACCAACCAGTATGTCAGTCCACCCGCAGGGGTTCGCACCATCGCCGTCGAGGCGATCTACGACACCAGCCGCGAGGTGCTGCCGCATGAGATGCTGTGGGAAAGCCTGCAGCAGGCGTTCGCCAAAGACGGCCACCTGCGACTGACGAGCCAGAGCAACGCCGATGCCCTGGTGCGCGCGCACGTGAAATCAGGCAGCATCGTACCCGCTGGCGGCAATATCGCCGCCGACCTTAATCCGACCGACAACACGACCAAGGTCAAGGATCCAACGGCCTTCTCAACCACGGCGCCACCACCCGTACCAAGCCAATTTCGTCGCTTGACGCGAGCGGGCGAGTACCGCGACAAGGCGTCCGTTGACACCGTGGTCGAGGTCGAGGTGTGGAACCTCAACACCCGGGCCTTGCTGTTTCGCAAGGTGTACCCAGCATCGAATGTGTTCCAGGCCATCCATGCGATTGCCACCATCACCACGACCGCCAACGATCATCTGCGCTATGACGAGGCCGGGAGGGCGACCTTTAAGCATATGTCTGACAGCGTCGCCTACGACGTCGTCAATGGTCTCATGCATCGCTGATGACGGGGCAGTCCTTGGCCAAGAACCGCACCTCGTTTAGTCCGGCCACATGTGCAAGATACCGCGCATCTCGCGGTTGATCTCTTCCATGTAGTGCTTAATCTCCGGACTATTCGCATCGACCGGATCACGGAAGTAGCTCGGCGTGTTCTGATTCATCCGCAGCATCTTGGTCTGCCAGATATTGTCCGACTGCAGGGCCAAATCGACGCAGTAATAGTCGTTGAGCACCTTAGGCGCAATATAATCCTGGATGCTCTTGACCTGGTGGTCCATGTAGATGCGTTTGCCGGCATGATCACGCGTAAAACCACGCACGACGTAATCCATCACGACGACGTCGGCATCAAATTTATCAAACATAAAATTCAGCGCATTGAGCGGCGAAATCTCACCGCAAGTGGCGATATCGATATCGATGCGAAAGGAACAGATGGTGCCGCCGCCGTGAAAATCAGGATAGGTGTGCGCGCAGATATGACTCTTATCGAGGTGCATCGAGACATTGGCTGGGGGCAGCTCAACGCCGCCGCCTTTGATGTCGCTCATCAGCACCAGGGAACTCGCACCCCACGGCTCGTAGTCTTGGTCGGACACTGCCAGGACCTGCGCTTCGATGATGCCGCAGATCCCAGTCAACACCTCGGTGACTAACTTGGCGCTGTAGCGCTCGCCGATGTACTTGATGTAGGACTGGCGTTCGGACTCATTGCGCGCGACACAGAAGTCGTAGAGATTAAAACTCAACGCCTTGGTCAGGTTGTTAAAACCAGCCAGCTTGACCTTCTGATGGGGCATGACACGCTGCATGAATTCTCCTTAGGACTAGCTTAAAGACTCCGTTGATCGCTCGCCTCGTGGATCACTCCGCCCGACATATCCGGCAAGGGTCGCTCTTGCCCCATAAACACCATCGATAGTCGTAGCACATAGCTAGCGTTGGCTTCCGGCGTACTATAGGTCTTCTCTCGGGCAAACTGTAGCCCCCAACAATCCGAGGAGGACACATACTTCAGACCGTAAGCGCTCTGGAAGGAGGTGGTGTAATCGGTGGGGAGGCCATTAATCACCTGGCGACTCAGTCGTATAAAGCCACTGACCGCAGGAATCAAGCCCGTATCCAGACTCAGTGAGCGAACGATGGTTTGTTTAAACTCACTATTGGTATTCGAAACAAACGAGTTGGAAAGGTTGTAACCCAGGGTCAACGAAGACTTTAGAGCAGGCGGGAAGGTTAAGAAGATCGACTCCGAGGTGGCGGCGTGACGATAGATATTATAGGTACTTGCAAGCGATAAGCCCCAATTTGCGTAGTTGATGCCGAGCGAGGTGTTGAGCGGTTTCCAAGCCTCTGGCAACGGCTTCTGCTGATCAGGAGCCACGCCCACGTTGTCTGAATTGGCTTGGCGCCGGGCCTTGGCATCAAGAAAATCATAAGCGATATCGGAATGTAAGCTTAGGGGGGTGGCAAAGTTGGCGTCCTTAAGCTGGAACCGGTCGATCAGCCAACGCTGGGTCGACTCGTCATACATGCTCGTCGCACCATCGACCGCCTGATCCAAGCTCGCCGCCAGCTCGCGGCGCGCCCGGTCGATCGACCGTTCATTGGCCTTACTCGGCACGTCCGGCAAGGACCCGATCAGACGTTGCCAGTGCCGACCTAAAATCGACCAAGACTGGTCGGTGATCAGCGACAAGCGCTGACTCTGGGCCATCCGATCCTCGTCAATCACGTCATGGTCATTGTCGGCACTGCTCCCTAAGGGGGCCCGCGTGTCCGAGGCAAAGTAGGCGAGATTATGCCCAGCAAGCTCGGTGTATGGACCACGTTTGACGACCGTGGGGCGTGTCGAGGCGCGCAGTCGCCAATCCATCACATGATGCACGAATTGCTGTTGCTCGCCGTCCCCCGGTGCTGGGCATTCGGCGGGCCTAGGCTTTTTCGCTGCGACCGCATCGGTGCAAACGCTGCTGCGCAACCACGCCGGTGCCGGGCCACGACCATCGATGGGTAGCCGAAACTCCAAACCCGTCTGCCAAGAACGCATCTCACTGCTCTTGTTGTCGAGACTTGCGTGCGTGATAAAGCGCGATTCAAAAGACGTGAACTGGCTGACCTGGATGATGGCGTCGCTGATAAGAGGCGTCGTCGTGGCGAACTGCACCCGCCGCCAGCTGCCACCGCCCAAATTGTTGACCGGTGCCACAATGCGATCTCCGGCGTCCGCTTGACTGATTTGAATATCCTCCGCGATCACCTGACCATAGATCGGCAATACGAAGTGCGCGGGAGTCAACTCGTACAGTCGCGACTGTAGCTTCAACTGCGCTGGCAGCTGCTGCCCTTCAAAGCGCTGATTGGTGAGATAGTTGTCGCCGTAGCGGGTGCCGACGCCGAGATAGAATTCCTTGCCGTCCAAGTGTGTCTGCAGTTTGGCCGTGGAGTAGGCCTTGGCGACCCGCCCACCGTAAAAAGCCTGGTTAAAATTGTCGGGGATATATAATTCCTCGACGTAACGGTGGTCGGATGTGACCTCGCCAGAACTGACGAGAGACAACCGCGGCGCCACAAAGGTCATCCCGCTCCAGTTGTAAGAACCACGCCAGGTATTGCGTGGGATAGCCATATAGGTTTCAATTTGCTGCTCAGGATCTGACTTGATAGCGTCCTGCTTCCAAAAGTCGGGTCGTTCGAGGTAGCGTCTGGTGTACTCTTTGGGGGTTAAATCGGGGGTCAAAGGCTCAAGGGGAGCACCAGGCAGGCGCGAAGCCGCCAGCCCAGAACGGTACATATCGCCGAGCGTTTGCCGCGTGCCTAGTTGTTGCAGCCACAAAGCATCACGGATGCCTTCAACATGCATCTCCCACCCAGAATACTCGCGCTGCTGCCGGCGCAGCTCGAGTCCAAGCCGGGTGCCACGATTCTCATAGAAGTCGGTCGTCACCGTGGCGTCTTGGTTTGGACCGAGGTCGAAATAGATCGGTTGGCTAAGGGTATTGCCAGATACCGAGTCAAATGCAGTGCTCGGCAGTAAAAAACCCGACTGCCGGTGCTCTTTGAGCGGTAGTTTGATATGCGGTAAATATAAGACTGGGATCCCTTTGATCTCGAGCACGGCATTGGTCAAGTCGGCATAGCCGCCGATTTGTGCTTCGAGTTCATCGGCGCGAAAGGCCCAGGCCGGACTTGCATCCTTATCGCATTTACATGGGGTAAACAGCGCGTTGCGAGCGGCATAGTCGTTGCCGTTGAGGCGCTGCAGGGTATCGCCTTCGAGGTGCAAATAGGAGTTCAGAATCGGCGATGCCGGTACGGCGAGGGCAGACTGTTGGCTACGCTCCCAAAAGGCGCGCCGACTTTTCACCGCGTCCCGCCGCTCCTTCGGCAAGCGCGCCAACACCGGAGTGTCCTGCTGCTTGATCAGGTCCGCGCGTTCCAGCAGCAAGCTGTAGCGGCTGACTAATTCATCCTCGACCGCGCCTTTGGTGATCGCTTGCTGGCGCAGGGCTAGCCGTTCCTCCTCGACCCGGGCTAGCTGCTGTTTACGAGCCTCCTCGAAGGCCAGCTCCTCTGGACCAAAGCCAAAGATCTGATGCTGAAGACGCTGGATCTCGACGGGGTCGTTGGACAGCATCACCGCATGGGTGATTGCAAAGTCGGTGGTCGTCAGGTTGTAGTGAACCGAATCGCCTAAAAATAGCTGATTGCGACTCATGATGACGACATGCCCTTCTGCGTCCATGACATTTGCGGCACGGTCGAGGGTGATCTTGTCGGCAGCAATCAGCGTACCAGCACCGATGCCGACGACCTCACCCTGAAACACCTGGGTCTTCAAATCGCGGTTAAAGCTGGTTGAATTGCCATTAAAATAGACCTGCTGGCCGACGTCGCTCTTGAGCTTGTCGATGGCACCATCCTCGGCGGCAAGGCCACGACTAGGAAGGGCGCTAAGCAGCAGCCACAACACCACATAGGCACACCCATGGCGTTGCCGATCGGTCCATAAAGAGGGAAACGCCCAGGCCTTTTTCATCGACCGATGGTACCACTAGGGCGAAGCAAGGAGCAATCCGCTCCGTGGCAAGGCAGCAGCGGCCAACATATTAAAGCGGGATCGAAAAAAATGCACAGACCTCGCCCACGGCGTGGACCGAGCCGCAGACGAGGACGGGTGACAAGGCCGCCGGAGTAGCCGAAGCAGCCGGAGCACTGGGCCGCCGTGCAGCCCAGGCCGCAGCGAAGCTTGGATAAAACGGTAAATCCCGGTGTTGCGGGGCGATGCGTTCGACACTCCAAGAGCGTTCGCTTGACACCGCAAACAGCACGACCGGGTCACACACTGTGCGTAAGATACGCAACACCTCATCGCAATCCTTGTCGCCAAGGATCGAGACAAACGCCGCGACCTTGCCACCAGCTTCGTCGACCAACGAGGTCTCGCGCAGACCTCGGACCACCGCTCGAGCGCCGTCAGGATTGTGGCAGACATCCAGCAACAGGTCGTGCTGACTAGACCCCGAGGACACTGTGACCCGCTCAAAACGAGCGCGCAACGATGGCGGGATGGCGATGCCCGGTTGATCAAGTGCGGCTACGGCAACTCCCAGTCGCGCCTGGCGCAGCACCGGCACCGGGCCGTGATCGATCCACCAATTCATGGCCGCAGCCGCCTTAAGGAAATTGTCGCGCAGATAGGGCGGCGCTGCAGCCAAGCGGCGCGGCCACGGACATTCCTGCCGGCGGCTTCCCGGCAGCGGCAGGTCGATAAAGAAATGCCCCGCGTCTAACGGTCCGAAGTGCTGCCCTTGCTGCCAGAACGGTGCGCCAAGCTGCTCGGCCCGTTGCCTCAGCACATCGCTTGCGGCAGCGTCGCCGGCAGCGTCGCCACCCCAGATCACCGGCACGCCTGGACGCATGATTCCGGCCTTTTCGCCGGCGATCTCCGCCGTGGTATGACCGAGCCACTCCTGATGATCGAGGCCGATGCTGGTGATGATCGTCAGGCATGGACGACTGGCATTGGTCGCGTCCCAACGCCCGCCGAGGCCGACTTCGAGCAGGTTGACGCTGGTCTTCAGGCGCTGAAACAAGCGCAAAGCCAGCAGCGTATTGATCTCAAAAAAGGACAGCAGATCGTACAGCTCTGCCGGCATGTCCTGCTGCAGTCGCTCAAGCTCGCGCAGCAGGAGCGCATCGTCGACTGATTCACCCGACACCCGTATGCGCTCGGCAAAATGCACGAGATGCGGCGAGGTAAACAAGCCTGTGCGGACTTCGAGTCCACTCAACATCTGCCAAAGAAAGCCCGAGGTGGTGCCTTTACCGTTGGTGCCGGCAATAAGCACCGTCGGCGTTGCCAGCAGCGCCTCCGCGCCGAGGTGCGCCAAACCAGCCTCGACCCGCGCTAGTCCCGGCTTAATCACCGTCGGCCTTTTGGCAAACAGGGCGCTAAACGCCGCGGCCGGTGCGCTCATTTCGCTGGCATCAACATGCTGAGCACATTGGCGATGGTCGGACGCAGCGATTCGCGGTCGCAGATCATATCGAGCATGCCGTGCTCAAGCAGGTATTCCGAGCGCTGAAAGCCCTCCGGCAGCTTCTCGCGGATCGTCTGCTGAATCACCCGTGGACCGGCAAAGCCGATCAAAGCGCCGGGCTCGCCGATGTTTAAATCACCGAGCATGGCAAAACTAGCTGCCACACCACCGGTGGTGGGATGGGTGAGCACGGAGATAAACGGCACCCGCGCCTCCCGCAGCTTGGATAAGGCCGCGCAGGTCTTGGCCATCTGCATCAGGCTCAAGATGCCCTCTTGCATCCGAGCCCCCCCAGAGGACGAAAAGATAATCGCCGGCTCACGGTTTTTCGCAGCCCGCAGGTACAGGCGCGCGATCTTTTCGCCGACGACAGACCCCATGCTGCCGCCCATGAACTGAAAATCAAAGACGCCGAGCTGCACCGGGGCTCCCTGGAGCAGTCCACGACCGGCATGAAAGGCATCGTAGGTGCCGGTACGGCGGCGCATATCAATAAGTCGTTGTTTATACGGCTTGCTATCGCAAAACTTCAGCGGGTCGGTGGAGCAAAGCTCCGCGTCGTACTCGACAAAGGAATCCCGATCGAGAAAATGCGCGATGCGCTGCCTGGCCTGGAGCGGAAAGTGATGGCTACACTTCGGGCAGACGTTCTGATTGGCGCTAAACTCGCGCTTCAGGATAATTTCCGAACAATTGGCGCAGCGCTCCCAGAGGCCGTCGGGAGTGTCGGTGCGTTGCCCCTTCGTCAGCGGAGCTTTTTCTCGGGTGAGCCAAGCCACGGCGTATGTCCCTCATGAGTTTGAACTTAAACGCTACCGCAAAGCCAACGACATCGCAAGGATTTAGCCGCCTTCTTAAATTTCATAAAAAGGATTTTCCCCAAAAATAACAACTATTTTCCCGTTGCATGAAGACTGCAGTTGTGACTAAGATGGGTCTAATCCCACGGATCTGTGAGTGTTTCATAAGTTTGCTGCATGGCGGACTCAGGCTAGCCGGCCTCAAGGCGGGTGCATTCCTGTGCCCCGTGTGAGCGGTCGCTTGGTCAGGAACACCACCGGGGAATGGCTCTTCACGCTGGAAGGATCGCGACATGCTCTGCAAAAAGTGCCCCCATCATGTGCGCCATGGTCAGGTCGGTAGCGATGGCAAAACCATCGAGTTTAAGGACCGCTGCGGACTCCGCATGAAAACCCAGGAGCAGATCGATTGCGAGCACTACCCGTTTGGTAAGGGATTCGACTACGGCGCCTGCAGCAACTACCTGGCGACCTTTAAAACCGCCGGTTCGCGCAACGATGTCGTGCCAAAATCGGACTTCCAATACTCCGAGCGCCTCAATACCAACTCGATCACCGAGATGGAACTGCTGTAAGCCAGTGGCATGCGCCCCACCCTACTGCGGCCAGACCACTTAAGACTGGCGTCGCGACCTTAGCTGGACACGGCACCTCGCTCCCTACTCCCTTGACGGTTCTAGCCAGGCACCGCGCAATACCGACAAAATCTCGGCACCATAGGCCCTGACACGGGTCGGAGCCAAGCCGGGAATGGACGTTAAACCAGGCAGATCCTGCGGTTGCTGCTCGCATAGGGCCAACAAGGCACGGTTGCTGAGCACCTGGTACGCCGGGATATTGGCGTCGCGGGCCAGATGACGCCGCAAGATGCTTAGGCGCAAAAATAATTCACGAGCCCTTGGCGGCAAGGAGCTCAGTCGGTCTGCTTGGCTCAGCTGGTCCTGAAGCTGGCGCTCGTAGCGGCTAGACTGCGCGTCGATCCTAATCGTCATAGGCTTCCTCCCCAAGGTTGAGGAGGAAGCCTAGAAAAAACTCTCGACGATGAGAAGCGACATGAGACCGGACCTAAAGCCGCGGCTCAGCGCGCTGGAGACGGCCGCGCCGAACCACCAGTCGTCGCCTTTTTTGCTTCCCGCTTAGTGTAATACTTATCAAACCAAACCAGCGAGAAGCTCGCCACGAAGGTCGACGTCAGCGTTGCAGCAACAATGCCGACGGCCATCGCGGCAGCAAAGGTCCAAATCTGACCGGAGCCAAAGATCAAAATCCCGAACAGCGAGACCAAGGTCACACCTGAAGTGTTGAGCGACCGCGTTAGGGTTTCGTTGAGCGACATGTTGATGTTTTCGAGCATGGTCCGGCGACCGTGGCTTTGCAGATTCTCGCGAATCCGGTCGAAGATGACGATGGTGTCGTTGACCGAATAACCGATGATCGTCAAAAAGGCCGCAACCGCCGTCAGGTCAAACGAGCGCCAGAAGAACTCGTAGAAGGCCAAGACGAAGATGACATCGATGATCATCTTCAGAAGGACCCCTGGTCCAAAGCGCATATTGAAGCGGAAGGCGACGTAGAGAAGAATAAAGAAGATTGAGTACAGCATGCTGAGCACGCCCTGGCTGCGCAGCTCCTTGCCTACCTGTGGACCGACATAATCGATCGACAGGATTTCCGGCGACTTGCTGGCGAGGTCGGCAAGCAGCGCCTGCTTGACCTGCTGGCCTTTCGCCTGGGCATCCTGCTGCGTCACCTCTTTGCCAGCCTCGGGCTGGATGTCCTCGGTGCCAAAGCGAATCAAGTACTGCTTCTGGCCGCCACCAAGGGCCTGCAGGGTGACCTCGCGCAGGCCTACCTTTTTGGTCACGCCGGTCAGCTCACTCGGCTGAACGTCGCTGCCAAAGCGGACCTGGACCTCGGTACCACCGGCAAAATCAACGCCCCAGTTGAGGCCGCGCACCACGGTCAAGCCCAGCGTGGCCACGGTCAAGAGCGCGCAAAAGGCGGTAAAGGGCACGGAATACTTGGCAAAATCGATGTTGAAGGTATGGCGCTGCTTCTCGATCGAGCGCTCGCCGAGCCAAGCGCGAACTTCTTTGTCGGACTTGGACCGGGCCATCACCAATTCAAAGAAGGATTTGGTGCAATTCAGCGAGGTGAACAAGGACACCAACAGACCGATGATCAGAGTGATCGCAAAGCCGCGGATCGGACCGGACGGGTTGGTCTCGAGCAGCACAAAGCCGGCGATCAACGCGGTCACGTGGGCATCGAAGATGGTCCAAAAGACGCGGCCAAAGCCGTTTTCGATGGCCTTCTTCGAGCTCTTTCCTTCCGCCAGCTCCTGGCGGATGCGTTCATTGATCAAGACGTTGGCGTCCACCGCCATACCGAGCGTCAGCACAAAGCCGGCGATCCCTGGCAGCGACAAGGAGAAGCCGAACATCGCCATCAGGCCAAGGAGAAACAGGCCGTTGAGCAGCAGGGCGACACAAGCCAACATGCCGGGACGACGGTAGTGATAGATCATGTAGCCAAAGACCAGGACCAAGCCGACCAGCACGCCCTTAATGCCCTCATCGGCCAACTCAGGTCCAAGGCTGGCACCGACCTGGCGCTCTTCCAGCACCTCGATCGTCGCCGGTAAGGCCCCGGACTTTAGGATGAGTGCCAGCTGATTGGCCTCATTGTAGGAGTCCTGCCAGCTACCGCGGTTGCCAAGGGTGATCACGCCTTGACCGGTGGCGATCTTGGACTGGATGTTGGGAGCGGACACGACCTCGTCATCGAGAACGATCGCCAGACGGTGACCGACGTTGGCGCCGGTGACGTCACCAAAACGCTTGCCGCCTGGTCCGGTGAACTTCATCGACACCTGCGGCCGATGATCTAGGCCTTGCCCATCTTCGGTGACAAAGGAGTCGGCAATATCGTCGCCGCCGATCTCCGTGGAAGCCTCGACGACATACGTCGTATAGGTCGACTTCTTGCCGCCAGCGATATCCTCGCGGTGGACGAATAGCTGCCGATCCTCGGGGACTTTAGCCTTGGCAAAGTCGAGCAACGCGACGCGATTTTCGCTTGCTAGCGCGACCTGACCACCGTTGTTGGCCTTGGTGATGCCAGCGGGAAGGTCGGTCAGACTATCGAAGCCATGGAATTTATCGTCGACCAGCTTAAATTTAAGCTGCGCCGTTCGACCAAGCAGTTCTTTGGCCTTGGTCGGATCCTTGAAGCCAGGCAACTGCACGAGGATGCTGTTGTCGGCCTGACGGCGGTTGATCAAGGGCTCGCTCACGCCCCACTTGTCGACGCGGCTGCGGACGACCTTCTCGGCCTGCTCGATCGCACTCGCCTTGATGCGCCGCATCTGCTCGTCTTCATACCCTAAGTCGAGCGTTTGGCCGGCCTTGGCGACCTGCACCATGCCGGGGTATTCCTTGCGGAATTTGTCTTTGAACGCACTGGCGTCGACGCCGTCTTTGAGCTCGACGCGAAGGATCTGCTTGCCGACAACGTTGTAGGCCTTAGTGACACCAAGGTTGTTGTCATCAGACCAGCGCTGCGTCTCGGTGCCGAGGCGACTGAGCTTGTTATCGACGGCATTGACGGTGTTGACGCCCAACACCAGCTGGACCCCACCCTGCAGGTCCAAGCCCAAGGACACGTGCTTTTGCGGTAACCACTTGGGTATCCGCTTGGCCATCTCCTCATCGGAGTTGCGGATCTCCCTTGGGGTCGAAAAATAAATCACCGACGGGGCGACGATATAAGCTGCCCACAAAGTAATGGCGCCAATGATAAGCAAACGCCAACGCAACGGGTTCATAGATTTACCCTACTCCATAAGATTGCAACGGTACTCACCCTACAGGATTACCTTCTTAACCAAGATCTTGCAGCATTTTTTTACCGAAGGAGGCCCCCAAGTCCAAAGACCCATGTCCGCGATTGACAAGGATCTTCATAAAAAGCTAATCAAGCCCGCTTGGACCATGAGCACAAACCGATGAACCGATGACTTGGCACGAAGGTGTTTTGCTATGACCGCGCGGCGTCTACTTTTGACCGTGATACTGTTGGCAGCAACTAAGGCGAGCGCCGAGGTTGAGGCCATGCGACCCACCGAGGTCAATGGCTACGAAGTGGTTGACGCCCAGTATCTGCCCTTTCTCGGTAGCGCCACCTTTCGCTACCCAGGAGATGCTCTGTTCGGCTTCTACCCGGCGGGTGCCACAATCGCCGCGAAGCAGTGCGCCTACACCTCGTTCAACAACCTACTGCTGCTGTTCTTTCAAAACCGCAGCGAACTGAGGTCCGCAGCCGAGCTGGGCGCCACCCGGCGCTTCGTCATGTGGACCAACGATTACACCCAAAGTAATCAGCGCACCTTTTATCATCCAAGCCGGATCTGGCACACTGGTGCCAACAGCCGGGACTACAAGAGCGGCACGTGGGTGTGGGAGGCGACGCAGGGGATCAATGGGGTCTGCGAGCAGCCGACGGATGCGCAGCTCAAGGCGGCCCTGATGAACGCCATGCAGGTGTTGTCGGGACATCGTTTAGACGATTGAAGAGATCGGCATGTTGCTATGCCGAAAACTCGAACTTAAGCTCGTCGCCCCCGTCCGCGACATCGATCGTCACTTCACCGCCGCTCGCAAGCCGCCCAAATAACAATTCGTCGGCCAGCGGCTTTTTCAACTTGTCTTGAATCAACCGATTGAGCGGCCGTGCCCCATAAGCTGGATCGTAGCCCTTGCGCGCCAAGTACAGCCTAGCGGCATCGGTCACCGACAACACCACCCGCTGCTTGGTCAACCGCGCGCCAAGCTCGCCGATAAACTTGTCGACGACCTGGACGATGATCTGCTCGCTAAGCGGTTTAAACGAGATGATCGCGTCGAGACGATTGCGGAACTCCGGACTAAACATATCTTTGACGGCCTGACTCTCCCCAGCGCCGACGCCGAGTTCGCGCTGAAAGCCGATCGAGCCATGCAGCAGCTCGCGCGCGCCGGCATTGGTCGTCATGATGACGATGACGTTGCGAAAATCCGTTTGCCGACCATTGGCATCGGTCAGTGTGCCGTGGTCCATGACCTGCAGCAGGATGTTCTGGATCTCCGGATGGGCCTTCTCGATCTCATCGAGCAGCAGCACGGCATGCGGACTTTTGTTGATCGCCTCCGTGAGCAAGCCACCTTGGTCAAAGCCGACATATCCCGGAGGCGCCCCGATCAGGCGCGACACCGCATGGCGCTCCATGTACTCAGACATATCGTAGCGGATAAACTCGACACCCATAATCTTGGCGAGCTGCTTCGCGACCTCGGTCTTACCCACGCCGGTTGGACCGGCAAAGAGAAAGCTGCCAATCGGCTTTTCCTCGTCGCGCAGACCGCTACGCGCCAGCTTGATCGCCGCCGCTAGGGCGTCGATCGCCTGCTCTTGACCAAAGACGACGGCTTTAAGCTCTTGGTCCAGGTCCTTAAGGCTCTGCCGGTCGGTGGCATTGACCTTTTGTGCCGGGATCCGGGCCATCTTGGCGACGATGCTTTGGATATCCGCCGGAGTCACCCGCGGCACCTTGCCACCGGCTTGGCGCCGCGGCTTGAGGGCAAACGAGGCGCCTACCTCGTCAATGACATCGATCGCTGCATCCGGCAGTTTTCGCTCACGCAGATGCCGTTGGGCCAGCTCGGCCGCCAGGCGGATCGCCTCGCTCGAATAGGATACCTTGTGATGCTCCTCATAACGTGCCTTGAGACCACGAAGGATCTTCACCGTATCGCTGAGGGACGGTTCCTCGACGTCGATCTTCTGAAAACGCCGGGCCAGGGCATGATCGTTTTTGAAATGCTGGCGGTATTCTTTGTAGGTGGTTGAGCCGATGCAGCGCAACTGACCGGAGGACAGCGCCGGCTTGAGTAGATTGGACGCGTCCATGGCACCACCGGAGACCGACCCGGCACCGATGACGGTATGGATCTCGTCGATAAACAAAATCGCATGTGGCTTTTTGAACAGGGCCTTGAGCAGGTCCTTGAGGCGTTGCTCAAAGTCACCGCGAAAGCGCGATCCCGCGAGCAACGCGCCCATATCCAATGAGTAGATCAAGGCGTCTTTGAGTGGGAGCGGCACGCTGCCATCAGCGATCTTAACGGCCAAGCCCTCGGCAATGGCGGTCTTGCCGACCCCGGCATCTCCGACGAACAGCGGGTTATTTTTGCGCCGGCGGCAGAGGATCTGCACCGTGCGCTCGACCTCTTGATCACGACCGATCAAAGGATCGATCTTGCCGGCCCGAGCCCGGGCGACGAGATCGACCGTGTACAGCTTGAGTGGATCCTTGGCCTGCCGCGACTCCTGCGCATCACCCTCGCCGACGCTGGACTGGGCATCGTCGCCATCGGCTGGCTGGGTGTCTCCAGGCGGCAAGCTGCGTGGCCCCCCCGAGCTATCATCATCGGCATCGGTGCCGACACCTGGCTTGAAAATACCGTGCGCAATATAGTTGAGCACGTCAAAGCGGGTGATGTTCTGCCGCTTGAGAAAATACACGGCAAACGACTCCCGTTCGGAAAAGATCGAAACCAGGAGATTGTCCCCCTTGATCTTCTCCTTGCCGGCAGCCCGCACATGCTGCGCCGCGCGCTGGATGACGCGCTGAAAGGCCAGGGTCGGCTGCGGCATCTGGCCAGAGCGCAGAACCTCGGTCGGGTAGTGTTCTTTGAAATAGTCCTCGATGAACTGCCGCGTCGCCTCGACGCCGCCGCCGCAGGCCCGCAGCGCTTTCGCCGCGGCATCGTTATAAAGCAGCGCGTACAGGATGTGCTCCACGGTGACAAACTCGTGGCCGCGCCGTGCCGCCTCACTAACCGCCAAGTTCAAACTGACTTCAAGCTCGGGACTGATCATGCTCGGCTCTCCTCACGCCCGCTCCAGCGTGCATTGCAGAGGATACTCTTGTTCACGGGCCGCCTCGGTGACCTGAGCCACCTTCGTTTCCGCGATCTCATAGGGATAGACACCACACAGGCCGGTGCCGCGATGATGCACCGCGAGCATGATTTCCGTCGCCTGCGTCTGACTTTTGTTAAAAAAACGCGTCAGGACCTCGACGACGAACTCCATAGGAGTGTAATCGTCGTTATGTAATAAAACCTTAAATAGACTGGGCCGCTCCGTCCGCACTTGGCGCTCAGCAAGCACCCCGCCTTGACCCGAGGATTCATCGTACCCGGGTTTATCCTGCTCACCTTCGGCCATGGCACCTTCCACTTCAAGAATATCGCTAACATCGCTCAGGCTCTATTTAACCTGTGCAAGAATAAGACCTCAAGCCGTATGATCCACTCGTTCACCCTAGCATATTTAATTTGCGGCGGCGGCTTAAACCCGGTCACCACCAAGGCGTCGCCCAGCGGATGGGCAGCTGCAATGATAAGAGGCAGACGCCCGCCAATCGATCCTTGCTGCATTCATAACGCTAAGTTGACCAATAGCCATAAGAATGCTATCGAAATTAATGGACTCCTGGAACAATACTTAAACGATGCCTCCTCGGACGGCGCCTCGCGCCCACGATGAGGATGCTTGGGACCTGCGGCAACGCCTGGATCTTACCTATGGGAGCGTCAGTGAAGAAGACGTCGGACGTGAAATATCCCCACTCGGCCAACCTCTTTTTGTTTTGCCGCCGAGTCCTTGACCATAAATTCGGCGGCATCCGGGTGATCGACCAGGACGTCGGCCAGATCCTAGGCTTCGACCCCGCCGACTGCAGCCACTGGAAAAAGGGCAAAAAGAACATCCGCTCGATCCAAGCGATGAAGTCGATCGCCGACCACCTGGGCGTCGATGAGAAGCTCGTCGTCGACGTGGCTGGGGGCGAACTGGACGACCGCGAGGCCTTTTTTGAATTTAGCGGCTACGGTGCGTTCAGCGTCGACAACAAGACCTATGAAGCAGCTAAAAAGGACTTCTACCGACGCTATTCCGGCAACTGGACCAAGGACAAGGAGTCGGAGTTTAAAGAATCCTTCGCCGTCCACGAAGCCACCATCGACATCGTCGTCGCGGGGATCCATGAACGCATCAATTTCCAAGAGGCGCCCCTGTACATCCCGGAGGTGGTGACCGCGTATGTTGACCTCCAGCTGACGCCAACCCAAGCACCAGCGGATGAGGCCGGCCATGTGAGCGTGGCCCGCTCCGGCGCACAGACGGTCATCACCTATACCCCCGGCGCCGAGATGCGACCCGACATGCGCTTTCGCATCGCCAAGGCGATGGCCCACCACTTTCTTAGCGAGATCGCGCCGCAGGCCGACGCGCTTGGCGAGTACGCGCAGCATCTTTTTGATGTCCAAAGCAACCTCTTCGCGGCAAAGCTCCTGGCACCGGCGACGCTGATCCGCCGTGAGATCGGCCAGGTGAACGTCTCCCGGGATGTGGTGACGCAGCTAGCCGAGACCTTTTGGGTGTCGAAAACCTTTATGAATCGCCGCCTAAAGGACATTCTTCAGGCGCCAGCCGGGCTGTAGGCCACC
>JAPLFX010000211.1 GCA_026390445.1 Pseudomonadota bacterium
AGGTACGAAAGTCGGCTGGCGATCTCATAGCCATCGAGCCGACTCGTGCCATCAGCTTGCAACGTGCCGAGTTCCGCACGGTAAATAAAATATGGTGAAGCCAACATCGCCTCGGTGACCGCCGAAAACCCCTGCCAAGAATCTCCCGAATCAGCAATTACGGCTGCATACACTGCAACCAAAGATCGCTGCTCGACGTCGCTGAGCGGACGACGCCATGCCCGCTGACCGACGCGTTTGACGAAGTCAGATACACAAGGGTCCTGCGCTCCCTTGTTGAGGTCGGCGCTGCAGCCGACGAAAGTCTGCGCCGAAGCCGGCGTGGCAAAAACCTGTGCCGCCAAGGCCGTAGCAGCCTGGTGGTAAAGAGCCACGCCTTGAGGCGTTAGCGTCACCGTTGCGGCACCCACGTTGGTCAAGAACAGAAGTGGCACGTCGGGATCAAGTTGACCGGTGTAGTTGCTGCCGGCACCAAGAAGGTCGGTCACAGAGTTGGCGTACTGCAGGTTGGTGAGGCGGCGGAGGCCGCCATTTGGCAACACCACCACGCCAGCAGCGTTAGGTGATCCAGAGGCGGCGACTCCGTCTGCCGTCGTGGCACTAGCAGTTGAGTCTGCCGATGAGCCTGCCGCTGAGCCTGCCGCTGAGCCTGCCGCTGAACCCGCCGCGCCACCGAGGGCTGCATGAGCGCTGCGTCCGCGCTGGTTCTCATAGGGATGACCAATGCTGCAGCTGCAGCAAGCAGCGACCATGGTGGATTGGACGATCACCTTAAACCTGTTTGCACTTGAGCTGAGCAACGTTGATGTCCTCCGACAAACTGCAAGTGTGGGCTGGCGAAAAACCAGCTTCAACCCTATCGGTCCGAGCCGGGTGGAACTTTAAGTCCTAGCCATACGATCGATATAACATCGCATGATTCGATAGTTGGCCGGCAAGAGCGGATGGAAAATGTGGCTGCAAGCGTCGCAGCATCGAGAGGCTCATCTTGAACTCAAGCCGTTCGAAGTCGTAAATTTGCGCCACCTATGGTTTCTTACCTGAGACGCATCAGAAACTCGGATGAACAAGGCTTTTGCCGTGGAGTCATGCTATGTCGCGAACCGATTCAGGCCTGCAACTAAGATCCCTAGTCAAAGCCGATGGCACCTTGGAGTTATCGTTGCAGACGGTCGCCACGCCGACGCCAGCCGCAGATGAAGTGCTGGTGCGCATCGAGGCAGCGCCGATTAATCCGTCAGATCTTGGGCTTCTGCTCGCGGGTGCCGACATGATCCACGCGCATTATGGCGGCTCCGCCACCCAGCCAGTGGTGACAGTTAGCTTGCCAGAGCGGGCACTTAAGGCAGCCAAAGGCCGTGTCGACCAGTCCATGCCGGTCGGCAACGAAGCGGCCGGTGTGGTCATCGCCGCCGGTTCCGAAGCGACCGCACAGGCGTTGCTAGGCAAGACGGTGGCTTTGATTGGCGGTGCCACATACTCGCAGTACCGTTGCGTCAAGGCCAGCCAATGCCTGGCACTCAGGGCGGATGCAACGCCCGCCGACGGTGCTTCGAGCTTCGTCAACCCCCTGACGGCTCTGGGCATGGTCGAGACGATGCGGCGCGAGGGTCACAAAGCGCTGGTGCACACCGCCGCCGCCTCGAACCTAGGGCAGATGCTCGTGCGCATTTGCCAAGAGGACAAGATCGGCTTGGTCAACATCGTCCGTTCAGAGGAACAAATAAACATTTTGCGCCAACTCGGTGCCGTGCACGTCTGCAATTCCGAGGCGCCCTCGTTCGTGGAGGACTTGACGAATGCGCTGGTTGCCACTGGCGCAACGATCGCCTTTGATGCGATCGGAGGCGGGACCCTGGCGTCTCGCATTTTAAGCTGCATGGAGGCCGCTCTGACCAGAGCAGCGCCTAAACACAGCATCTACGGCACCACCACCCATAAACAAGTATATATTTATGGAGGGCTCGACGTGAGTCCCACCGAACTCCATCGCAACTTTGGCATGGCGTGGGGTATCGGTGGTTGGTTGCTGTTCCCGTTTCTTGAGAAAATCGGCCCCAACGCAACTAAGTCCCTTAAGGACCGAGTCGTCTCTGGGCTAAAAACCACCTTTTCCAGCACCTACTCGCGCGAGGTGTCGTTAGTTGAGGCGCTCAGTGAGTCGGCGATCTCTGTCTATAGTAAACGAGCGACCGCGACCAAGTACCTGATCGTGCCACATAAAAAATAGTCGCCTAGGGCACCGGTACGGACCGTCTAGTACCGGTGAAACCGCGCTCCATTTACGCCTCGCCTTGCCCCAATTTGCCTTGAGCCTCAGCGCCCTATATCATCATCCTAACGACATCCAGCAATGCCAACGATAGGAGACCGACATGGGTAAAAAGCTCGCGGCTGCGGCGATTTGTGCATACTTGGCGTTAGCGACACAAGCTTGTAAAACCAATGGGTCCAGCGTCGAGGCGAAGGATCAATACATTGGCATACCAGTCGGCTACTGGTATCAAATCTTGAATTTCAAAGATGGGGATCCGTTCAATTTTGTCAACTACCATCGCAGCAATATGGACCGGCTCATGGGCAATGCCACCGGCGGCGCACTGCCAGAGACCCTCAAAGGGGTTTGGTTCATGGATGGCGCACCACTGACCGACAAGACGATTGAATTTACCCGCATCTACCCGGGCAAATCAGCAAGCAACTTCGTCCTAAAGATAGGCGATCCCGAAGTGTTTAGCTGGACGGACTTGCCAGCTAGTCACAGAGCTAACCAGCTGTTCGACAAATATAGCGTCGAATACGAAGTTGATTTCTTGGACTGCCCCGCCGATGTCAAGACCGAGCGCGAAGTCACTTGGGGCATGAAAGATGGCAGTTGTACCAAGGACGATCAACAGTTTGCCACGATTACGCCGTATATCACGATCGCTGGACAGCGCACAGCGATCTCGCAGCATTTGGCTTACTTTGATTTTTACCTACACCCTAAGGTTGCAGGTCAAGATTTTCTAATTTGGGAACGCCGTTCAAAGCTATTTAAAATCGTCGACGAGGTGGTCGCTGCGATCACCCACGCGACAGAGAAGAACCAATGGAGCCGCTATAAGTTCACGCAAATCCTTGACAAAGATGCCAACCCCCTACAGTCCTATCCGCATTTCATCGATAGTTTAAAGTCGTTTGCCTCGACCCACTTGCTGACGCTTGACCATATGCTGTGGTTACGGTGCTCAGAGGGTACAAAGGGCTGCACTAAACAAACCGTCGATACCAACAACTTGCCGGCCCAGTTACTCGGACCAGAGGGCCCGATAAACTTTGGTGCTTTGCCGTACCTATAACCGGCACATGAATCAAAGCACCAACGCCGAGGAACGACCCCGGCGTTGCGATTATTTAGCCATCGCCGCAAAGACGGTGCGCAGCGCGGTATCCTCAGTGAAGGCCGAGGTCTTCTGGTCGATGCAGCCAACATGCTGACTGCTGATGGCGCCCATCGACGACGGGCTCCAGAGACCAAGCGTGCCGAGGCCGTTGGTGATGTTTGGGATGGTCAATTTAAGCGTTGCACCCGAGGACGTGTCGTGGGTGTAAGCGGTGCTAAGTTGCGTGTTGTTATGCGCCTTGTCGCAGCCGCCGGTTTGATTGACCAGCAAAGTACCGTTGGCTTCGGAAACGATATCACCGATCGACTGGACGTGAATGTAGGTGACGGCAACGTTGTTGTACCAGCAGTAGTAACCAAAGGCGGCTTTCTTCACCGATTCATTGATCTGGGCAAAGGCTTTGCAGGCGGTGTTACGGCGGTTGTCAGGAAAGCTGCCATCGACGTTGCCGTTGCTCCAGCCGCCGGTAATCCCTGTGGCGACGAAGGTCGCAGCAGGGGTTGCAGCGGGGGTTACAGCGGGGGTTGCAGCAGGAGTTGCAGAAGGCGCTGCTGGGTGTAAAGGAACGAAGGTCGCGACCGGGGCCGCCACGGGTGCCGGGGTCGGCGTAGGAGTCGGGGTTGACGTCGGGGTCGGGGTCGGCGTCTCGGCGGTCGGTGCAGGTTCAACCGAGGCACTGTCGCTAGAACTTTTCTTACCGCATCCGTAGATCAAACTAGAGGCGGCGACTAAACCAATCACAAAAGACTTCATGGGAACTCCAAAACAGCAGGGAAGGGGACCAACAGCGGCAACTCGGAAGGGTTAGTCCACAGAGGACTAAACCGCCTTGTGCAAGCTTAAGGCCAAGGCCCGCTGAAGGCGTAACAGGTCGAATTCCATGGCATTGGCGAGCCGGAGCAAGCGTCTAAGATTTTGACACTCGGTCAGATCTGTAACTATCCGGATCCAGTCGTTCTGCAATACAGGAGGCCTGTAGTATTTTCCCAGCCTTACATGAAGTGACTGACCCCTAGTAAGTCAGCGAGTCACCCGGAAAGACGATCACCGCGTCATCATCGTCCTCGTCGTCTAGGTCGCTGGCAAAATCGCTATTCCCACGGCCCTCGTCAAAGTCATCGTCAAAGGCTCCACGCACTGGGTCACGCATCGAATGGACATGCAGACCGGCTTGTTTATCGCGAGCCTCTTGGCGCACCGCCGCCTCGGAGTCACGGCGGCGGACGTCGGTCTTCGGCCGGAAGATCAAGCGAATGGGGATCTCGTCAAAGCCGAGCATCGAGCGGAAGCGGTTGGTCATATAGCGGATGTAGGCTTCTTGGATTTCATCGTAGACGTTGCAAAAGACGACAATCGTCGGCGGCGCGATGGCGACCTGGGTGGCGAAGTAGAACTTCACCCGTTTGGACTTAGCCCGGATCAACGCCGGGGTGTGCTCCTGCGCCATGGTGCGCAGAGCAGTGTTCACGGCATTGGTCTCGACCCGACGGCGGGTCGCGTCGGTTAGACGCTCGGCGAGTGCCATCAGTTTGTGCACGCGCTGGTTTTCCAAGGCTGAGACAAAAACCGTGGGGATGTAAGAAAGGGTCTTCAATTCGCGATGAATGGCTTCTTCATATTCCTTGGCGGTATTCGTCTCTTTGTCGGGAAAGATGTCCCACTTGTTGACGACGATGGCAACGGGCTTGCCACGCTCACCTGCCAGATCGGCGAGGCGGGCGTCCTGCTCGGTGAGGCCCTGCACTGCGTCGAGCACCAATAAGACGACATCAGCGCGGTCGATGGAACGGATGCTGCGCATCACGCTCAGCGACTCGATGCGTTCGCTGATCTTCGACTTACGCCTGATACCGGCGGTGTCGATCAGCACGTATTCGCGGCCGTTATAGACCATAGGAGTATCGAGCGCGTCCCGAGTGGTGCCGGGTAGGTCGGACACCAAGGCGCGTTCTTCGCCGAGGATGCGATTGAGGATCGAGGACTTTCCAGCGTTCGGACGACCAACGATGGCGACGCGGATTGCATCGGGTGACGTTTTAATCGAGGACAAGCTAGGCAGCGCTTTGAGGTCGTCAAACAACCGGTCCTTCAAGTCGATGACGCCACGATTATGCGCGGCGCTGACTTTAAGCAACTCATCGACACCAAGCTCGAAGAACTCCCACATCGCTTGCGCCTGCTCCGGGCCGTCGATCTTGTTGATACAGACGATATGCGGCTTGTTTAGCTCTTCCAGATAACGTTTGAGTTGGCGGTCGTGCGGCGTCATGCCGCTTTTGCCATCGAGCAGCAAGACGACACTATCAGCCTCGATGATCGCTGCTTCGGTCTGACGCCAGACGAGATTCTCGGCAAATGGCTGGAACTTGAAATCATCGGTTTCAAAGCCGCCGGTATCGACCAGCATAAAGCCTGCCGTCTTTTCGTCATCCTGCCACACGGTGCCGTAGATACGGTCGCGGGTCACGCCGGGACGGTCGTCGACGATGGCCGAGTCGCTGCGGGTAAGGCGGTTAAATAACGTGGATTTGCCAACATTGGGCCGGCCAATGATGGCGACGATGCCGTGAATCATGGCTGGTCTCCTGGCTCACCGGATGCGCGAGCTTTGAATTGTTCGATGGCATGCCGCGCTGCCTCTTGCGAGGCGCGCTTTTTACTCGCTCCCTGACCCTGTCCGAGGCTGCGTCCGCTGATCATCACCTGCACGGTAAACAACTTAGCATGATCAGGCCCAGCCTCAGCGACGACCAGATAGGTCGGGGTGAGTTTGAGCTTTTCCTGCGTCAGTTCTTGAAGCATGGTTTTGAAATCGGTCTGCACCAGGCTGGTGAGATCGCCGGTAAGGTCGGTCTTAAGCAAGCGGCCAACGACCAGGTCCGCTGCGGTGAAGCCAGCATCGACGAACACCGCTCCGATCAAAGCCTCAAGACCGTCAGCCAGCAGCGAGTCGCGGTTGCGACCGCCGCTTTGCACCGCGCCTTTGCCCATGACCAAGAATTTACCCAGTTCAAGGCTGCGCGCCACCTCGGCCAGCGATTCCTCATTGACCATTGCAGCGCGGATCCGCGATAGATCGCCTTCAGCCAGGTCTTCAGAACGCCGCATCAGGCGTTGACTCACAGCAAGGCTAAGCACGGCATCACCGAGGAACTCAAGCCGCTCATTCCACGGTAAATCGAGGCTATGCGGCGGCGACGGATAAGCGCCAGACTGGGCGCCAACGACCTTCGCCGCGGCGAGGTTGCTGCCTTGCAAGCTAGCTGAGCTAAGCTCCATCAATGCCGAGCGATGCGTCAGCGCTTCGTACAACAGGGCCAGGTCGGCAAAGGTATGGCCGACCCGCTCCTGTAATACGTCAAGTCGCGTGAAGATCCGCTGATGACTGGCCCAAAGCCGTTGGTAATCGCTTTGCCGTTTGGCTAGCTGCGACGGCGGCCGAAGGACCCCGAAGTTTTGCGATGAATCCACCACCTACCACCCTATCGTTATCGTAAAAAACAGCAGCCTGACCAGGCGTCACCCAACGCGCGGGCTCCGCTAGCAGGACCTGCCAGAGGTTATGATCTTCGGGATCCGGCACCACGCGACAGACGACCGTCTTGGCGCGGTAGCGCACCATGACGGTGAAGACGCGGTCCGCACTGATCTCGGAAAGCGGCACCAGCCAGTTGGCTCGCGCCACATGAAACGACGAGACTTTCAGGTTTTCCAGATCATCGACGACGACCCGGTTGGTCTCGGCGTCGATCACCGCGACGTACTTGGGCTCTGGACCGAGCGCGCCAAGTCCCTTGCGCTGCCCCACCGTAAACAGATGGATGCCCTCGTGCTGACCAAGGACGCGGCCAGCGCGGTCGACGATATCGCCACCATGACCGGTGGTCACCTCTGGGTAGTGCTTGGCCAAAAAGTCGGTGTAGCGACCATTGGTGACAAAACAGATCTCTTGGCTTTCATGCTTCTCGGCGGTGTGCAGACCGAGCTTTGCCGCAGCGGCGCGGACTTCGGTCTTGGTCATATGACCGAGCGGAAACATCGCCCGAGCGAGGTTTTCTGGACGCATATCGAAGAGAAAATAACTCTGGTCCTTCTTATCGTCGCGGCCGGTATACAGCTCACTTGGCCGACCGTCGGCGTGATGCACGACGCGCGCAAAATGCCCGGTGGCCACCCACTCGGCGCCAAGCGCATGGGCGCGGTCGACGAGGTGATCAAACTTCAGTTTACTATTGCACATGACACAGGGATTTGGCGTCCGCCCTGCGGCGTACTCGGCGGCAAAATAATCGACGACGCCGGACTTAAACTCGCGCTCATAGTTGACCACATAGTGCGGAATACCGAGGCGGTGCGCTGCCTGACGGGCATCATGGACATCGGTCAAGGAGCAGCAACTGTCGAAGCGCTCGGTGCCGTCGCCAGCATGGTTCCACAGCTGCATGGTGATGCCAATGACGTCATAGCCCTGTTCAAGCAGCATGGCTGCCGCAACACAGGAATCCACTCCACCAGACATAGCTGCGACGACGCGAGTTTTGGCCACGCTTGAAATCCTTGCCTCGGGCCGTCTCTGGACCCATGAGGCTAAACCAGTAGGGTCGTAAACCCCAGCTTTAAAGGCCGCATCATACGCATATCATATAAATTTTCAAGGTTATTATGATTAGTTGTAATAATAATCGTTGGCTGTCTTCCTGGCCCCAACGCACCGCGGCCAGCCGGCCTTGGGGGATGACCCAAGGCGGCTGGCCGGCGGTAAAAGGCCCCGGTTAAGAGGCTTTTTTGAAGGAATGTCCGAGCAGCTCCATGGCCTCGTATTCGCAGCCATCATCGACCAGCAGCCCAACCCCGGTGAAGGCGGACAGTGCTGGAGCGATGCTTTCCAAGGGGTCGACCACCACTTGGGCCTGGATGCCGTGGGATTTCAGCAACAATTTCGCATCGGTAGCTGACTCTCGCTGTTTGAAGATCTCGATGCACTTCATGCTGGGGCTCCGCTCGGGTAAGTGGACAGCAGTGTTTGGAAGGCTTCATCCATGCCGCGTTCCACTGACAAGAGGCTTGTCGGCCCGACCGTGCCAGACCTTTAGGAGAACTTTCAACAAACTGGTAATTCGCTGATATGTATAGCGGAAAGATTTCGCTAGCAGCTGTGTCGTTGCAGCCTGATGCGGCCTTTCGCCTGGGTCCAGTGGCGATACTTTAGCTATTCGCGGACCTCCAGCCTGGGCGTTTGTGTTAAACTGTTAGTTCAAGTTTTTGCGTGCGAGACCAATTGATTCATCGATTCGTGGATTCATGGATTCATGGATTCATCCCCAGGAGCACCTTGGCTCATGTTCGCTCGCCTGGTTAAAATCGTCCTCATCGCCACCTTGTTGATGGTCGCACTGGCCGGCGGCGGCTATCTGCGGATGACCCAGTGGGCCGAAACTAAGATCTCAGTGCCGCAGGACGCAGTGGTGGAATATAAGGCCGGCACCGGCCTGAGCAGTCTGGCACAGCAGTTGTCGGCAGCCGGCATCGTCAGCAGTCCGGGCCTGTTCAGCACGTGGGTGCGGCTAAACGGCAACTATCAGCGCTACCAAGCCGGAACCTACCGCTTTAGCGGCACCGCAGCGCCCGTCGATGTCGCCAGTGCGATGTTAAAGGGCGACATCTACTCACCGGTGGTCCTGCAAATCGCTGTGCCTGAGGGCTTCAGAATGCGCGAAGTCATCGACCGCCTGGCGGCCAACGGCGTCGGTCACATCGTCGAAATCACCCATCTCTGCCATGACAAGCCCTTCATGAACACGCTGCATGTCGAGGCACCATCGCTCGAAGGCTATCTTTACCCGGCCACCTACTCCTTTCACAAGATGCCGACGCCGCAGCAAGCCCTGGAAATGATGGTGAAGACCTTCTGGCAACACCTGCCTCAAGACTACGAAAGCCGCGTCCATAGCCGCGGCCTCAGCTTAAACCAAGCGCTCACCTTCGCCTCTCTCATCGAGCTTGAAACGCGCACGGAGGAGGAAAAGCCTTTGATTTCCGAGGTCATCTGGCGCAGACTGAAGGACAAGATGCCGCTGGGGATCGATGCCGCCTTGATCTACGGTATCGCGGACTACAAGGGCGACCTGACGTGGGCGAATTTGGCTGATGGTAAAAATCCCTACAACACCAGGATCCACCTCGGGCTTCCCCCAACGCCGATTGGCGCGCCCGGTACTAAGTCTATGGAAGCAGTACTGACTCCGTCGAATTTTGGCTATTATTATTATGTGCTGATTGCAGGGGAAACAAGGCATCACTTCTCAAAAACCTTGGCCGAACATAACCTGCATGTAAAGAAATTAGTCGACGCGTCGAAACGCCATAAGGCTGTCAAGGATAAGCCGTGACACCCACACTCGGGTCGGATTTTACTAGGAGGAATTGCAGATGGCCGCCAAGAAGAACAGCCCGGCAGTGGTGAAGGGGACCCCTCGTGCCAAGAAGGCCAACGCCGCGGCCAAAGACTCGGCCGCCAGCACCGAAGCGGAAGACCGCCTTGGTCGCCGCGTGCCGATCCACCTGCTGGTGGACTACAAGGCCGATGGCACCTATCTGTTCGACTTCTGTCGCGATCTGGGCACAGGCGGGGTGTTTATCCAAACCGCCAAACCGCTCCCGACCGGTTCGACCATCGACTTGACCTTCACCATCCCCGACAGCAAGGAGACGGTGATCACCAAGGGAACGGTGATCTGGGTCCAGTCGGCGATCGAAGGCAAGAAGGACCTAGTCGCCGGCATGGGCGTTCAATTCGATGGCTTCTCCGTCGACCAGCGCCGCCTGCTCGAAGACTTTGTCGTGCGCTATCACGGTGGCCGCTTAACCACGACGGCCTCCGACCGCATGGGCAAACGCGCTGGCTGAGGCGTCTAGAGCGTCCTAGGGCTGCGTTTGGGCGGCCCCTTAGGCCTTTTTGGGAGCAACCGACACTTGGCGCCGCCGGCGCCAGGCAAGGCCCCCGACAAAGACTGCGGTGAAGACTAGGATCGCGACGGTCGCCGCCATGGCAACGGCCTTGGTGTTGCCTTGGCCCGACGTGCTAGCCGTCAGCGCCTCAGGGTGCAGCAGGCTAAAGCCGTCGATGACTTGATCGAAGCCCTTCGCGTCCTGCTCATCCGTGTAAAAAAATCCGAGATAAACCGCACTTCCCGGCAAGATCTGCAGCAGCAGACGGCTTTTCACACCGCCGTCCAGCTCGGCGCGAGCCGTGGCGCGCAGAAGGTCCTGACGAACATCCCAGCCCAGCACGATTAACGGCCGCTGCCCGGCCTTGGTTTCAAGCGGCCCAAGCTTTAATAAATGGGCCAGCTCGCTGGGGCCGCTGCCACTGGGAAGGTTCAACTTCCAGACGAGCAGATAGGGCATTCCTGTAGCTGAGTCGCTGTAGATGCCACTGGTAAACTGTGCACCAGCTGGAAGGCGCGATCCGGGCTGCTGCTGCAGCAGTTGCCGGACCTGATCTGACGACTTGAAGCGGGGTGCCGCAAAGGGCACGGGAAAGCGCACGCCAGCAGCCGCGTCGGTAAACAGCGACGCGGCCGGAGCGGCCACTACCAAAGATGCTTGCAGCAAGACGCCAAGCACCACTGCAAGCCGTGCCACCAGCACGACTTAAATCAGTTCCAAGGGGAGCTTGGCGGCGACCTTGTGCATCGCGATCTGGTCGACCTCGATGGTTTCAAATAAGGCGCGGAAGTTGCCACCACCGAAGCCTTCGTCGCCCTCGCGCTGAATCACTTCAAAAAACAAGGGACCAGCCTCACGGTCTTGAAACTGCCGCGCTAGCTCGTGGGAAAAGATCTGCAACAGGTAGCCCTTGGCGCTGGCATCGACCAGGATGTGCTGCTTAGCTAGAGCCTTGACGTCTTCGCGGATGGTCCCGGTAAAACCGGACCGCTGCAGACGCGCCGGCATCCGCTCGTAGTAGCTCGGCGTCGAGGCGAGGAAGTTGCAGCCACTGTGCTGCATGGTCGTCACGGTATTCATGATGTTGTTGACGCGAAAGGCCACGTGCTGCACGCCGGAGCCGCGGTTATCACGGCAGTAGATGTCGATCTGGCTGTTGCGATAGTGCGGCGCAATCGGCTCATTGTTGGCGAACTTGATGTTCGACGCCGGGTGCCAATACACATCGGAATACAGACCGCTGCCCACAGGCAGGTTCGGGTTGACGTCATTGGTATGAAACTCGATCTCCCAAAACTTCTCAAAACCGAGCACGTCGCGGTAAAACGCCGTCAACGGCTGCAGCGTGCGCACGTTACAGGTAAAGTGATCGACGTTTATAAAGCCGAGCGGCGAGGTATAGCTGCCAGGTTCCTGATCTAGTTTAAAGGCCGGGCCAAAGCCGCGGTAGCCGGCATCTTCGATCAAGCGGATATTGACATCATCCAGCGCCGTGGCGATCGCCACCTGCTTGAGCGTGCCGTGGCTGTCAGTCGTCACCTGAGGCGCATAGAGAAACGACGCGCCGCGTGGCTTCAAGTAAGCCACCGCCTGGTCCACCGAGGACACGCGGAAGTTGAGAAAGCCGATGCCTTCCGGATGCATCTTCAGGTAGTTTGCCGCCACCGACCAGTCCTTGATCGGCTTGGACAAAATGACGTGAATCTGCGGGCCACCGGCCAGCACTAAGCGCTCCATGCCGTCGACTTCGGCGGCTGCGGAGGTCGCCGCGCCAATGCGCTTAAACCCGAGTTTTTGCGTATAAAAAGCCTCGGCGCGGGCCAAGTCGCTGACGTAGTGTTCATAGCTGTGGATGCCGGTCAAGGGTAGCTGGGTCGACACGAAAACCTCCTTAGATTTCAGGCGCTGTGACACTATACCTTTCGCGGGGTCAAGACAAGACACCGGTCAGTGCCGCGCAGTCTGCGGTGGCCAGGTCCCACGGCGCCGTGATAAGCTACGCCGGTATACGCGCTATTTATGCTGAAAAGACGGAGGCTTGCTATGCACGTCATATGGAAACGACCAGATGGATTCCATGGTGCGAACCCCACGGACTTCATCGTCGTCGCGGTCGGCACCCGTGCCAACATTTGGCTGCACAAATCCGACACCTCGCACTTTCCCTTTCGCATTGCTGGCGGCTGGCAGGAGAGCGAGTCGACCAAGCGTCTCAACAACCTGGTCAATATGCTCGGACGCGAGGATAAAGCCTGGGTGGACGCCCTGCTGCGGATCTTCGACGACACCATGGGTGACGAACCAGCCCGCTTTGTCGATGACTTGGCGCGCTGGGTCACGGATTTATGCCAACACTTAAAAGGCGACACCTGGGAAGTGGACATCATGAATCATACGCTGAGCGAGGTCGCAGCCAGACTTGGTGGCGTCCGTGAGGCCTTCTTGCGGGCCGCGCCCAGACTCGAATCGTGAAGCCCTACATCCTGAAGCCTGAAGCCTAAATCCCCCCTGGCCCGACTCACGCAGGAGCATCGTGTTTGAGACCCTGAAATGGGACCTCAGCCACCGAGATGGCGTACGCATGCAGCTTGGCCAGGACCGCAGGTGCGATGCGCACCTCAAACAGCGCCCGGTCTTGGATGCTAAAGTCCGAGTTGAGGATAAGGCAGGACTTGTAGATGACGGACAGCAGATTTTGGTCGTCGGCCGGGACGTCTAGGGTGGCTTTGACCAGGTTCTCCTCAAAATAGCGAATCACCTGCCGCCGCAGCCGCTCCATGTCGGCCTCACTATGCGCCGAGACAAAGTCGCTGTTCTTGTATGCGGCGCGCAGGATCTTCGCCAGCAGCGGGTCGCTGACCCGGTCTAGCTTGTTGAAGACCATCAGCACCGGAATCTCCCCGGCACCGATCTCGCGCAGCACATCCTCGGTGGTGCGCATCTGCGCGCGAAAGTTATGATGCGAGACATCGACGACGTGCAGCAACAAATCGGCCTCAAGCACCTCGTCTAAGGTCGACTTAAAAGACTCGACTAAACCGTGCGGCAAATTGCGGATAAATCCAACGGTATCGCTCAGCAGCACTTTGGGTCGGCTGGACGGATCCAGAGCGCGGACACTGGAGTCGAGCGTCGCAAACAGCACGTCCTCGGCCTGCACCGTAGCCTTGGTCATCGCGCTCATGATCGAGGTTTTACCACTGTTGGTGTAGCCGACCAGGGCGACCTTTAACTCGCTGATGCGGGCTTTGCGCTGGTTTTGCCGGTCCTTACCGATCCCCTCCAACTGCCGCTTTAAGCGACTCATGCGCTCGCGCGCCAGACGCCGGTCGACTTCGATCTGCTTTTCGCCCATGCCCCGCTGGACGCCCCCACCGCGCTGCCGCTCCAAGTGGGACCAGGCCCCGGCGAGGCGCGGCATCATATATTCGATCCGGGCGATCTCGACCTGCGTCTTGGCTTGAGTGGTGCGAGCGTGCCGCGCGAAGATTTCTAAGATGATGCCGGTCCGGTCGGACACGGCGCAGTTGGTCATCTCCTCCAAGTTGCGCACCTGGGGTCCAGAGAGCTGGCGATCGAAGATGATCATCCCCGCTGCGGTCGCCGCTGCGAGCTGCTTGATCTCCTCGACCTTACCCTCGCCGACGAAGCACTTAGGCGTGATTTTTTGCCGCTTTTGCACGACTCGGCCGCCGACCTGGATGCGCAGCGTCGCGAGGAGTTGCGTCAACTCGTCGAGGTCGTCGTTGGTCGTGTCGTCTTCGCCAGCAAGCAGCACGCCGACGATGATGGCGGAGCGCTGTTCGGGAGCACGCATGGCCTGGGACACTTCCTTCACAAAACCTCCTGGGACAAACCCGTGGTTGCCGGAAGCAACGCATCGCAACCAACTCAACGAATCTAGCTGAGCTCGCGGCAAAACAGAAGTTGGAAGAACGCCACCACAGGCCCCATGAGCACGATCAGCCCAGTGGCACCGCTCAGTGCATCGCCGCACGCAGCGGGGTCGATTGCATGGCTTCGACCTCAAAACGCAACAGGTGCTGCCAACGCGACGCCACCTCGGCAACGGGAAAGAGGCGCTCGGCAAGACGCAAAAACACCCGGTAATGGCCGGCCTCGGAGCGATAAAGCATATGATAAAAGGGCGCCAACTCATGCTCCGCACTGCTGGGTAGTCGCTCGGCCAAAAGATAAAAGCGCTCACTGCTGCGCGCCTCGATCAAGGCCGAGATGAGAAGTCGATCGAGGAGTCGCTCACTCGGCGAGTTGCGCACCGCGGTGAGCAGGTGGTTGACATAGAGATCCTTCGAGTCGCCACCGAGGACCAATCCACGCTTTTGCACCAGACGATGAACCTGGGCAAAATGATCCAACTCTTCGCGCGCCAAGGTCACCATCGTCTCAACCACCGACGGATGCTCACTGTTGCGGGCAAGAAAGGATAAGGCCGAGGCCGCGGCCTTGCGCTCGCAGCAGGCGTGATCGAGCAAAAACGTGCCAAAATCGGCCAACACCAACTCCACCCAGGCAGCGGGTGTGGCCACAAGTAAGGGCAGTTGTTCAATCTCGGCCATGGCCATCCTTCGAGCATTTGACAGTTGCAGCAGGCTTATATACGACAGCACCAGGCTTTTTGGTAGGGTGCAGGCGTGAATCGTCGTGGCAGGCAAATTTTCTTCGTATGTACGGGCGCTTATTGCCTAGCTCAGGCGTCTGGGGCGAGCGCAATGGCGGCTGGAACCGCGCACCCACCCTACGCGCAGATCGCGGATGGGCTGGTCGCTTTGGCGCAGGCAGAGCCGGGCTGGGCCACGGCCATCGACTATGGCCTCTCACCCGAGGGAAGGCCGCTGCGCGCGTTGCGTATTGAGGATCCGCGCCGTCCAGCGCCGCATAAGCGTCCCGCCGTCCTCATCACGGGCACGACGCACGGCGACGAATACCTGCATATCGAAGACCGCCTGGCTTCGTGGTTTCTCGACCATCGCGAGGGCCGCGGCGGGGCCGCCGAGTTTTTCGCCGCTGGCGGCGTGCTGCTCATCGTGCCGATCGTCAATCCCGATGCCTTCGCCGCCAACAAGCGCGACAACAGCCACAAGGTCGATCTCAATCGCGACTTTGCCCAGCCGCAGCAGCATGTCGCCGGCTTTGAAGAACCCGAAAGCCGCCTTCTCGCCCGCTGGCTCGCCGCCGAGTTGAACCGTCACGATCTAGACCTGCGCATGACCCTGGACTATCACTGCTGCGCCGGCGCACTGCTGTTGCCACGCAGCTACAACCATGCCGCAGTCACGCCGACCGAGGCGGCGCTGTTCGCCAAAATCTCGCGCCTAGTGCCGCAAGAAATCGACTCGACCTACCGCTACGGCAGCAGCGAAAAAATCCTCGGCTACGATGCCGTTGGCACGTCCAAGGACTACTACCGTGAGACCTACGGCTCGCTGTCGTTTACCTTCGAAGGGCGTCAGGACGACGAGGCCAGCCGCTTTGCGCAGCATGCGCAGTGGTGGGACCGAGTGCTACCGCTACTGGTGGTCGAACCTAACGTCCTAGCACAAAGCCGTGCGTCGGTAGACAACTGACGCTTGTTTCGATCAACATCATGCCGCGCGGACTGCTACCTTGAGTTTGAGCTTTGCCGTGCGCAGCTGCTCCTGCAGGGCGTACTGCACCACCGCGGCCTCTGGCAGGCCAAGCACCTTCGCAAACTTAGCTGCCCGACCGACACTCACCTGCTTTCGCCCCTGCTCTATGTCGCAGAGATTAGCCCGAGAGATGCCAAGACGCCTTGCGAACTCAGCTTGGGACAATTCATCCCCCTCGCGAAAGGCCTTAAGCAATCTCCCCACGCTGACAGGCCCAAACTGCCGTTCCAGCTCGCCGACGTTGGCGTAGCTCTTTGGGGTCTTTCTGCTAGTAGACATGTTTCATAACCTCGGTGACTTCGATCAGCTCGACCTCACCCATCGCTGTCTCGACATAAACGGCGCGGTAGCTTCGATTGAGCCTGATCGACCTCTGACCGCTTCGCCGCCCCTTGAGCGGTTCATCGTGGAAGGCCGGACGCCGCCTCACCTCACGGATTCCGCTCAAATGCACCAGGGTAACCCATTCAAGAAACTTCGCCCTTACGACATTGGGCACAACACCAAGCTGCCTGGCAACCGATTTGCCCCAGACTACCTTTGTACCAGAAGTGTACTCCATCAGGAAGTACGATTTGCCCTTCTCATGCTTCATACCCGAACACTGCCAAGTCCGCAGCCCAGAAGCCAACGACTTCAGCTGAAGGCAACGGCGAGTGGCAGATGTCGTGGACTACGGCGCTGAGTGACCAGGACGTCTCGCGGCAAGCCAAAACCGCCGCAAGTTTACACCTCCACGAGTTGTCTCGAGCGGGCCCGGTGTCGCATCCACCTAGCGCTTGGGACGAAGGCTCGGACTTTTCGTACCGGCAACTCCCACCGGCCCTCCCGACATCAGCCGGTCCCCAGCCGCTTTGAGCGACCGGCTAGTGACGATCAAACCATAGATCTCGGCGACCAAATCCTGCAGACCGTCCGGCGATAGAATGTAGCCGAACTTTGAGGCCTGGGCATGGGCTTGGATCATCTCCTCAAGGGCTGTTTTCGTCGCGGCTTCAAATGCGCCAGCCATGGGTACTCCAGGTAGGGGTGATGTTCTTATTGTCGCACAGTTTACAAAGCGCGAGGAAAAGGCGGAAACGGTTGCGTATGGCAGCCTGATTGAGTCTCGGTCAAGTCTCTGAGCAG
>JAPLFX010000122.1 GCA_026390445.1 Pseudomonadota bacterium
GTCCTGTGATCCCCGCACGCTCCTTTTCGTGGAACGGGGTCGAAGCGGCCTTATGATCATCAACTCAGCGAATCAAGTGATCGACGCCCCCCTTGCCTTCATGCCTGGTCTTGATCCGGGCTGCTACACGGATTTGGGCCAACACCTCAAGGTGTCTGTTGGCAAGAATGGTAGCGGAGCAAATACCGTAACCCAATGGGACTTTGCTGCCCGCAGGAAGTCGGGTGGATTCACCATGAATGCACGTTCGGTGCTGTTTTTGACGCGAGCGTCAGCAGATTTCTGCAAGTGACGAGAAGGTTGGTGCGGCTGGCTAAACACCAGCTCGCTGCTTACAGTTTCTGCAGAATCGAAGCAATGCCTGGCGCGGCCGGACTACCGGTTAAGGTGACGGGCGCTGTCACCGGCGCCGTCGCGCCAAAGGCTAGATAGGTGTTCATGATCGTCGCACTGTTGGTTCCATAGGGAACCATCGACATGCCGTTGAGCTTGACGCGAACGATGATGGCATTGGCCTGCGCCGCAAAGGCGACGGGTTTATCGGTCTGATAGTGGTAGTAGTTGGAGCCGCTGTTGCCAAACAGGTCATGCCCGGGGATGTTTATCAAGGTACCACTCATGTTGTTGGCAGCATTGCCAGCATCGGTAATGGTATAGGCCAGATTCTGCTGCAAGCCGATCGCGGCTCCGATATCGAAGCTGACGGTTGCGGCGGTAAAAGGAATCTGTTTTCCCGTACAATCTGTGACTGTCAAATTATATTCAACGTAATTCCCCGGCGTGTTGTTCTGCACCGTGCTGGTCAGCAGCGTCGCCTTCGTCACTCCGTTCGCGCCGCAATTTGGCGGCGTTGGTGTAGCTGCATGCGGCGCACCTGGAGCGTCCGGTGCGGTGTTGGCTGGAGGCGTCGACGCGGCCGGGGTGCCCCCGCCTTCTGGCACTGCGTTCGCTGTCGGTGCAGGTGTTGCTGCAGGCACGGCGGTAGCGCTTGGTGACGCGGATTTTGCGGTGGAACTCGAGAAATTGCTGGTGCTGCAACCAAAGGCCAAAAGGACTGCGGCTATGCGGCCTGAACATTTGAGGATGTATGTAGGTACACGCAAAAATCGCCTCCTCCCTGACTTACGGCCAGTAGCGCGTCTCCTGCTACATCCTTTATTCGGTTGTTTTTGCGGCAACATTAAGCATTTCTTATAATGTCTGCTATATCATTGGGTTATGAATGCACTTAAACGAAGACCTCACTTCAAACGGTCTCTACTGAGCCGGCTGAACTGATCAAGAGACATCGTCTTGTCGTAAAGGTTGTTCTCAGCTTGGTTTAGAGAGTTTTAACACAGGCAAAAGGCCAAAACCAAAAGGCTAAAAAGCTGATTCCAAAGCTCGGCCGGCCGGCCTGCGTAGGCACGATTCCACCTTGGCCCACAGCACGTCGGAAATCATGAACCATGTCTAATCTGTAGCGCCTCCCTGGCTCGCACCAGACCTTATCGATCAAATCATCAGATTAGCGTGAGAGAGAGAGAGAGAGATCACCTGGCCGAGCTTTGGAATCAGCCTTTTAGCCTTTTGGTTTTGGCCTTTTGCCTGTGTTAAAACTCTCTCAACCAATCTGAGGAAAGCCTCTAACTTCTGAGTAATCCCATCTGGTCCCACCTAGACTCAAGGATGCGGCACCACAGGCGCCTTTTTGACCGGCTCCGCCACCGTTCCAGCGACGGTGCTAGGCTTGTCGAGTTCGGGTATGGAGACGGTCTTTGGCAACGGCTTTTTGCTCAGGATCTGCGAATAGTCAGCGGCGATGCGCAGGACTTCCTGGAGTTGGAAGTCTTCGGCGAGCGGTGCTTTGTCGCCGTCTTCCTCATCGTCGTCGGCGCCCTTCTTCTTGTCCTTGCCGTCGCTCTTCTTGTCTTTGCTGTCCTTCTTGTCTTTCCGGTCATGCTTGGCGAGCTTCTTGTCGGCTTCTTTTTTGGCCTCGGCCTTGGCATCTGGCGCTTCTTCTTTCAGGCTTACCTTGGAGCGTTGCTCCTCGTTGCTCTTGTATTCCTTAATCGCAGTAAAGATCTTCTCAAAGCCCTTGTCCTTAGCAATGCGCTCCTTGCTCGTCTCGCGCAGCGGCTTGACGATTTCGGGGGTCACCAGGTTAAACGCCTTGTAGTCGGAGGAGGCGATCTTTTCCCATGGCAGCGCGTAGTCGTAGTGCTTCTCGCCGATTTCATAATCGTCCATCAAATCCGGCAAGACGATATCCGACTCGACGCCTTTGAGCTGGGTGCTCGATCCCGATGGCCGGTAGAACTTACTGATGGTCACCTTGATCGCGCCGAGTTTCTCGTCGATGTCATTGAGGTTCTGCACGGTGCCTTTGCCGAAGGTGTGCGTATCACCGACGATCAGACCACGCTGATAATCCTGAATCGCGCCGGCAAAGATCTCGCTAGCACTGGCCGATTGGCGGTTGATCATGACGAGCAAGGGACCGGCGTAGGCGGTCTTACCGTCTTCGTCCTTCTGCACAAAGACCGAGCCACGGGTATCTTTGATCTGGACGACAGGACCCTTGTCGAAGAACAGCCCGGCGATGTCGATCGACTCATCGAGGCTACCGCCGCCGTTGGAGCGCAGATCGACCACCATCGCATCGACGCCGGCCTTCTTCAGCTTGGTTACTTCGTTGAGCATATCGACGGAGGAGCTTTTGTATCCCTTCTCGTGATTCTGCCGACCCTCGAAGTCCATATAGAAGCTCGGCAGATCGATGACGCCGATCTTGAGCTGCTTGGTCGCGCCGCCGGCTTCGGTGATCGTCACGGGATAGACCGCCGACTTTGCCGCGCGGTCCTTGAGCTGGATCTGCTCGCGGATGATCGGCACGATCAACTGGGTTGTTTTGCCGGCGTCATCGCGGACCAGGGTCAGGCGCACCTCGGTGCCGTGGGTCCCGCGGATCTGTTTGACGACTTCACGTAGGTCCATATCGATGACGTCCACCGGTGGCTCTTCACCTTGGGCGACCGCGATGATCTTGTCGTTGGCCTTGACCTTACCGGTGTTGGCTGCGGCGCCGCCAGGTACTAGGCTTTGAATGGTGGTAAAGCCGTCCTCACTGCGTAGCACCGCGCCGATGCCTTCTAGCGACAGTCGGGTGGAGATGCGGAAGTCTTCGAGGGATTCGGGTGACATGTACTCAGAATGGGGATCCAAAGCCAACGAGAAGGAGTTTAGAAAGATGTTGTACATATCGTCGCTGGTCAGCTCGTTTTGCCGCTTCTCGGCCAGAACATAACGCTTATGCAGCTTTTCTTTGGCCTTGTCCAAATCCTTGAGGGTGCCCTTGAGCTGCAACAGCTGAAACTTGACGCGCTGGCGCCAGCGCTCGGACACCTCTTCGGTGGTGGCGGCGTAGTCCATCTTCTTGCGATCGATCAGCATCGACTCGTCCACCTTGAAGTCGTGCTTGGCAGCGATCCAATCATTGATGACCTTTTGACGCTCGTTGAAGCGCTTGGCGAAGGTTTTGGCGAGTTGCTCAATCGGCCGACAATCGGCGTCCATGATCAGTTCGTTAAGCTTGCCAGCGTATTTGTCTTCGAACTCCTTGACGTCGCTTTTTAAGAAGTAGACCTTGCCCGAATCCCACGACTTGATCAGGTTGTCGAGCGTCCGCCGGCTGAGTTCGGCGTCGAACTCGTGATGCGAAAAATGCATCTTCAAGTAGACGCCCACTAGCTGACGAGTCTGTTGGCAATTGAGCGCAAAACCGTCGGTGGCGAAGGCTGAACATGCCAAAAGCGACCACAAGACGCTCTTTACTCCCAAAACCCATCCCCGTGCGAAGACCATCAGCCTCTCCCCAATTGTATTCTCGTGAACGACTAGAGAACCCACTAGACTCTTGTCGCCACTTAGCTCGCCAACTTGAGCAGTTCACCTATGCCATGATCGCACAATTCCGCGCCTTAAACGAGTCGCAACAGGATGATACTGGCGCGCCTGTGCAACGCAAAAGCCCAGAAAATGCACACCGGCAACAAAAGTACAGTCCCGAGCTTAAGTTTGCTCAGGTGAACGCCGAATAAGACTGCGAGGAGGGGACGAGAGCCGTGACTGCAAAAACTTCCAAGCGCCGGACCTATTGGCTCGCTGACGACATCACGCCAGAGCTGCGTGAGCGCGGGTTGTTGCTGAATCAAAAGGGCTATGATGTCCACTTTTTCTCGTCGCTCGAGTCCTTCGTCACGACTCTGGTCAACAAGCGCGCTGGGGTGATCGTCGTCAGCGACTCCTTCGAGGAAAAGCTCACCGAAAAAATCCTCCTGACCTTTATGAGCCTAGCTGAAGTGCAAGGGGCTCGAATGGTTATGGTCAGATCAAAGACCACCGAATCGATCAATGTGCTCGCCACCTGCGCCAATTTTCGCGACATCATTCCCTACGATTTGGACACGAAGTCCTTCCTCACGCGCTTCATCTACGCCACGGCCGGCAAGCCGATGCCGTTTATCCAACCGACCGGCCAAATCACCCTGAACGACATCGCTGCGGTGTCCTTAGCCGCGCGCCTGACATGGATCAGCTCCAAGCACCTGCGCTTTGAGTGCCGGATTCGGCCGCCGCTGGGGGCCGCACTCAAGCTCAAGGGCCCCCTCGCCGCCGCCCTCGGAGTCCCCTTTATCAGCCTCGAGGTCATCGAGACGCAGCGCAGTCATATGCTCTACCGCTTTTCGGATGCCGCCGTCGCGCGCTGGCATATCGGCACGAACTCCGAGGCAACCATCGCTCCCGTCTTCGCCGACCTGGCCAAGCATGACCCTGGGCCGCGTTGCCGCATCTTTATCGCCGTGCCGACCCCCGAGCTGCGCGGCCAGGTGCAGATGCACTTTGATGGTCCGATGTTCGAGATCCAAACGGCGATGCAAAAGCAAAGTATCATCGACGAGCCACGCTTTTTCACTCCCGATGTCGTGGTCATCGAAGACCTGCTGTGTCTGGAAGAAAGCGGCGAACGCTTCGCCGCGATGATGGCCAATCTGCAAGAACAGACCACGGTGATCATCCTCGGTAAGATCCCCGACTTCACCGAAGTACAGAATGCTTGGCCGCAGCAACGGGTGATTCAATTTGCGCGCCTGCCGGCGACCCTTGCCCAGCAGATTATCAATCGCTACATCCCCCTGCGCCAGACGGTGCGTGAGGCCGACGATAAAAGCGGCGCCAACATCGCCTCGCCGCATCGCTTTTCGCGCGCTGAGATCAGCTTTACCGCCAGGCTGCAACGGATTCACCCCCAAGCGACCCAGCTCGCGCTGCCCTTTCCGATCGGTAACTTTGCCTTGTGTCGCATCGACTCGCCTCTGCTGCGACGGATGATCGGCCGCCACCCCTACGTCAAGTTGACCAATACCTTTCAGGACACACACCCAACTGCACCGCCGTTTATCAACCTCGTCGAAGGCTACTTAGCCGACCTGCACCCACCGGAGCAGACGGCCTTAGGCCACGGTTTGATCCGCATGGTCTCGACCAGCCTGGAGAAAGCCGACCTGTCCAACGGCTTTATCAGCTCGCGGATCAGCGGCGGCGAGGCTCGCCTCAATCCGGCCAAGCCTGCCGTAGTCCGACCGAAACCGGTCGATGACTCCGAGGCCCTATCCACAGCCTTGGCCGAATCCCCGATGGACGCCACCGACCTCCTGCAGGCAAGCCTCAACGCCCAACCAGAAGCGCGCCAGACCGAGGCCCTAGAGGTCTTTCCGACCCTGCAACCGCAGGAGCTGCCCCTGCTCAAAGCGAGCAAAGCGGAGTCCTCGCCGGCAAGTTCGGCCATCCGCCGTATCCGGGCTAGGCGCAAGGCCAAGAGCTTTGACTACAACACCGCCGTCAAGGCTATCCTGATCATTCTCATCGCCGGCGGCGCCTTGATCGGAGGCTTTGCCATGCTGGCTGGACATGTCGATAAATCCGGCGGCAAATTCTCCAATCAGCTGGAGAAATTCAACAACCAAAAAAGAACCGGCAAGACCAGCGAATAGCCACTGATCGAGACGACCGGTGACCGCGCGCTCACGGTGGATCAGGCGCGACGATTCGCACAGACCTTTTTCAAGCAGTGCCCGAACAGATCGAGGCGATGGCTGGTGAGGCGAAACTCGTGCAGCGCGGCAACCTTTTCTTGAAGGCGCTCGATCTCAGCGTTTTCGAACTCGAGGACCTTACCGCAATCGAGGCAGATCAAATGATCGTGATGCGCCCCTGGCCGGACGATCTCGTAGACGAAGTGGCCATCACCAAACTGCTTTTGCTCGGCGAGACCGGCCTCGGCCAGCAGGTTGAGGGTTCGGTAGATCGTCGCCAGACCGACGTCCAGCCCGGCCCCCTGCGCGGCGGCGCGCAAGGCCTCAGCCGAGACGTGGGTCTTCAGCTCGAGAAAGAGCTGAACGATAGCCTGGCGTTGCTTGGTCTGCTTGAGGTTCTTCTTGGCCAGGTACTGGTCCAAGGCCTCGCTAAACCAGCGGTGGCTATCCACTTTGCGCTCGCTGGTTTTAACGGATTTCATAAAAGGCCTCGAGTCATGATAAAATGATCATGGAATTCAACATACTAAGGGACCAAGCGTCAAGTCTATTCCGACCATAACGGTCGACATAGGCGCACAAGGAACTAGCGATGACATGCGCAAGCTACAGAAATGCCTGTCTGACGACGGCCTGGGTCATCTCCGCAACTCTGACCGCCTGCCTTAACCCGCAGCGCAAGCTGCCACCGGCAGCTGCGGTCGGCACCGTCATCGTCCAACTGGACAACCTCAGCAGCACCGACCGCAACCAAGCAGGCTATCTCTACGTCCTCGGTGACTGTCTGCCAAACGTGACGGGCGTGCTAAACGCAGGAGTGGTGTCGTTCAGCGCTGATGGCATCCGTAACGGCCTGAGCGGATGCTCGATTCAGATCAAGACCACCCAGCCGATCAGCGGCGCGAAGTTTGCCGCAGGCGCCGACCAAACGGTGCTCTACAGCGGCCAGCTGTCGACTTTTTATCTCGATTTAACCGGCGCTATCGCGGCCGTTGCGCCACTGAA